>NZ_JBLKNX010000012.1:0-180418 GCF_051414055.1 Halosimplex halobium
TCCCGTTCGTCAATGCGCGAGTCCTCGACGCCTACGTCGAGGGCAACGGCTTGCTCCGGGCAACCCTCCTCGGTGCCGTTCCCGTCGCCAATGCGGGGCCGAACCCGCGGATGAACGAGGCGGAACTCCAGCGGTACCTGTCAGAGACGCCGTGGTTCCCGACCGCCCTCCTGCCGGCGGCCGGCGTCACATGGGAGGGCGTCGACGACCGGACCGCCCGAGCAACCGTCCGAGACGCCGACGTGACCGCGACGGCGACCTTCCACTTCGACGGGGAGGGGCACGTCATGCGACTCACCGCCGACCGGTATCGCCAGGACGAGGACGCGACGGCACCGTGGGTCGGCGAGTACGCGGACTACGAGGAGCGCGGCGGGCTGACGATACCGACGACAGCCGAGGTGGGATGGGAGACGACTGACGGCGTCGTACCATACTGGCGCGGGACGATAACCGCGATCGAGTATCGACTGGGCGACAGGACTCCCCCTTCGGGTTTTGCTCCGTGAGTTCCGACACAGCGGATCCTCGACGACTCGGCGTTCAAACGCTTCGAACAAGTGATCCTGTGCATCCATTACCGTCCGGGATGTCACGTCCGGACTCGTCAGAAACGAAGTCACGGAAACCCTGTACGTCTGGGGTGCACTGGGGCTGTCATCAGTGATCCTCTTCGGCGCAGTCTACTTGCCCGGCATCTCTCTGGTACTGAGCACGACCCCGATCGGGTTCGAGGGGTGGCTGCTCGTGTTCGGGATGAGTCTCCTACCTCTCGTGGTCGGGCAGTTTGAGCGCGAATTCCGACGGCGATTCGGAACGTCCGACTCGTGACGATGCTCGGAATTCGACCCGTAGTTTGACATCGGACTCCCGAGACGCTCTAGACAATGGTCGATCCGGCAACCGATCCACTCGTCGAGGTCCTCTTACATCTTTTCGTCGGCTTTGGACTCGGTGCGCTTATCGGGTTAGAACGCGAGCAAAGCGAGTCGGGCGGGACGTTTGCCGGGAGTCGCACATTTCCGCTGTTCGCACTCTACGGGGGGATCGTCGGATCGTTCTTCCCGACGGGACTTTCAATTGCCCTCGGTGTGCTCGCCGTCCCGCTCACAGTCGCATACGCCGGGAAAATCTGGTACGAACGTGATATCGGTCTGACGACGCTGATGGCCGCACTTCTCACCGTGCTACTCGGAGCGATAGCGATGCAATCCGACACCGGCGCAGTTATCGCGATCGTCGCCGGCGGTGCCATCACGGTACTCCTGTCGGTGAAAGATCCGATCCACGAATTCGCGGACCGGATCGACGAGGCGGAACGCCTGGCCTCCGTCAAATTCATACTCGTCGTCCTCGTCGTACTACCGGCGCTTCCGGACCGCTCACTCGACGTGCTCTACGGGCTCAATCCGCGTTTCGTCTGGTTGATGGTCGTTTTCGTCACCGGGCTCGGGTTTGTCGCTTACGTGCTCGGGCAGTTCCTCGAACCGGAGCAGAGCATCGCGCTAACGGGAATTATCGGTGGGTTCGTCTCCTCGACGGCGACGACGGTGACGATGGCGGAGAAAACCGAGCAAAACGAGACGCTGTACCACGTCTGTGCGTTTGCGGTCGTCACTGCGTCTATCGTGATGTTTCCCCGGGCACTCGTCGAGATCGCGGTCGTCAACCCGAATCTACTCTCACGTGCAGTCCTCCCGCTGGGAACCATGACAGTCGTGGGTGCAGTTGCTGCTGGAGCGCTGTACTGGCGGACCACGTCCGACGAGACCGTCGAACCCGGCGAGTTACAGAATCCGTTTCGACTCCGGCCAGCCCTTCTCTTCGGAGTGATCTTCGCTGTCGTACTCCTCGTCTCGGAATACGCACACGAGTGGGTCGGCACGTCAGGCGTGTACGCCACAGCGTTCCTGTCCGGTCTGGCAGATGTCGATGCGATGACTATCACGCTGAGCAAGCTCGCAGCAGAGGGAACAGTTTCGACGCAGGTCGCAACCACGGGAATCGTTATTGCGGCTATCGCCAACACCCTGGTCAAGGCTGCATTGGCGTGGACCCTGGGTACCTATCGACTGGGACGGCTCGTTTCCATCGTTCTCGGCATCGTTGTGGTAAGTGGACTAGTGCTTCTCGTTGTCGGCGTCTAGAGTCCGGCACCGAAGCTGAGGTGGTGACAAGCCATCGGGGGACATCCGTCGTCGTCGCTCGAAGTGAGCATATACAACTTCTAATTCCGTTGATGGAGCGCGGAGAAACTACATCACGCTGTCGAAATCGCTCACTGGACCGGCGCCACCATGTGTCTGACCCGGGGGCTCGGACCGTCAGTACCGGGATCGGCGACGTACGAACGAGGTAATCAGTGACGCTCCCCAGCAGATACCGGTCGAGGCCCGTTCGTCCGTGAGTGCCGACAACGACGAGGTCGATATCGTGTTCCTCGATACACGTGAGGATAGCTCTATGAATCGACGGTCCGTACTCAGCTTCCGTCGGTCGGGACGAGTACGTCCTCATACGGATGGGAGGACGTGACATCGTCGTCGGGTCGAACTGTAAGTACAGGAACGTCTGATCGGCGAACAACCCGTTCGGTTGCACTGCCGAGGAGAAACCGTTCGAGGCCCCGGCGTCCGTGCGTCGGCATGACCACGAGGTCCGTTCCCCGTGTCTCGGCGTAGTCGACGATTTCTCGGTACGGTTCTCCCCGGATTACTTCTGTGACGGTCCCCACCCCGCTCTCTCGTTCTCGGTCAGCCGTCTCCCGGACCAGTTGCTTGCCCTCCTGTTCGAGCCCCTCAACCACCTCTTTCTGGATACGGACGACACTATCCTGCGTCGTATCGACGACATTGAAGATGGTGACTGTCGCGTCGTAGTACGTCGCGAGGTCCAGTACGTGGTCGAAAGCGACCGCTGCCCCGTCACTCCCGTCCGTGGGGAATAGGATCTGATCGAAGATAGTCCGGAGTACGGGTTCGGCATACAAAAGCGAGCGGTGAACCCTCTACAGCCGTAGAATCTCGGTGGGCGGTCCCGTAGCACATCGCCTTTGTCAGGTCACCACCGCGTCGTGACTTCGGTATTTTGCCGCCAGCGTACACGGATAACGCTCGGATCGAGACCAGCCGTCCGCTCCATTCCGTCGTCACCACGAATTCGATACAACCGTTGGGTGAGTCTCCCGAATCCCGTCGCCGTCCCGCTCAGCTCCCGTATCCCCCTCCTTCGATAGGGCCGCTGAACACGCCGTAGAGGAACTTGAAATACCAGAGAACCAGGAGCAGAACGGGGAGGCCGAGGACGGTCACGAGATTCAGTGCCAGCGGCGAGACGACGGCCTCCCTGACAGTCAGCCCGGTCGGCGGATAGACCGTCGGATACAGCAGAACTGCGATCAGCACGCTCAGCAACGCGGGCAGCGACAACGCGCTCGCCAGCCAGGCGCGATACTCGCCCCGTCCGGCCAGCACGCTCCCGCCCAGCCCTGCAGCGACCGAGAGAGCGACGACCGCGGCCACGGGAAGTGAGAGAACTGCGTCGGAAGCACCGCCGGCGTCGGTCACCACAACGGTCACCAACAGAACGGCCACCCCAGCCAGGTACGCGACCGTTGCGACGACTCCGTACTCACGCAGCTCCGACGCCAGCGCTGGCTCACTCTTGGCCGCCAGGAACGCTGCACCGGTGACGACCGAAACCGCGACTAAACCGATCCCGGTCAACAGCGCCGGAAGCGACAGCGTCGCAGCGTCGAACACCCAGCGGCCGGCGAGGGTCCCGAACAGCAACGGCGCAAGGAAGCTACCGCCGACGAAGGAGTAGTCACAGTAGCGTTTCCATCGCTCGTCGTCCCGCTGTTCGCGAAGTTCCGGACCGAGTCCCCGGAACAGCAACGCGAGCACGAGTCCGATCGAGAGCAGGTAGTGATCCGCCAGCAACCGGGAGTATACCCGGGGAAACGCCGCTAATAGCGTCGTCCCGAAGGCGACCAGCCACACCTCGTTGGCGTCCCAGACCGGGCCGAACGCCGACAGGAACGTCTCTCGGTCGCGCTCGTCTTCACGGGTGGCATACAACATTCCGATTCCGAAATCGAAGCCGTCGAGGACGACGTACATCCCCAGCGTGAACATCACGACACCGAACCACACCTCCGGTAGTGATTCGACGAGATAGGCGTTTACCGGGAGCATAGACTCAGTCATCGTCGCTCACCCTCGGGAGGGGACCGTGCCAGCGGTCGTCACTCGGCTCTCGGATTCCGAGTTCTTGGAGTTCGTCCTGAATCAGCCATCTCAGTATGTACAGCGCAGTCAGTACCAGCCCCGTGTAAACGACGACAAATCCGGTCAGCGTCAGGGTCGCCTCCGCCCCGGAAAGCGTCGCGGAGACGGCTTCGCTGGTTCTGAGCTCGTCCTGAATAACCCACGGTTGGCGGCCGATCTCGGTGACGTACCACCCCGTGAGCATCGCGGCGTATCCGAACGGGGATGCGGCGACCATCGTCTTCAGGTAGCGGTCGCTGTCGGAGAGGCGTCCGCGATACGTGAGATATCCGCCCCACAGCGCCAATCCGATGAACAGGAATCCGAGCCCGACCATCATGCGGAACGACCAGAACACGAGTGCCACTGGCGGATTCTCCTCGTACTCGTTCAAGCCGACCACCTCCGCATCGAAATCCCCCCCACTGGCGAGGAACGACCCCACTCCGGGGAGACTCACGGTAAACAGGTTCTCGGCACGGGGGTCGGTGATCGCGTCGGGACTCTTCGGGAACGCGAGCAGATGTAGGTCCGCCCGGCCGGTCTCGTAGTGGGCCTCCATCGCTGCGAACTTCTGCGGCTGAGTGTCTTCGACGTGCCGGGCGTAGGCGTCACCGTGGACGGCCTGGAGCGGTGCAGAAACGAGCAGGAGCATCACGGCCAGTTTCAGTGCTGTATTCCAGGCCTGTGTTTCGCGCTTCCAGACGATATATGCCGAGACGCCCCCGACGAGCAGCGCGACCGATATCACCGATGCGTTGATCATATGGACGTACATCCACGGCATTCGAGGAGTGAGGAACGCGGCGACCGGGTCGACCAGCCTGGCGACTTCCACCCCGTTTCGGGTGACCATCTCGTAGCCCCGTGGGGTTTGCATCCAGGCGTTGACGACCAGGATCCAGAAGCCCGACAGCCACGCCCCGAAGCCGACCAGTACTGACGAGAGAATGTACGTCCTGTCCCGGACGCGATCGCGGCCGTACAGCAATACACCGAGGAACACGGCCTCGAGGAAAAAGGCCATCTTCGCCTCGAAAGCCAGTGGACCACCGATCAGTTCGCCGGCTACCTCCGCGAACCGCGGGAAATTCGTCCCGAACTGGAAGCTCATCGGGATCCCGGTGACCGTCCCCATGACGAAGCCGGCCGCGAACACTTTCACCCAGAACGACCGCAATCGAGCGAACCGCTCCTGGTCGGTCCGGACATCCTTCCACGTGAAGTAAATTATGAACGGTGCAAGACCGATAGAGAGTGATGCGAAGATGATATGCACGGATATCGTCCATCCGAACTGAGCGCGACTCGCAAGCTCCGGTGAAAGGAACGCTACCCAGCCGTGATAGACGGGCCCGAGTAGTGGGGCGGGAGCCATGACATGAGATTGAAAACTTCCGCTGATAAGCGTTGGCGCTGTTCCCGGTTTCGAGTACTCTACTACAATATTTAATAGTGGTCAGTTGTGATTCCCGTACAATTTTACACAACTAGTAAATCGGACAGATGGGAATCGCGGTCGCGAATGAGGCGGGCAATCGATCTTCATGCTCCGGCAGGGTATCGTGGAACGATCGTCGGACCTGTGTGCCCCCGAGAACCGCTCAGTGCAGGACTGGGATACCGGCCCATAGAACGGAGAAACACGTTTTTATAAGATTATTTTGTCCTCTCAGAGGACACTCCCTCCTGGGCAGTCGGTGAACCCCAACCCGCTTGGCACGTTCCGGGAGGGATAGACTGGTCGTAGTATTGGAAGCATAGAGAAATATCAATCTGTCGCCGATTCCCGTGCCGGGACAGACCGATGAGGGGTTAACCACGTCCGGTTCAAAGCTACGAGGGACACACGAATCATGAGCGGGCACATCCATCGAACGTGGACGGAGCGAATTCGCACTCCGGGAAAACGTGAGGGCCGGGAACCCGACGGCGAGAGGGTGTCCAATGCGACTCGATGTCGCCGCCGGCCCTTGCTCGTTGGTGGGGCAGTCACTCTGGCGGGCCTTGCGGGTTGCGGGAGTTCAGACTCCGGTGAGGCGCCCGAACCAGTCGGGCTAACGACCGAGGATCGGTGTGACGTGTGTGGGATGGTGATCCCGAATCACCCGGGGCCGAGCGCGGAGATATTTTATGCGGACAGCCGACCCTCCGGCCACGATAACCCGGCGCGGTTCGACAGCACCTGGGAAGCGTTCCAGTACGACTTCCAACGCCGCGACCGCGGCTGGGAGACCGAGGCGTTCTACGTCACTGACTACTCAGCCGTCGACTACTCCGTCAGGGAGGCAGGCGCGGATCTAGTCATCTCCACCCACCCGGATGCCGCGGCGTTCGTCGATGCCGAGTCGGTATCGTTCGTCGTCGGTTCCGAGGTCAAGGGGGCGATGGGCAGGGACCTGATCGCCTTTTCGGAGCGGAGTGACGCCGAGTCGTTCGCCGACGAGTACGGAGGGTCGCTCGCCGGGTTCGACGACGTGAGCCGCGAGACGATCGCCCAGCTCGGTCGCGCTTGAGCATGGACGTACAGATCGCTGGAGCCGTCGTGTTCGCGGTCGTGCTGCTGTGTGGTGCCGGATTCCTGGTCGGGTCCGGTGGAGGCGAGGCGCAACCGGTCAATTTTGAAGAGACGCTTCGCATGGGAATGACCGGTGTCGACGTCGCGACGGCCGAGGCCCGTGGCTACGAGATACCGCGGGCACAGGTGTTTTACGGCCAGTACGAGTACGTTGTCGGATACTACGGCATCGAGTCACTCGTCTCGCAGCTGGAGAGCGGGACCGCCCGTCGCCAGTTCGGTAACCCGCTCGCCGTCTTCGTGACTGACTTCTCCGGGGCGGGTCCATCGGTCGTCGACGGCGGCTATCTCGACCTGCGGACAGACCCCGCCGTCGGGTGGGTTCGAGCGGACGAGGCTGTGTACGTCGTCGATAGCAGCGCGGCCGTCGCGGCCGGCCCAACTGCGGTTCCGTTCTCCGAGCGCAGCGCGGCACGCGCGTTTGCCGACGAGTACGGCGGTCGAATCGTCTCGTGGCGGACGCTCCCCGGCGCGGTCGGACCCGCTGACCGGGTGGGTGCCCGGACTCTTCGCGAGTCGGTCCGGAGTCGATCCACGTGGGCGAACCGGACCGTCGACGCCCGGCAGGGGCTCCGCGAGCGGCCGGTCTCCATCGTCGTTGGCGAGGACGTCCCGACCCTGTCGGCGGCCGTCGCCGCGGCGCCACCGAACACGACGGTCCAGGTGCCGCCCGGTCGCTTCGAAGCGAACCTCACCGTCGAAAAGCCGGTGACGATCCGAGGGGCGGGCCGGGAGACGATACTCGACGGCGGCGGCAACGGCAGTGTCGTTCGGGTTCGCAGCGACCGCGTCGCCGTCACGTCGTTGTCGATCACCGGGGTCGGTCCGGTCGGGTCCCGGTCGCCCCCCGAGGACGCCGACGGTCCCGTCACGACACCGTTAGTCTACGCCCGGAGTGATACGGGGATCGGGTTCGTCGGGGCCAACGAGTCGCTGGTCGCCGATGTCCATATCGACACCGTGTCGACTGGCGTCGCCCTCCGTCGTAGTGACCGATCCGTTGTTCGGAATCTCAGCGTCCGGGGTGCCGAAACCATCGCCGAGGGATCGATGGGGGTGTTACCGATCTCCTCGCGCGTCGTCGTCGAGGACAGCGAGATCCGGGGCGGCCGCGATGGCGTCTACACCCATCGCGCTCACGGCAGCGTGATCCGCGACAATCGCCTCGTCGGCGGGCGCTACGGTGTCCACGAGATGTACACGTCCGACCTGCTCGTGGCGAACAACACGATCCGCGAGACGAAGGGTGCCGTTGTCCTGATGACGCGGCCGGAGAACAACGCTATCGTCGGCAACGACGCCGTCGACAACCGGGCGGGGATCCTCGCTGTCGGTGACACGTCTCTGTTCACCGACAACGTCGTCGCCGGGAACCGAATCGGTTTCAACCTCGGATCGACGCGCTCCCTCGTGACGAACAACACCGTGGCCGGGAACGAGATCGGACTCCGTTCGGTGACGCTGCTGCCGACCAACGACGTGGTCGGTAACGACGTGGTGGGCAACGAGCGGCCGGCAGTCGTATCGGGCGGCCCCGTCCACGTCTGGACAGTGGAGAGGCGCGGCAACTACTGGGGGCCGGTTCCGGGGCTCGACCGCGACGGGGACGGGGCCGTCGACAGAGCCTTCCGTCCGACGGGGCGGGTCGACGTGGTCGGCAGTCGCGCTCCGGGAGGGCCGACGCTCTCGCGAGCGCCGGCACTGCGGCTGCTCCGTGCGGTCGCCGGAAGCGTACCGGGTCTCCGCGAGGGCGGTGCCATCGACACCGCACCGCGTGCCGAGCCGGTCCACCCGGATCGACTCCAGGAGGTGCAAAACGGAACCTATGAGTGAAAGAGACCGACCCGAGACGGAGACGAGTCCGAGTGAGGCTGAAACGAGCAAACGAGCCGCCGAGGAGGCGGACAGCGGCGACGCCGGTGAGTCGGTCGGCAGAGAAACGAGCGAGGCTGGTGAGAGCGACGGGGTCCTCGTGGTCGACGACGTCGCGCGGTCGTTCGGCGACGTAAACGTCCTCTCGTCAGTGTCGTTCGACGCCGAGCGTGGAACAGTCACCTGTCTGGTCGGCCCGAACGGGTCCGGAAAGACGACGCTGTTGCGCGTGGTGGTCGGCCTCCTCACGCCCGACGCTGGGTCCATCTCCCTCCCGGTCGGCGGCGACCGTGCGGTCGGCTACCTGGCCCAGACGCCGGCGTTTCGCCCGCAGTTCACGCTCGCCGAGACACTGACGTTCTACGGCGACCTCGCCGGAGTCGATGTGGACCCGGAAACGGTACTGGGTCGGGTCGGGCTCGAAGCGGTCGCCGACCGCTCCGTCGAAGCCCTGTCAGGGGGGATGACCCGCCTGTTCGGCATCGCGGTGGCGACGATCGGCGACCCCCCGGTGCTCGTGCTCGACGAACCCTCCAGTGGCCTTGACCCGACGATGACCGAACACGTGGGGTCTGTCGTCCGCGACCTCGCCGACGACGGCCGGACGGTCCTGCTGGCGACCCACGAACTGGGCACCGTCGACCGGGTCGGCGACACCGTACTCGTGCTCGACGACGGAGCGATCCAGGTCGCGGCTCCGCCCGACGAGCTACGTCGCGAGACCGGTTCCGAGACACTGACGCACGCGATCAATCAGTACATTCACGGAGAAAGCGGCGATCTGACGGTCCGAGCGGGGACCTGGGAGGGGACCGATGAGTGAGGAGTCGGCGACCGGTGATTCCCAGGAGACAGCCGGATCGCCACCGACGAAAATAGTCGACCAAGATGCCACCCATCGTACCACCCGGGACCGCGGTCAAGCGCTCGTGGCCGTCGCTCAACGCGCGTTCGATACGGTCGTTCGAACTCGCACCTATCTCGCAGTGGCGGTCGTCTACGGCTTCATCGTAGTCGGACTCCCAGTCGCAAGCGGGGTGAGCGGCTACCTCCCTCTCGTGCTCGACCTGTTGACGCCAGTGGAGGTGCTCGTACCGCTGGTCGCGTTCGGGTTCGGTAGCTGGAGCGTTCTCGCGGACGCTCGGAGCGGGGAACTCGACGTGATCCGGACGTTCCCGCTCGACCGGTCGACGTACGTCCTCGGGACCTTCCTCGGTCGGGCAGTCGGGTTGCTCGCAGCAGTCCTCGCGCCGCTGGTTGTGCTCGGGATATCGATCCCCTTCCTTCGAGAGCCGGCGACGGGCGTGTTCGCCTCCCACGCCACAGTCGACTCACCGGTATATCTGGTGCGGTTCGTCGCACTGACTGCTGCCTACGCACTCGTCTCGCTCGCACTCGCGATGGCCGTCTCTTCGCTCGCCCGGTCCCGCCGAACCGTCGTTGCTGCTGCCACGGTGGCTACGCTTGCAGTTGTCATCGGGATCGACGCAGCGGTCATCCTTGGCCTCGTGCACGGGATCGTCGGTGCCGACAGTCTTGGGCTCGTGGTTGCCCTGAGTCCGACCGGGGCATTCCGGGGGTTGATTCTGTCGACAGCGGTCGATGGAATCGTCTCAACTGGCACCCCTGCTGCGAACGCTGCCGCTAGCGTCGCCGGACTAACCATTTGGTTCATACTTGCGTTCGTCGTTGCTACGCTAGCTGCGTGGTCGTCAGATGAATAGTGAGCTCCCCATCCTCGCGGGTACCGCTGGTCTCTATAACGAAATCACCAAATTTCCTGTCGTGATGGGATGGATATCGGAACGGCGTTCACCGCCGCGTCGATCAACAGCGTCGAGACGACGGCGTCTTTGCGGCCGGTGACGTGATGGACCGCGAGTACCAGCAGGCTGTCACCGCCGCGGGTATCGGTAGCATGGCCGCCTTGGACGCGGAGAAGTGACTCGAATCAGCGGAAGCGGCGTCGGCCGACAGCACTGGACCGATCCCCGACAGCGGCTGACGACTGATGGGATCCGTGATGAGACGCGATGGCAATGGGACGGACCCGGCTACCGTCGAGAACCAGGCGGATCGAGTCTCGCCTCATTCCGGTCGCCGGAGACCGACCCCGACGAGGACGAGGGGTGGTGGGTCGCCGACAGCGAATGGTTGCAGGAGAACGTGACGGAACACACGTGCCGTCGGTACCTCCGATGGGCTCACGTCGGGCCCGTCGCGGTCGGCGACGAGTCGGAGGAGTTCGGCAACTGCGGTTGTGCGAACCTCGAAGACTCATCCTCCGCGTCAAGGCCGTCGACGGCGGAATGGCGATCGGGTCGGAGACGACTGTTTCACAGGAAGAGCGCCGGAATCGTATTCCGGAAGATATTGAGTGAGATGACGAACAGCAACGCGACGACGAACCAGTTGAACTTCCCCTCGTCGACCTCGAGACGGCGGAGGTACGTCCCGAGTAGAAGGCCGACGATGGTGACGACCGCGATCACTGACCCGAGCCACAGCCGATAGGATGTCAACAGGTCCGTGAACAACGCCATCTGGATGATTCGAACTGTGAAAATGGCACCGAGGACCATCGAGAGGCCACCGATGTACCGTTCGGTGTCCCGCTCGAAGGTGTGGAAATATGCCGGGAGCAGCGGGCCGAGGTTCGCGACGGCCAGAAGGAATCCCTCGAGGAACCCCGCGACGCTGAGTCCGAGCGGATTGTGCGTCTCTTCGACGGTGACGAAGTCCTGGACCACCTGGAAGACGACGTAGCCAAAGATGACGAGGCCGATGAGGAACGGAACGATCGGCCCCGTGCTAAATTCGGCGAGGAACGCGACTCCGATTACCGAGCCCACGATAGCTAAAAAGACGAGAACCCATTCTTCGCGGATGAAGGAGAGACCGGTGTTGGTCTCTCCGATCTGGAACATATTGATCATCCACGGGGGGATAGCCAAGACGACGACTGCGAAGGTCGGATCGATCACTGAAGCGAAGATGGGCGTCGTGATGAGTGCATAGCCGAAGCCTACCATCCCCTTGACGACGCCAGCGATAACCGCAACGAGAATGAACGCCGCCAACAGTGTAAGCGAAATATCGGCCTGTAGGCCCTTGCCGAGATTATCGAATCCGGGGAAGAAGACGATAGACCCTGCCACGACAGCAAGCGTCGCGAAGACCATCATTACCTCGCGGTACTGGAACTCGAGAAAGTTCGAGACAAACTGTTCGACATCTATCCGTGATTCTGGAGTACTCATAGATACCACCGTTCGGGCGAATCCGAGCTCAACACTTACCGAAGAGAGACATCGCGACACGTATCCCTGTCCCCGTCACGGCGATATCCACGGCTATTTGGGTTCCGTCAGACCGGTGGAAATATCGAGATTGCCCGATGAAGGCACTCAATGCCCCGTTCAGTTCATTCCTCGCGGTGTCATAGATCGGTGCAATATTTACGGGCGGGAACGAGTTCTAGACGACACCAACTACGAAGGCGCGTGCAAACATCGCGTTGCAGTCGCGATTCGACGGCCGCTGCTCGATGCGATCGCGGCCAGATCCGAGTCACAGTCGGTCGCCGCTGACGGCGGACAGGTCACCCCGTCGATGGTAGACGGTGCCGAGGCAGACACTGCAGAGAGCGAGACACCGACGCCGGACGACGGGGAGTGTTCGGAGTGCATCGGCGACTTTCCGTGTCGGGACTGCGTTCGTACCGAGAAGCGTGAGCTCCCCGATTCCGTGTAAGTTGGTTTTGCACCCGAAGAGAGTGCAGCATATTCTGAACTGACGTGCTCTATTGAATCCACGGAAGGCGTAGCGATCACTCCGTGATAATGGTCGTCGTAGCCCTTGTCACCGGCGAGACTCTCGATCTCGTCGGTGTTGCGCAGCGCCACCCGACGGCCTACCTGTGTATCGTGGGGCCAGTGTGCCGAACAGTGGATATCGAGGACGGCACACGACTCTGTATCGACCAGGGCCGTCGTTTTCAGCGTTCGAATGTGGCGATCCGAGCGATCGACGTAGTGGCTGGATGTCGCTTCACGGTCGAAAAACGTGGCATCCAGGGCACTGTGCTCGCCCGGATCGCATCTGGCCGCCGACCGGTCGAGCAGTTGCCGCCAGACACGAGTTGACACCCGCTAGAACGACTGCCACAGCGTCGAGGGTGCCGGGAACTCCGACCGAGCCAACTGCAAGACGGCGCGAACGCGATCCATCTCGCTGGCCCAATCGACGATTTCTTCGAAGGTTGCGTCCATGTGAACCCGCAGGAAGTGCAGCGTGAGATGCTTCCAGCCGGCACATCCGTTGCCAGCCGGATCACTCACCACCGCCGTGGGGCTGGCAGCACAGCGCTTTGGAGCCAGCGACGCCGCTTGCTTAACGAAGCGGAAGAGGCTCTCAGGCACATTTCCTCTCTCCGCTTCGCTTCCGCCTTCAGAGCGACGCTATTCGCTCGCTGTCTTCGGATTCAATAGAGCAGGTAGTTTCTATGCTCCGGGAATCCCCCATGTGTTCGATCAAAAACCAAACAGTGCACTACCGGAATCGTTCGAACAACCCATATCACTTGTGGAGAGATACATGAGCTCAAAGTCACTGGTTTGTCACTGTCTGGGAATATCTAACAGACTATTTCCCACCGGTAGCCAAGACCGAGACAAATGTACGAAACAATTCTCGTGCCGACGGACGGTAGCGAGGGGGCGAACGCGGCTGCTCGACATGCAGTTGACATCGCGAGTAAATACGACGCGACGCTACATGCGCTCTATGTAGTTGATGTCCGAATGAGTCCTATCAGCACGGAGATGGACCGTGACGAGGTCATCCAGTTGATCGATCAATCGGGCGAGAGGCCGACAACGCCGGTACTGGACCAAGCTGCGGAGACGGATATTCCCGCGACCGGGGCGATTCGGCTCGGCGTTCCACACGAGATCATTCGTGAATACATCGACGAAACCGATGTCGATCTCGTGGTGATGGGAACGCACGGCCGGACTGGCCTCGAGCACACACTCCTGGGCAGTACGACGGAACGTGTCGTCCGTACCGTTGATATACCAGTTTTGACGGTCCATCTCGACACGAGCTAAGAGCCGAGACAGAGAGTATCGGGATCCAACCATTCGGAGTGTATATCTCGATGTCTACCGGGAGTTCGGAAGGAACCACTCCGCGTTCTCGGTGGAGTGGCGGGACGCGCCACTGTGAGAGCGGAGCGTCTTACAACACGAGGCGAGGAGAGATCTGGGGTGTTGGGACTGTAGCGGGTTTCTACGGCTGTTCCACGAATGCGCGAATGAGTCGGTCTCGAGTAGACTACCGCCGATAGTGAAAGAGGCAACGTCGATACTCTCCCAATTACGGAACATCACGAATTTACTTCAGTGGAATATCGGTGAAGCCACCGGTAGTTTGCTTACGTGACCCGGCAACCCTAGAACGAGGCCCCTATCAATATCTGGGAATTGCCAGCGACTACAAAGCGGCTTGCCGCGTCTCAAACAGTATGTACGATACGATTCTGGTCGCGACCGATGGTAGTGCCGACGCGAACCGCGCAGCAACACACGCACTCGAACAGGCCGAACAGCACGACGCCGAACTCCATGCGATCTTCGTAGTCGATACCGGTCGATACGCCGAACCGGCCCTGAGTAGCATGGAACTGGAAACCAACGAGATTGAAGACTGGGGCAATCAGGAACTCTCGGAGATCGCCGACCGAGGCGAACAGCTCGGCATTAAGGTTACGACTCGGTGTTGTCACGGGAAGCCATACCTGGAGATCATCAATTACGCCGACGAGACTGACGCCGACCTGATCGTGCTTGGCTACCACGGGCACTCCCACGCAGAAGGGGAGCAGATCGGGAGTGTGACCGACCGTGTCGTCCAGAACGCAGGGAGACCGGTTCTGGTCGCGGCCTGAGTCGACACCGGTCGGCCGTTACGGGTTCCCTCCGAAAAATCGGATGAGCGGGTCCCGATACAGATATCCGAGTACCGAAACCACCGCAAGAATGACCGCGAGCGCGAGCGCGGCAGCGAAACGGTCCGTGCCGAGTAGATCACCAACGACGTTGACGAGGAAGAACGCCGGCGTCCGACCGATGACGGCGATGGCGACGAGCTGCCACAGCGGGATGTCGGTAAGCCCTCCGGCAAAGCAGATGACATCGTCGGGAAGTCCTGGAACCAGAAAGATGAAAAAGAGCGCCGGTCGACCGTAGTCGTCGCTGACAGCGTCGAACTGTTCGAGAGCATCCTTGTGGACGAGGTTTTCGACGTAGGCGCGGCCGTATCGCCGTGACAGCCAGAAAGCAGCGGTACTGCCGATGGTGATACCGATCATGTTGTACACCGTTCCCCACCACGCGCCGAAGAGATAGCCGGCGACGACGGCGAGGACTTGTCCCGGGATCGGTGCGGCGACGACTTGTACCGCCTGGAGGACGACGAGCACGACGGGTGCCAGGATACCGTATCCCTCAATGAACTCGCGTAAAGCCTGCGCACTGGTCAGGAACGCAAAGTGACGTTGTACGAGGACCGTCGCGACGACAAGCACGAGTACGAATACGAGCAGATGCACGACAAAGCGCCGCCTGCTCCGGGCAGACGCAAAGATCCGGATGTTTTCGAGGCGGGCACGCACTCGATCGAGAGCAGTATCCATAGATTCCGATGAATCGACGTTTGATATATTTCAGAGGTTCAACGCTTGAGCGTGGCGATCGAGTACCGTGTCGAGCGTGACATCTTTCTCCTCGAGTTCGTAGCGAACCCGTACGATAGGGATCTCTGTGTCAATCAGCCGTCCGAGGTCGTGGGGCGTCCCCGAGACCACGACATCGGGTGCTGCGTTCTGAATCGTCGCTTCTAGATCCCGGATCTGTGCATCACTATAGCCCATTGCCGGAACCACCCTATCGAGGTGATTGTATTCTTCGAAGATGCGCTGGAGCGAACCGACGGCCGCGGGCGCCGGGTCGACGATCTCCGCAGCTCCGTATTTCCGGGCAGCGATCAAGCCGGCACCGGAAGACGCGTCACCGTGGGTGAGCGTCGGTCCGTCTTCGACGACGAGAACGCGTTTTTCAGCGATGGCGTTTCTATCGGCCGTAATCGTCGAGTTCGCGTGAATGAGTTCCGCGTCTGGATTCGTTTGCCGAACGTTTGCTTCGACCTCGCGAATCCCGGCCACGTCGGCGGTGTTCTCCTTGTTGATGAGGACGTAATCCGCGAGGCGGAGGTTGGTTTCACCCGGATGGTATCGTAGTTCGGACCCAGCACGGTGGGGATCGGCCACGACGACGTGGATGTCTGGGACGTAGAATGGGAGTTCGTTGTTGCCGCCGTCCCAGACGATGATCTCGGCCTCGGTTTGGGCGCGGTCCAGAATGGCCTCGTAGTCGACACCCGCATAGACGACGTGGCCACGTTCGATGTGACTCTCGTACTCCTCTCGCTCCTCGATGGTCACGTGACTCTCGTCGAGGTCGTCCATCGACTCGAACCGTTGCACCCGTTGGGCGACGAGATCGCCGTAGGGCATCGGCTCCCTGACGACGGCCACGTCCGTCCCACGTTCGAGTAGCAGATCGGCGAACTTTCGTGCCGTCTGGGACTTTCCACACCCGGTTCGAACCGCGTCGACGGCGACAACGGGGACCTCAGCGTGGAGCATCATCCGGTCCGGGCCGATCAGTCGGAAGTCGGCACCGGCAGCGAGTACACGCGATGCCTGATGCATCACGTGTTCGTGTGAGACATCGGAATAAGAGAACACGACCGTATCCACGTCCTCCTCGTCGATGATCGTCTCGAGTTCCGATTCGGCGCGGATCGGGATGCCCTCGGGATAGCCTTCACCGGCCAATTCCGAGGGATAGTGGCGGTTGGGGAGCTCATCGAGTTCGCCGATGTTCTGTGTGCCGGTGTGCGTGAACGCGACGACTTCGAAGCGCTCGTCCCCTCTGAAGGCGGTATTGAAGTCGTGGAAGTCCCGGCCCGCTGCGCCCATGATGACTATCCGCGTCTGACTCATGGTACTAACTACGCGTGGGAAGTGGAATTAGTATGGGCGGCACCTCTCACGAGACGGGAGCGGATCCGATCGTCGTGGCACTGGGCGGAAACACGCTACTCGGTACGCACGGTCTCGGATCGATCGACGAACAGCTCGACGTGATAGCGCGAACAGCCCGACAGATCGCGGACGCGATCCGGGCCGGCTACGATGTCGTACTCACCCACGGCAACGGACCGCAAGTGGGCAACCTCCTCTTACAGCAAGAGCGCGTCAGCGAGACGCCTGAGTTACCGCTTGACGTGCTGGTCGCCGAAACCCAGGCACAGATCGGCTATCTCCTCCAACAGGCCCTCGACAACGAACTTGCCGACTCATCCGACTTCATCACCGTTGTGACGCAGGTGGTCGTTGACGCCGACGACCCCGCGTTCCAGAACCCGACGAAACCCATCGGACCGTTCTACACCGAAGCGGAAGCTGCGGAGAAATCGTTCGAGACGCGGCGCGTAGCGACCGGTGACCGTCCGTACCGTCGTGTCGTCCCGTCTCCCGAGCCCGTCGAACTTGTCGAAGGAGAGGAACTCACTCGCCTCGTGGAGCGGGGGAACCTCGTGATCACCGCTGGTGGTGGGGGCATTCCCGTCGTTCGTGACGACGGGCTCGGAGGTATCGAAGCAGTCGTCGATAAGGACAAGGCCTCGCAACTGCTCGCCTCGGAACTCGGCGCCGATACTCTCGTCATCCTGACGGACGTCGAGTTCGCGTACGTGAACTACGATATGCCCGATCAGCGCCCCCTCCGTCGGCCTTCCCCCGAGGAGTTGCGCGCGCATCTCGATGCGGGTGAGTTCGGCGAGGGAAGCATGCAACCGAAGATAGAGGCCTGTCTCCGCTTTATCGAACAAGGCGGAGGGCGAGCCGTGGTCACCTCGCCCGAGCACCTGATGGATGCATTGGCCGGCGAGACCGGAACACGGGTCCGGGCCTGAATCTTCCATAGAGCGGGGACCGGGGAGTTCTCGGCTTCTTGTAATCGACAGTCGGTCTTTGTCCCTCCGCCAACAAGGATTCGATATGTACGACCAGATATTGGTTCCGACGGACGGAAGTGAGGGGACACGAGGCGCCGTCGAACACGCGATCGATCTCGCAACGACCTACGACGCGGCACTCCATACGATCTACGTCGTCGATACGAACGTCGGTATCGACTCCTCGGTTTCCGGAACGCTCGATGCCTTCGAAGAGAGTGGTGAGAACGCGATCGACGAGGTGATCCAGCAAGCAGAGGCAGCTGGTGTGAACACGATCGAAGGTGTAGTGGCACAGGGAGCACCCCACCAAGCCATTCTCGATTACGCCGATGAACACGACATCGATCTCGTCGTTATGGGAACGCATGGCCGTACGGGGCTGGATCGATATCTCCTCGGCAGCGTCACCGAGAAAGTCGTCCGGCTCTCGGATGCGCCGGTGTTGACGGTTCGAATGTCAACTGAATCAGCTGACGAGTCTTCGTGAGTGACATCCTCCGCGCCGTAAACGGCGCGACTCTCTCGCTGCGTCAAGATAGACAGAGCGGTCTCACAGATTAGGAATTAGAGGTGTTGCTAAAACCGAAACATTCGATGGTAGACTTGGTGTCGAACAATGACTCCTGATTTCGTCGAGAAACGGTTCAAACCGACGAAAGCGGAGTATGAGGAGGAGCAGCGTACAGACGATACCCCCTGTTTGTCATCAAGTGGTAATACCGCGCCCCGTTTTTGTGTGTCCGAACCGTTATCGAAGTCATGTTCGACCAGATTCTCTTCCCCACCGACGGGGGTGACGGGGCAGCATTCGCGTTCGATCACGTATTAGATCTCGCAGCCCGTCATAACGCGACAGTACACATCCTCAACGTTGCAGATACGACGCAGAATGGTCTCCTGGAGACTCGAGGCGACGACGTTGATGCCCTCGAACAGGAAGGGGACCGAATCGTCCGCGAGGCAGCTGAGCAAGCTGACAGACGGGGGGTAGACACCGTCACTGACGTTGTCCGGGGCGAACCGTACCGCGAGATCGTCGACTATGCCGAAAAACACGGTCTCGACCTCGTCGTGATGCCGACGCACGGCCGCCGCGGACTCGAACGGTTCCTGCTCGGCAGCACCAGCGAGCGGGTCGTCCGTCGGGCAGACGTCCCCGTGCTCACGATACGTCCCGACGAGGAGGTCACGGTCACTTTCCCCTATGAGGACGTCCTCGTTCCCACCGATGGGAGTGACTGTGCGAATCAAGCGCTCGCTCTCGGCGTCGATGTCGCGGACGCCGAAGACGCAGCACTGCATCTCCTCTCTGTGGTCGCTATCCCGACGTTGGGGGCCGATGCTCGTCCGGATATTCGGATGGAACTGTTGGAGGAAAGTGCTAACGAACTCCTGGACGAAGCCGCGGCGTTCGCAGACGACGCTGGCGTCGACGCAGCGTCGACAGCGGTCGAATACGGCCCCTCGATTCACCAAGCGATCCTCACGTACATCGACGACCACGACATTAATCTCGTGGTCGTCAGCACCCACGGGCGAACGGGCTTTGACCGATACGTACTGGGGAGTGTCACCGAGTATCTCGTTCGCACGTCGCCGGTTCCGGTACTGACCGTCCAACCCCCCGACCCAGAGTAGGTCGTTCGCAGAGCGTACGGCAGACGGGATGTGCGTTCCGGGAGCGGTTCGGGTATCGGTCCCGTCTCGTCGCGTACCTGTAACACGCGGCAGATCGGAATAACACAGATGCAAAATAGAACCGAGTCGCGTGCGGTGCCCCGCAACAATCTTTCGACAGTATGACCCGCTCCAATTCGGACACGACTCGCTCGGAACCCTGGCACGTGACGCCGACTGAGGACATCTTCTCGGCGTTAGCGACCGCCGAAACGGGGATTTCGTCCGACGAAGCAGACCGCAGAGTATCGGAGTACGGCACGAACGATATCCACGACGCTGAACGGACATCGGTTCTCGATCTGCTTCTCTCGCAGTTCCGCGACCCGCTCATCTATCTCCTCGTCGTGGCAGCGCTCTTGTCGCTCGGCGTTGGGCTCATTCCCGGCGGTCACCCCAATTACACCGAGGCGGCGTTCATCGCCCTCATCATCGGTGCCAACGGGTTGTTCGGGTTCGTTCAGGATTATCAGGCCACTCGATCGATCGAAGCCCTTCGAGAACTCGCAAGTCCGGATGCGACCGTGGTCCGCGATGGCCAAAACAAGGTCATTGATGCAGAACAGGTCGTCCCGGGTGATATCATTCGTCTCGAACAGGGAGACGCGGTTCCGGCCGACGCTCGAATCCTCGACGCTGACGAATTGCGGACGAACGAGTCACCACTCACTGGAGAGAGCACGCCCGTCGAAAAGACGACCGGGACGGTCGACGACGACACGCCGCTGGCCGAGCGTCACAACATGGTCTACAAGAACACGACCGTCGTGAAAGGCCGCGGAAGCGCGGTCGTCGTCGAAACCGGCATGGAGACCGAGGTCGGTGGGATAGCGACTCAGCTCGGGGAGGCTGACGACCACCGGACGCCGTTTCAGTCCGAGGTCGAACAGCTCGGCAAACAGATCGGTGGACTGGTCGTCGCGCTGATCGTCCTGGTCGTCGCTGTTCAATTTCTGTTCACCGCGACGGATCCAGTCGCGATCCTCCTCGTTGGAATCACGCTCGCCGTTGCGGGAGTGCCGGAGGGATTGCCCGCGGTCGTGACGTTCACACTGGCGTTGGGCGCACGAGAGATGGTCGACCGGAACGCGCTCGTCAGACGGCTCCCGGTCGTCGAAAGTCTCGGCTCGGTCGACGTCATCGTCACGGACAAGACGGGGACACTCACCGAGAATCGAATGACAGTGACGCGGCTCTACGCTTCGGGCTCCGTCGTAGACCTGTCTGACTCGACCGTGCAATCTGGAGGCGGAGAGCCAACAGGGCGACAAACCGCTGGTGACGGTAATGAACGGTCGCGTCCAGGAGTTGCCCCCCTGTTAGGATGTGGGGCGCTCTGCAACAACGTCGACCGGACGGACGATGAGTATCGAGGTGACCCGACGGAGATCGCACTCCAGCGGCTAGCGGACGAGGCAGGAATCGAGCCAACCGGGGAGCGAATCCGCGAAATCCAGTTCTCCTCGGACCGGAAGCGGATGACCGTACTCGTCGGCGATGGGGAGCTGACTGCCTATATGAAAGGGGCACCGGAAGTCGTCTTGGATAGATGTGACTCAATCCTCGAAAAGGGCGAGGTACACGAACTTACAGACGACAAACGCCAGGAAATCCTCGATCAAACGACGTCGTTCGCAGAGGATGCACTCCGGGTGCTGGGCTTCGCGTCGAGGGCTATCGACGATCCGTCGGCCGACCCCGATCAGATCGAAGACGAGATGGTGTTTCTCGGCCTGCAGGGGATGATCGATCCGCCCCGAGAGGAAGTCGAGGAGGCAATCGCTGACTGCCACTCGGCTGGCATCCGAACTGTGTTGGCGACTGGTGACAATCTCACCACGGCCGAGGCCGTCGGCGAGCAGATCGGACTGGATCCCGATGGTGCGCTCACGGGCAGTGAGGTCGCGGAACAGTCGGACGACCAGCTCACGCGAACGGTCGAAGACGTCGATGTCTTCGCCCGGGTGACGCCGGATCACAAGGTCCGCCTTCTGAACGTGCTCCAGGACAGCGGACACACCGTCGTGATGACTGGTGACGGCGTCAACGACGCGCCTGCCCTCACGAAGGCGGATGTCGGGGTAGCGATGGGAGAGCGCGGCACCGACGTTGCGCGACAGGCGTCCGACATGATTCTTCGGGACGACAACTTCGCGACGATTCGTGACGCGATCCGGGAGGGACGGGGCATCTTCGAGAACGTGCGCAAGTTCGTCAACTATCTCGTCTCGACGAACACTGGCGAGGTACTGGTGGTGTTTCTCGGTGTGTTGCTCGGAAGTCTGTTGTTCCCGGCACAGTTCTCGGGGACATCGAAAGCATTGATCTTGACGCCGATACTGATCCTCTGGATCAACCTCGTCGCGGATACGCTTCCCGCGCTCGCGTTGGGTGCGGATCCTCACGCGGATGGCCTCATGCATCGGCCACCACGACCGACGGACGAAGGCGTAATCAACACGCGTGTGTTGGTCTCGATTCTTACGATTGCGGTGCTGTTAGCAGTGACCGGTCTCGGTATCTTCTTTTATGCCCTCGATACCACTCGTTCACTGCTACGGGCCCAGTCACTGCTGTTTACGTTCATCGTGGTCGTCGAACTGATCCGGATTCAAGTTATCCGCTCGCGGTATGACCAGACGCTCAGGTCGAATCCCTGGCTGCTTGGTGCTATCGGTGTGTCACTCCTCGTCCATCTCGCGGTGTTGTATACTCCGTTGCACGACTTCTTCGCAGTAGTTCCGCTCACTGCCGCTGACTGGAGCTGGATCGCCGTTGGCTTCGTGGTATTTCTAGGTCTGAACGTGCTTACGTCCAACATCTATTCGATGGTCTTCCAGACCGCAGGATCAGACGAGTGATCGAACTCTGTTGCAATCTTCTGCTTCTGACGGGTATGCCGTGTGGGATGCAGAGTGTTGCGTTTCCGATCCCGATCTAGATACCGCAGGATCATTATCCGATCCGAAGGTCGGATCCTTTCTCGGATTACTGTCCTAGCGAGCCGCTCACTGGTCCGTTTCACTGGGCGTCTCGATGATGTGTCGGAACGCACGTCGCTCCCCGAGGTGACGTCGGAGATAGCGATAGATGGGGAAGAGGTACTCTTCGATACGACCGGAGACGCCGCTCGTGCTCGCGTGAATCAGCACTGGAACGTTTGCGGAACGGGCGAGATCGATCGTTCGGTCGGGCGTGCTGCCGAACATCCAGCGCCGGAGCCGGCGGTCACGGGTCGCCCCAATAACCAGAAGTCCGCCGTTTCCGATCGTTGTCGAGACGAGCCCTTCGGCGACCGTGTCGGCGGTCACGTTGTGTACGTGGGGCGAGTCGATCTCCGAGAGGGCCGAGACGGTTTCGTCGACGGGTTCGGCGGTCCCCCCGGTCTCCGGAGTGACGCTGATGACGTGGATCTCGGAACCCTGCTCCCCCAGCCGATTCACGATCGGCAACAGCGCGAGATGGTGCGGGCCGCCGCCGGCACCGATGTTGATGGTCGAGAGGTCGTCGATGGCATCCACATTGCTTGTAAAGAACACGCCACACGGGGCGTTGTACTCGACGGTTTCGGTGATGGTCGGATGCTCCTCTGGGTAGCCCATCAGAATCTGATCAGCCTGGTCGTCCCGGGCTGTCTGGAGGATATCGAATGCGATATCTCGACAGATATGCCCTTCGACGGTGTACTCTACGTCTACGTCGACTTCAGAGAGTCGCTCTTCGATTCGCGCGGTTCGTTCCTGGGCGGTCTCGCGGACCATTTCGTTGGGCGTCTGGTCGGGGATGTAAGTGACATTGAGGACCTGCACCAGCGGCTCGGCGTCTCGTCCACGACTCAGCATCTCCGCGAGCCGTACGTAGGGCACAGCCCGCTCTGGGCGTGCAATCGCGACGAGAATCCGAAATCGTTCTGACTCCGCTTCCTCGGCCTCACTACCGGCTGGAGCACCGCTGGTCGTTGTGGCGGGAACGCCGGGAGGGACGATCCTCTCGACGAGTTCTTCCACGTGGGGAGCACCGCCCCAGACGAGATACGCGACGAGGAGTCCGAGAGTGAATACAGCGCCAACGACGACCCCGACGGGTGGAAGGTTCAAGATAAGCGCGAGATTGGCCAGAACCCCTACCACGGGAAGAGCGGGAACGAGCGGCATCGAGAACCCTCGCTCGATATCCGGATGGTTCCGGCGGGAATAGATCAGCGCGATGTCGACCACGGCCAGGGGGACGAGGAGATTGAACGTGGCGAATCCGGTGAGCGGTTCGAGGCCGAGAAGACGGACGCCGAGCAGTCCGTGCTCCGAGAAGAGTGTGATAAACACGAAGATGAGAAGACCGATCGTTGCCGTTGCCGTCGTCACGCTCCAAAACGGTGTGCGATAGTCGCGGTGAATACGGGCAAACCGCCGGGGAGCGTGCCCCTGTCGGCCCATGAGCGATCCGATCCCGCTCGCGGCGAGGATCGACGCGTTCGAAGCGCTCACCATCGAGAAGACGGCGCCAGCGACGATGAGCAACTGGCCCCACGGTCCAAGGAAGGATGCCGCCACGGTCCCCATCGCCGTCTCCCCCTGTGCGAGTACGTCGCGGGGGACTGGCGCGTTCACCATCGCGACGATGACGAGCGCGTACAGGACCGTGACGGTGACCATGCTTGCGGCGATGGCACGGGGGACGGTCTTCCGGGGCTCGATGATCTCGCCCGCGCTCGCGGCGATAGCCGAGAACCCGAAGAACGTGATGAACGCCAGCGCGGCGACCGAGACGATGCCTATCGGTTCGACCTCGACGCTCGATACGAACGTCGCAGTCGCCTTCGTCGGTCCGACGAACGCGATCGCTCCCCCGATAAAAGCGAACAGGACGCCGACCTTCGCGCTCGTGACGATAAGCTGGAACATCCCCGATTCTTCGGTTCCACGAGCGTTCAGCAGTCCGAGTGTGAGTGCGGCGAGAATCCCAACGGTTCCGTGGGGCAAGACCTGGAGCGACTCCGGGAGGATGAACCGGAAGAACCACTCGTCCATCGTCGCGAGATAGAACGCCGTTGTGCCAGTGTAGCCGAGAAAGAGTGACATCCCGACGCCGTATTTGAGGCGGTCCCGCTCTTCGAAGGTGCGCGAGCAAAAGAGGTATCCTCCACCGTTTTCGGAGTAGATCGAGGCGAACTCGGAGTAGGCTGCAGCGGTGATTCCAGCGACCAGCGCTGCAAGCACGAACGCGACGACGGCGCTCGAACCGATCCGGAACACGGCTGTTCCAGAGAGCGAGAAGATCCCCGCCGCGATCATCGTCCCTAGCCCGATCGCGAACGCGATTTTGAAATCGAGCGTTCGTGTGTGCTCGACCATATAGCGATTCTATTAGTTTGTCTGGCTAATAAACGAACAGGGAGATTCCCACTGCGAGCTACCGCTTTCCGTCCACACACGTGCCGAAACGGCGGGGAACTGAGCGAGTAGAGATGACGAAATGGCTCGGAAGAGGGAGAATTCGCTCGTTACTGGGTGCCGAACAGGTCTATCAGTATATCTTCACTTCTGTCACCATCCGCCGGACGAGCTCCGGCTCTTGGAGGACGTGCCCGTCGTCATCGACGTTTCTGGAGCCGACCTCCTCGGTCAGGACGGCCGTATCGTAGTAGAGGTCGTCAGTTCCTTCGACTCGATTGATCCAATCTGAAGGATAGATAACTGGATTCCCCTCATTCCCCTCACCGCTACCCGTCCATTCTCTCTGTCGGGTCGGCCACCACCACGAACACGTCGAGAGCGCGTTCGGCAAAACTACGGTCATCGGCCTCGCTCCGGTCTGGGAAAGCTATTATTCCTCGATTCCGAGACGGGCACACTCGACCGTCGTGCATCACCGTAGACGCAATCGGCGCGTTGCACTTTGCCTCCCTTGCACGGGAGGTGGTGTCACTCACTCTCGATCGAGCCGTTCTGGTGGCCAGGAACGGTCGACGAGGCATCTCTAGACCGATCATACATCTTCGACATCGGGGTCGAATGAACTTCGTTCCAGATAGAGGAATTCGAGCAGAAAGATCGCGATGAATATGCCGAGAATCCAGAGCAGTATTTCGATGTCGGTGAGATAGAGGTGATAGAGAACAGTAGGGATTGCGACGCCCGTTCCAACGAGGCCGAGCGCGGGAACGAGCCGGTTCGAGCCTGTCACGTCGGCGAGCTGGAAGTTTGTATAGTTCGTGACAGCGAACGAGAGAAGGAATGCGACAGAGCCGAACTCTGTAATCTGCTTGAGCGAGCCCAGGGCGGCGAACGCGGCTGTGAGCCCACCCATGACGAGAAGCGCATACACGGGAATTCCCTCCCGATTTCGGAAGGAGAAGGCCCGGGGAAGCGCCCCCTCAGTCGAGATCTTGTGGACGAGCCGGGCCGTCCCGAATAGGGTCGCGTTGATGCCCGAGGAGGTGCTTTTCATCGCTGAGAGGATGACGAGGACGAACCCGGCGGCACCCAGAACAGGGATGTGGGAAACCGCTTCGGCGAGTGCCACTTCTTCGTGAGCCACGAGCTGTTCGGGTGTCAGGTGAAGCGTCGCCATGAACGAGACCGAGACGTAGATCAGGATCGCGATGACGATGGCGATGTACATCCCGATCGGTAACACACGCTCTACGTTCTCGATGTCCTCGTAGTCGTACACCAGTAGCTGAAACCCCTCGTAGGAGACGAAGATGATCGCAAACCCGGTGATCGGGCTGACGATTCCCTCGCTGAAGAAGTCGATAGCCGTCACGCTCCCGTCGTAGAAGACGATCCCCAGGACTGCGAGGGAGAGCAGGATGGCGATCTTGATATACACCGCGATGTCCTCGAAGAGTCCGGTTTCGCGGACGCCCGTCAGGTTGAGTCCGACGAAGCCAGCGACGATCAGGATAGACATAATCGGACGAAGGTACTGCGGGAGCGCGACTCCGAAGACTGCCCGGGCGGCCGTGAGCGTGTATGCACCGAACGCAAACGCGTACATCGCCATCACGCCGACGTAGCCGACGACAAGTACCCACCCGACGTACGCAGCCACCGTCGGACTGTCGACGACGTGCTCAACGAAGGAGAAGACGCCTCCGTGCTCGCCAAAGTGCAAGGTGAGTTTGAGATAGGAGTGGGCGGTCAGTAGCGTGATAATGCCCGCGATGAGATACGATATCGGGACGGCGTTTCCGGCCTGTGCCATCGCGACGCCGAGCACGGCGTAGATTCCGCCCGAGACCATCCCACCGACGCCCATCGCGATGACCTCCAGTAACCCGAGTTTCCCCGGTCGACTCCGCGTTAGGAGCGATCGAAACGAACTCATATCACGTCACAACCGTTGTTCGGTTCGTCTCCCTCATGGCTCGAGATCACTGTGAGGCTTTGATATGCCGTTGTACGGCGTAGAATCCAGCTGCGTAGATTCCAAATGAAAATATGCCGATCGAAAAAATCCCGATGGCGAAGATCCCGACGGAGAAAATTCCCGCTGCGAAGATTCCGACCGAGAAAATACCGGTCGACAGAACTCCCACACTGAAGTTTCCTGCAGCCAGATAGCCCACAGCGGATTCCCCCGCGGCGAGCACGTCGAATCCCGCTATCGTTTCGATGCCGGCAACAGTCAATCCCAGGGCTATGATCAAGAGGCCGATAACCACGATTCCAGGTACGTCTTCCCATTCGAGATCCATATGAGAAAGTTTCGACCAGCTTGATTTTATAAGTTTGTCGTACTTATCGATATCTGAAAATTCGACCCGTATCAGGTAGATAGCCAGTTACTGCCGTTTTTACGGATTTGATGTCCAGCTGTGGAAACCGATGACCTACGAATTCACAGAGTTACATCTGCCGGAAAGATTATCGGGACGAAAGAGAACCCAGACGAGTACGCCTACCAGTCGGCGACGGTACAGCTGGTCGGCAATGCCGTTCCGATCGTACTGGATGCGCGGCCAGTCCGACGGGGTGAGTCACGGAAGGAAATCGTCGAAGAGCTGCTCGACTCCGCTGAGGACCTCGTTCACGTGGATAACGTGCTGATGGATCGGGAGTTCGATAGTCAGCACGTCTTGGAGATGATCAGCCAGCACGGGCTCTCCTACGTCGTGCCGAGCGGATGCAGACCAGCGAAAAAGCCCAGGCCAAGCGGTTGCTCCAGCGAGACCAAGATCGCTATGAAACCGACCGGGAGCTCCATCTCGGGGAGAACCAATGACACGAGACAACATTGATCTACCGTCGGAAAGCGGACTCCGAGTACGACGACCATCGGCAGTATTCGGTGTTCATGACGAATAGAGGGAGAGGTCACCTCACTGAGTATGGCTACAGGTGAGAAATCGAGAGCGGTTACAGATCGATAATGCGGTTCATGGCTGCAACGACATCGAAGAATTTCGGGCTTCGATTCTTCTACTTCGCGTTCGCGTGTCTCCTGTACTCGATCTGGCGAGCGGTCGATCTGCTCGTCCAAGTCGAGTTGACTGGTGAGTATGAGCACGCACCGATTGTGACGGCGGATAATACGCTACCGAAGAAGGAGACAGGAATCGGATAGTAGGATCCTCGGTCTGGGCCAGCGCAGATTTCTGAGTGGGAACGCTATCGGGAGTCTCGGAAAAACCACGGTCTGGTCGTTAGTGCGACAGGAAGAAGCACACGAGAGGGGATTTGAATCAGTTCCCGGTCCCTGATTCGTCGGAAACTTCGCATCACAGCCCTGCTAAACCCGCTGTAGTCTCAACTTCCAAGGGACCCAATTTGGTATAGCGACATGAGATTTATCAAAGACGCCAGGGTCTGCTATTAGAGATAGAGCGCCTGAAAGCAGGAGACTCGTCGCGAGGCCCGACTCCCCTCGCTGGATAGTTTACGCACGTTTAGTTCTATAAGCGTGCGTAAGTTCTATCATCTCCCTCCCCGTCCCCCTGAGCGAACACAACCTCGAAAATGTGCGCGTCTGCTATTCACCTCGACCGGCGTTCGCGAGATTGCCCGAGACGGCCGGTTTCCTCACTGCACCGTGCGAGGCGAACCAATACGGCCGGAGCCCCCGGAGGAGCCAATGACTAATCGTCGCGAGGAATCGACGCCGATCGCATCGACGTTCTCGAAGTTCCTCGCCGACAAGGGGAAAGGTGAGGACAACACAGACGGCAACTACCGCTCGGACGCAGAACGTGAACTCCACCGGTTTCATTGCTGGTGTCAGGGCGAGACCACCGACCCGGCAAATTCGGGCCCTTCGACTGCCTGGACGGGGATCGTACCGACTGATGGCGACGGATCCCCAACCCGTGACGTCCGATTTTCGGACCTCGACACTACGGTATTCGGTGACTACGCGCGGTATCTCGGCTCGTCTGGCTACGCAAACAGCACCGTTCTGAGCTACTACGCCTACGTTGCATCGTGGTGTGGCTGGGCGCACACACAGGGATATCTTCCGCGTCATTACGCCCGTGAATCCGATGCCGAAGACCCGCTACCCGACGACGGAGGTCGCCGACCAGGTGACCAGCAGGCATGGTCTCCTGAAGACCGGGACCAACTGACTCGATTTGTAAATCAGCGAGCAGCGGACGCGATAGACGAACTTGGAGAGATTTCCGTCCCTACCGATGAACGCGAGAATCTCAATAGCGAGGCTGTACGTGAAAAGGCGTACGCTCGCCTCGAGGCTATCAAACGCTGCCGTGAGCGCGCCCTCGTCTATCTACTCGCATACACGGGTCTGCGGGTCGCTGAGTTTCTCAACGACCCGGATGACGATCGACGCGGTCGCAATGGAATCCGATGGAAAGACATCTCGCTCGCGAACAACAATGTCACCGTCTATCGGAAGAAACAGCAGTGGGACGAAGCCTCGTTGCCGGATCCGGTTCTCGGTCCATTAGACCGGTATAAACGGCTCTGTGAGCCGCCCGAGGACTGGCGTGTCTTTCCGACCTTACACAGACCGACGCTCGCCCGACATGTCGAAACCGGTCTCCGAGACCAGGGCTTGTCGGCGGGCGAGATCGAGGAGATCCGAGGAGCGAAACCCGATCTGGTGATCGCAGCGGACTACGAACTCGAATCGCCTCCCTCGCTGAAGCCAAACGGCGCCCGTCGATTACTCAAACGACTTTGCGACGAGGCCGGAATCGACGTCGACGACCCCCGTCACGACTATCTCGCGCCCCACGGCGGGCGTCGGGGGATGGGCGAAGTGATGGTACGTGAATTTGGCTACGCAGCTGCGGCCCGCTACCTCGATAACAGTGAAGAGCAGGTTCGTCAGGCTTACCAGCACATAGAAGCCGCTGAACGGGCGGATATGGCGACAGAAGCGCTTTCTCGGACCGACCAACGAGTGAATTATCCCCACTCAGAGAGTGATCCCTGACTATCGTGATCCGCCCGAATCCGATGGCCGGATTCCTCCGCCTTCAGGCGGAGGAGGAGGTCAATCTATCGCTAGATTCTTTTGCCGGTTCCGTCAGATGCGCGTCTGCATCGCTCGTTTGACTCGCTGTTCTCCGACAGAGACCCCCGACGAATCGGCGACGTCGATCGAACGGACAGAAGAATCGAACGGGGTCTGGCGGCCGTCGCGTCGTCGGGTTCTGGAGGCCGGCGCGTCCATGGGTGTCCTGGGAGGACTCGGGAGCCTGGCCGTCGCGAGCAAGCAGCAGATCTTCGGGCTGGGCGGCGAGATCGCCGCCTGGATAGGTCAGGAGCCCTGGCTATCGCAGACCGGGCTCACGACTTCACGACCCCGGACACGGACGGAAACGAACTCGCCGCAACGGAGCTACCGAGACCGAGGCGTCGACCGGCGGAAAGGCTCCGGCGGGGACCGAGACGCCGCCGGATATCGGCGAGGGAGACGTGCCGCGCGACGACCTGTGGGGCATGACGGAACTCGTCGCCGGTGGATTCAGCTGGTTCGTCCGGATGTTCGGTCGGGACGCGGAGGGCGAACTGTACGTCCTCGTCAACGGGCGGGGTGTGCCCGAGGGAGAGGCGGGAGCCGTCTTGTAGATCGTGCTTCCGGAGGAGGGGGAGACGCCGACTGGAACTGACACGGGGACGTCGACCGGGACCGAAACCGGGACGCCCGGCGAGCAGGCGCCGTTCTCTCTCCGTCTCTACCGAGCTGTTTCGACCTCCCCAGTCGACCCGAGGATCATCGCCACGGGACTCGACTGGTGGCGCGCCCTGTGGGCCCGGATCAGTGCCGTCGAGGTCCTTCGCCGTCGGTCGCGACCGGCTGTTTCGTCCGGGTCAACTGCGCCTCGAAGGAGGCGCGCGAAGCGGTCCCGTCGGCGGCGAGGGCGCGCTGCTTCTCGACTTCCGCCTGCACGGCGTCGGTAACTCGCGGGTGGACGCCGAGCGGGTCGGCGTACTCGACTGCGCCGCGCTCGGGTTCGAGTTCGGCAGGAATGCGGCGTTCGGTCGCCTCGGTCCGCGTCAGGAACAGCGGGACGGCCACAGTCCGGTCGCCGGTGGTGTTGTACCGGACGCAGTCGACGGTCGGGTTCTGCAGGAGATAGCAGGTCACCACCTCCCCGAAGTCGGACTGTTCCCGCAGCCGGGCAGCGTGGTAGTCGGCCGTCTGCCGGTGGTAGGGCTTCGAACTGCTCCCGAACCCCACGAGGACGAGCGAGACGTCGTCGTCGGCCGGGACCAGGTCCGTCCCGCGCGCTTCCAGCACCTCGGTGACCGCCGGACTCCCCCCGACCGGCTCGCAGTAGTGGACCTCCCCCGGGACGGCGGCGAGCGCAGCGGGGATCCCGTCGATCGTGTCGTGGCTGTGGGCGGCGCACATCGGGACGGCGTACACCGTCTCGGCGGCGATCCGCTCGAACCGCCCCCGCAGTTCGCGGACCGGTTCGCTCTCGTAGGTGGTGACCTCGACGGTGTCGACGAGGCCCCGCCGGCGGAGCCGGTCGGCGTGTGTCTCGAGCACTTCGCGGGCGTTTCTCGTCTCGCGGGCGATGAGCAGGAGTGCGTCGGTTGTCATTGGTCGGCCACGTGTTCAAACTCAGTTGGTCTACACCAACTTGGATTGTCTAGCGAGTTGCGAGGGGCCGGCAAATAAGTTTTGGTGAACCCGAAGCCGTCGAGCGACCATCCGGGACGAACCGAGCGTCGCAGGTCGACGCTGTCAGGGGAGTTCGACATCGCCGCGGCGGGCGTCGCTGGCCACGTGGACGAGTTCGTTCGTCAGGCCGGCCGCCAGCCCGCTCCCGCCCCGGCGGCCGACGTTCGTGACCGCGGGGACGCCGTGGGTCTCGGCGACCTCCCGGAGTCGCTCCCGGCTGTCGGCGGCCTTGACGAAGCCGACCGGGGTGGCGACCACGACGGCGGGGCGCGTGCCGTCGGCGATGCAGTCCGCGAGGGCCAGCGCCGCGGTCGGCGCGTTCCCGACGACGGCGACGGCGCCGTCGTAGGCCCCCCGGCGGTCGAGTTCGAGGACTGACGCCGCCGTCCGCGTCATCCCGGTCTCCTCGGCGAGGTCGGCGCCGTTTCCGATGGCTTTCCGGACGGTGCAGTCGTGCCCCCGGCCGGTGATGCCGGCCGCGGCCATCGTGATGTCGGCGACGATCGGCCGCTCGTCGAGGACCGCCCGCGCGCCGGCGACGACCGGCTCCGACTCGCGCTCGCCGGTGAACCGCACGAGGTGCTGGAACTCGGGGTCGCCCGTCGCGTGGACGCTCTTCTGTCTGATACGGTCGGCCAGCGTCTCGTCCGGGACGAGCTCGCGGACCCGCTCCATGCTCGTCTCGGCGATCGCCATCGCGTTCTCGGTCGTCGCACCGAGGTCGGCGTACTCCTCGAAGTCGCCGGTGGCTCCGGCCTCGGTCTCGTCTTCGGCGCCGGTACCAGCCGGCTGACGGCCGTCGCCGCCGTCGTCAGTCGTCATCGCCCGACACCTCCGGAGGGGCCGCGCTCCCGGCGCGGGCCTCGATGTCGCCGTCGGCCCGGAGGTTGATGTCCCGGAGGCGGTCGGCGGTCGCCCCGTCGGCGTCCCACAGGCCGCGGTCGATCGCCTCAAGGAGCGTGTCGCTGATGCTCTCCAGGGCCCACGGGTTCACGTCGCGCAGCCACTCCCGGCGGTCCTCGTCGAACGCGTACTGCTCGGCCACCTCGTTCCAGAGCGCGTCGCTGACGACGCCGGTGGTCGCGTCCCACCCGAGGACCACGTCGACGGTGGTCGAGAGGTCGCCGGCGCCCTTGTAGTCGTGGGCCTCCATCGAGTCGAACCAGTCGGGGTTGAGGACGCGGGCCCGCATCGCCTTGCGCACCTTCTCCTCGTTGGTGTAGACGGCGACGTTGTCGGGGTCGCTGGAGTCGCCGACGTAGGCGGCCGGCTCCTCGCCCGCGGTCTCCGCGACGGCGGTGACGAACCCGCCGTGGAACGCGTACCAGTCGGAGCTGTCGAACTCGTCCTGCTCGGCGGTGTCCTCGATCTTGACCGTCGCCTCGACGTTACCGAGGCGCCGCTCGAAGGCGTCGTGGGCCTCGGTGGCCGTCCCGCGCGAACCCAGCGCGTAGCCGCCCCACTGGACGTACACCTCCGCCAGATCCGAGCGGTCGTCCCAGTTGCCCTCGTCGACCGCCTTGTTCGTCCCGGCCCCGTACCCGCCGGGCTTCGTCGTGAACACCCGGTGCCTGGCGGCCGCCTCGGGGTCGTCGACGCCCTCCTCGGCGAGTCGTTCGGCCTCCTTCTCGACGTGTTTCTTCACGTAGTTGCGCTCGTGGGGCTCGTCGAGGGCGACGACCGCGTCGACGGCGTCGTGGACGACGCTCGCGGCCTGCGGGAAGGCGTCGCGAAACAGGCCGGAGACGCGCGTCGTCACGTCGATCCGCGGGCGGCCGAGTTCCGCCAGGGGGATCGGCTCGACGCCGTCGACCCGTCCCGCGTCGGTCCACTCCGGTTCGACGCCCATCAGCGCGAGCACCTGCGCGATGGTCTCGCCGCGCGTCCGGACGGTCGGCGTCCCCCAGGCGACGACGCCGATCTCCTCCGGGTACTCGCCCTCGTCCTCGCGGTGGCGCTCGGCGACGCCGTCGGCCACCTCGCTGCCGACCGCCCACGCGGACTTCGCGGGCACCTTCCGCGGGTCCAGCGTGTAGAAGTTCCGGCCGGTCGGCAGCAGGTCGACGCCGCCTCGCGTCGGCGCACCGCTGCCGCCGGGCGGGACGTACTCGCCGGCCAGCGCGTCCGCCGTCCGCGGGATCTCGTCGGCCGCGCCGCGGACCCGCGGGGCGACCTCCTCGCAGATGAACGCCAGGGCCTCCCGGAGATCGTCGTGGGCGCCCGACTCCGCACGCGCGTCCCCGAGCGGGTCGACATCGACCACGAGCAGGTTCATCGTGGTCTCGTCGCCGGGACCGGCCTCGCGCTCCGATTCGGGCAGGTCGAAGTCGTGGTCGGCCAGCGTCGCCACGAGCGCGAGGCTCGTCTCGTACACCTCGTCGGCGGCCGCCGAGAGGGTCATGCCCAGCCGCTCGTCGTAGGCGCCCGGCTCGTCGAGCATCCGCTGGTAGTCGACGCCGAGGACGCCCGCGACCGCCTCGCGGAGGCTCGGGCCGCCCGGGTTCTCCAGGCGCGTGAGCGCGACGAGGTACTCGACGAGCCGGTCGGCCTCGGGGGGTTCGCTCATCGTGTGCAGCCCCATCCGGATCTGCGTCGTCTTCACGTCCGTGAGGTACTCGTGGACCCGCTCGACGAGTTCGTCGGCGTCCACTTCGTCGCCGTCGACGCCGCCCTCGGCGAGCGTCGCGCCGGCCTCGTCCGGGCCGCGAACGTCGGCGCGCTCGTCGACCTCGCCCGCCACGCCGAGTTCGACCGCGAGGTCGAGTTCGTCGACCTTCTCCCGGAGGAGCCGTTCGAGGTGCTCCCCGCTGTCGGTCCGGGCGGTCTCCATCCCGGCCTCGCGGTACCGGTCGGCCAGCTCCTCGAGTTCGGCCAGCTCGTCGTAGGTCCCGGCGTCGCGCATCACGGGCGTCAGGTAGTCGACGACCGCGGCGTACGAGCGGCGCTTGGCCTGGGTCCCCTCGCCGGGGTTGTTGATGATGTACGGGTAGACGTTGGGGATATCGTCGACGAGCTGGTCCGGCGCGCTCCCGCCGTCCAGCCCGACCGTCTTGCCGGGCAGCCACTCCAGGCTGCCGTGCGTGCCGAGGTGGACGACCGCGTCGGCCTCGAAGGCGTTCCGGAGCCACCTGTAGAAGGCGACGTAGTCGTGGGGCGGCTGGAGGTCGGCGTCGTGGTACACCTTCGAGGGGTCCATCCCGAACCCGCGCGGGGGCTGGACGGTGACGAGCACGTTCCCGAACTCGACGCCCGGGATCGCGAACGGCCGGTCGGGCGGGTCGCCCCACTCCTCGACCACGTTCGACCGGAACCGCTCGTCCAGATCCGCGAACCACTCGCGGTACTGGCTCGGCGACACGGTGTCGACGCTACGCTCGCGCACGTCCTCGGGCGCGACCCAGCGGTCGTCGAGGGTGAGCTGGTCGGTCAGCCGCTCGACGAGCGCCTGGCCGCTCTCCGGTCGCTCGCCGCCCAGGTCGTACCCCCTGGCGCCCAGCTCGTCGAGCAGGTTCACGGTGCTCGCGGGGGAGTCGAGCCCGAACGCGGTACCGATGCCGTCGTCGCTGGGCGGGTAGTTGTGCAGGACGACCGCGACCCGTTTGTCCCCGCTGGGCGTGTGGCGCAGTTCGGCCCAGTTGACCGCGAGCCGCGCGGCGTGGTCGACCCGGTCGTCGATGGGAAAGTGCTGTTTCGGCGCCGTCCCGATGTCGGTGTCGTCGTCGGTCCGCTCCTTGCCGCTGATCGGGTGGGTGACGACCGTGCCGTCGAACTCCGGCAGCGCCACCGACAGCGCGAGTTCGAAGCCCACGACGCCCGCGTCGCTCGCCTCGTACCGGGCGCGCGAGCGCATCGTCGTCACGGTCTGGACGACGGGCACGCCGAGCCGGTCGAGGAAGACCTCCTCGGCGCCGTCGCCCTCGTCGTCGGCCGCCCGCCCGCGCTCGTCCATCGACAGCGAGAACATAAAAGAGGAGAGCACGGCGTCGACGACCGGCTCGCCGTCCTCGATCAGCCACTCGTCGGTCACCCGCTCGGCGTCCCACTGCTCGTCGCTGTCGGTCGCGGGGTTGCAGAAGACCGGCAGCGCGTCCGCCCCCTGCTCCTCGACGGCGCGGACCTGCGCGTCGACGTAGCGCGTGTTCTCGTGGGTCCAGTGGGACTCGTAGAACCAGACCGCGACCGTCGGCGTGTCCGGGTCGTGCGTCTCTCGCAACTCCTCGTAGGACGCCCCCGGGTGGTCGGGGTGGTAGACCCCCTCCGTCGGGAGCGCGACCGGGTCGTCGTAGCTGCGGTCGCCGTCGCCGTACTCGTCGGCGAGGAACCGGACGCAGTTCGCCACGTTGCTGGTGCCGCCGCGGTCGAGGTACTCGTAGACCCGGTCGCGGTCCGCCGCGGGGACGGACGTGTCCCGGCGCGCGTAGGCGTCGCCGGTCGACTTGACGACCAGCGGGACGCCGGCCTCCGCCAGGCGGTCGACGGCGCGGTCGTAGCCCGGCATGCTCTCCTCGGCGCCGTGCAGCCAGAAGACCGCCGCCGTCGCGTCCGCGAGGTCGTCGAGGAACGCGTCGACGTCGGTGCCGTCTTCGAGGTCGCTCTCCGAGCGCACCTCGAGGTCGATGTCCGTGCGCGCCGCCGCCCCCTGGACGGCGCCCAGCTCGTTCTCCGTCGCGGTGTACAGGCCGATTGTTGGCATAACGTTGTTAAACCCCTGTTGCGCTAATACAAGTATGATTGAATACGGCGGACGCAAAAACCCTTCGTCCGACCGGGGTGAGTCGCTGTCGTTCGCGGAGATCGTGGGGCAGACGGAACTAAAACAGGCTTTACTGGCCGTCGCGGCGAACGACGACCTGGACGGCCTGCTCGTCCAGGGGGAGAAGGGGACGGCGAAGTCGACGGCGGTGCGGGCGCTGGCGGACCTGCTGCCGGACCAGTCGGTCGTGGCCGACTGTCCGTACGGCTGCCCGCCCGGCGAGCCCGCCCGGCAGTGCGAGGGCTGTCGCGAGCGGGCCGACCCCCCGACGGCCGAGCGGCCGGTCCCGCTCGTGACGCTCCCGCTGGGGGCGACCCGCGAGCGGGTCGTCGGGACCCTCTCCGTGGCGGACGCGCTCGACGGCGACCGCGAGTTCGACCCCGGCCTGCTCGCCCGCGCGAACCGGGGTATCCTCTACGTCGACGAGGTGAACCTCCTCGACGACCACCTCGTCGACGTGCTCCTCGACGCGGCGGCCAGCGGGGTCAACAGGGTCGAACGCGACGGCGTGAGCGTCGCCCACCCGGCCGAGTTCACGCTCGTGGGGACGATGAACCCCGAGGAGGGCGACCTCAGGCCGCAGCTCCGCGACCGGTTCGCGCTCCGGGCGACGGTCACCGCCTGCGAGGAGATCGACCGGCGCGTCGACATCGTCGACCGCGCGCTGGGCCGGACCGCGGGCGACGACTCCGGGGAGTCGACCGACCGCGAGGGCTCGGCGGACAGCGGGGGGTCGACTGGGGGACCCCGGGACCGGCTACGTGGGGCGCGCGAGCGGCTCCCCGAGGTCGTCCTGCCGAACGAGTTTACCCGGGAGATCGCGGAGCTCTGCCGGGACTCGGGCGTCGATGGTCACCGGGGAGACATCGCGACGGCGCGGGCCGCCCGGACCCTCGCCGCGCTCGACGGGCGGTCGAAGGTCATCGAGAGCGACGTGCGCCGGGCGGCGGAACTGGCACTCCCCCACCGGCTCCGGTCGCGGCCGTTCGAGGACGCTCCCGACCCCGAGGACCTCGTCGACGACCACTTCGACGACGGCGACCGGGCGGACGGCGCCGAGGGCAGCGGCCGGGGGGACGGCGACGACGACGGCGAGCGGGAGGATCGGTCGGGCGATGGCGACCGGGGGGACCGGGACGAACGGCCCGACGAGAGCCAGGGAGACGCCGGAACAGGTGACTCGGGCGGGGACGCGGACCCCGAACCCCGCGACGGGACCGACGGGTCAGACACGTCGGAACCTGACTCGTCCGTCGACGACGGTGGGGGCGGCGAGGTGGGGCCCGACTCGTCGGCTCCGGAACGAGACCAGGGAGAGGGAGCTGAGAGCGGCGAAGGCGCAGCGACCGGGGGCGCGGAAGCGGGTGGGGATCGGGACGGCGCGGACGATCGAGCGGCCGACGACTCCGGCGACGCGACCGAGGGGACGCCGGTCGTCCCCGGCAAGTCACGCGCCGGTATCGGGGCGGGACGCGCTCCCGACCTGACCGCGCCGGAGCCTGTCGAGCGCGCGAGCGGGGGCGACGGCTCCGGGTCGCACACGCAGTCGGGGGCCGACGGCGACGGGGCACGGGTACGGAGTCGGCGTGCGCGGGGGGATTCGACCGGGGACGTCGACGCCGCGGCGTCGGTGCGCGCGGCGTCCGCCCGCGGCGCGTCGTCCGTCGAGTCGCGCGACCTCCGGCGGTCGGTCCGCCGGAGCGACGCCGCCGCGCTGGTGGTGTTCGTCGTCGACGCGAGCGCGTCCATGCGGCCGGCGATGCGTGCGGCGAAGGGGACGGTCCTCGACCTCCTGAAGGACGCCTACCGGGAGCGCGACGAGGTCGCGTTCGTCGCGTTCGCGGGCGAGGAGGCGGACGTGCTCCTGCCGCCGACGGACAGCGTCGGCCTCGCCGCCCGCCACCTCAAGGACCTGCCGACCGGCGACCGGACGCCGCTCCCCGCCGGGCTCCGGACCGCCTGTGACGTGCTCGACCGCGCCGACCCGGCCGCGAGCGTCGTCGTGCTGGTCACCGACGGCCGGGCGAACGTCGCCGAGGACAGCCCCACCCGCGAGACCCGCGAGGCCGCGGGACGGCTGCGGGAGTTCGACTCGCGGGTGGTCGTCGTCGACGCGGACGACGGCGACCGCTCCGGCCTGACGGACCTGGTCGCCGACGAGACGGACGGCGAACACGTGCCCCTGTCCGCGCTGTCCCCCGAGCGGATCGACGCGGCCGTCGACGCCGCCCGCGAAAGCTAGCTTTCGCTCCTCCGGAAGTTTTACAATCTAACTTGATGTTGTGCAAGTGTAGTTTGGAATGTCGACCGCCAACGACACCGTTCACGGACGAGTCGAACAGGCCCGGATGGAACTGACGCCGACGCAGGCGGCCGCCGGACTCGCGTTCGTCGCGGCGCTCGGGTTCGCGCTCCTGTTCGTCCAGGAGCCGACGCTGCACGATTCGATGCACAACTTCCGGCACGCGGCGGGTGTGACCTGCCACTGACCGTGTTCACCGCCTACCTGAAGCGGGGGGTGAAAGCGGGGGCGGTCGCCGGGCTGGTGTTCGGCGTCCTCGTGGCGCTCGTCGCGAACCCGCTCGTCGGGTTCGCCGACGCCCTCGGACACGGCGGGGACCACGCCCTCGATGGCCGCCACGACCACGCGAGCGGCGAACACCACGGCGCCGTCTCGACAGCGGTCACGAACGGCGTGAGCGTCGTCGCCGGCGTCCTCTGGGGGATCCTCCTGGGCGGGGTCGTCTTCGGCGTGGTCTTCTACTTCCTCGAACCCGCGGTCCCGGGTGCCGGCGCGACCAAGAGCTATCTCCTGGCCGCCGCCGGCTTCGTCACGGTATCGGGGGCGCCGTGGCTCGTTCTCCCGCCGCAACCGCCTGGCGTCGCACACGCGCTCCCGACGGAGACACGCGTGGTGCTCTACGGCGGGATGATGGCCGCCGGCGCACTCGCGTGTCTGCTCGCGGGCTCGCTGTACGGCCGCCTCCGGGCGGCGCGCGGCCGGGCGACCGCCGCCGTCGTCGCGACGCTCCCGCTCTGTCTCCTCGCCGTTCCGACCGTACTCGCGCCGTCGAACGCGGTAGAACACTCTCTCCCGGCCGGTCTGGCGACCGGGATGACGGGCGTGACCGTGTTCGGACAGGTGTTGCTCTGGCTCCTCCTCGCGGGCTCGCACGCTCGATTCCGTCGATGGTCGGAGAACCCGGGCGCTTCGACGGTCGGAACCGACAACGGCGACGGCGCCCTCGCCGCGGACTGATGCGGTCGCGAACCGAGGCGGTCCGCGAGAACGGCTTCTCCGACCATGCCGTCGTCTGCGAGGCGGTGACCTCGTGACTGTGTGAACGGCAGTTCTCCGGTCGAGCGCTCACATCGGCGAGACGGGCTGTCCCGGAGTTCGTCTCCATCGGACTGGTCGCAACGAAGAGAGTCGGTCGACGACTGCAGGGCGGGCGAGTTACTCGTTTTCGAGGGCGTCGTAGACGTTCCGGTTCGCCTCTCGGTCTTCAGCTGCGACTCGCCTTACCAGTTCCCGACGAATGCCGTCCATCACCTCGTCGAGCGGAGAGCTCGTTTCCGTCCCTTCACCGGTAGCCATACCCAGGCGGATGGTTCGGACGGGGGTTAATCGTTCGGGTCCGACGAACCGTCGGTCAGCTGTGTCTGAAAGTCGCTACGCCTCGACGGGGAACGTCTCGTGGAGCACGTCGTGGGCCTCGCCCAGCCCGTCGAGGACGCTCTCGCTTTGGGCGCTCAGTCGGTGGACGGCCCGCTCCGCGTCGCGGACGGCCACCAGTCGCCCCCGGAGGTAGTCGTACTCGGGGTCCGACTCGTCCGTGGCGGCGATCTCTTCCTCCAGGTCGACGAGGGCGGCGTCGAGGTGGCGCTCGACGGCGGCGAGCGTCTCCGCCTCCGCCAGCGCCTCGATCGGCCCTTCCAGGTGGCCCTCCAGTTCCTGCTCCGCGTGCTCGCGGGCGTGTTCGTCCTCCGTACCGAGGACGTTCATCAGTCCGAGTCGCAGCGCCTCTATCTCGTAACAGCTCATGTGTGGTGTGGTCGTGTCGCGGTGTAGTTCGCGGGCGGTTCAGAGCGTCTGGTCGACCAGTCCGGAGACGATACGGTCGCGGTCGAGGTGGTGGGAGACGACCCGCTCGGCGTCGTCGGCGTCGACGCCGCCGTACCAGACCCCGTCGGGGTAGACGGCGACCATCGGCCCCTCGCCGCAGCGGCCGAGACAGGACGACCGCGTGATGCGGGCGTCGCACTCGTCGCTGTCGCGGGCGGCCTGGCGCAGTCGTTCGAGGACGGCGGGCGCGCCGTCGGCGGCGCAGGTCTGGTTCGTGCAGACGGCGACGTGTTTCTCCGGTGCGTCGTGGACGTGCGGGTCGTCGTCGACATCCGCCCGGTCGGCGTGTTCGGCCTGGTGGGTCAGCGCCCGCAACATTGCGCGGGCGCCGCCCTGGTCCTCCTCGTAGCCGTCGAGTTCGACCTTGTACTTGCAGGTGTCGCAGGACATGTCGACGCTGTCGGTGCGGGCCTCCTGCCAGCGGTCGCCGAGCACGTCCAGCAGCCGCGGGTCGGTCCCGAGCGGGTCGCCCGCCGCGGCGTCGACGTAGGGGTACTCGTCGTCGAACTCGTCGGCGCCGTCGCGGATCCGCCCGGTCAGGACGCCGTCGCCGAGCATGTACGGCAGGACGACGACGGCGTCCGGACGGGTCTTGGCGAGGTCGTGGAGCGTCTCCGACAGTACCGGTTCGGTGACGCCGATGAACGACGCCTCGACGCGGTCGAACTCGCGCCCCTCGTAGAGTAGGCGGGCGAGCTTGTGGGCGTCGGCGTTGGCGTCGGGGTCGCTGGAGCCGCGGGCGCAGAGCACAACGGCCACGTCGGCCTCGGCACGGTCGACGCCCAGCCGTTCCTCCACAGCCGCGGCGCGGTCGTCCAGCAGGTCGACGATGGCGGGGTGGACCCCGAGATGGGCGCCGCTGTGGATGGTCGTCCCCTCGTGGGCCGCCCGGGCCTGCTGGACGGCCAGCGGCACGTCCGTCTTGACGTGGCTCGCCGCGAACAGTGACAGCTGGACGACGGTCACGGCCGAGACCGAAGACGCCAGCCCGGTGATGGCCTCGTCGATGGCCGGCTCGGCCAGTTCGAGGAAGCCCGCGTCGACGGGCACGCCCAGCCGCTCCTCCAGGTCGGCCGCCAGTGTCCGGACCTGCTCGTTGGACTTCTCGCGGCGGGAGCCGTGGCCGACCAGCAGGACGGCCTCGTCGTCGAGGCTCGCCGGCGCGGACTGGGTGGCGGTCACCCCAGCTCACCCACGTTCCGGCCGGTCGCCCGTTCGACGCTCCGGCGGAGTTTCGCCCGCCGGTCGGCGGCGTACAGCCCCGACTCGCCGCTGCCGGCATAGACCCAGTCGGCGAAGGCGGCGGTATCGGCGCCGTCGGCCAGCCCGAACCAGTGGCCGCCCGACGACGACTCGTTCAGGTCGTCGGTCGGGACCGCCGGGTCGGCCTCGCCGAGCAGCGTCCGCACGGTGCGGAGCAGGCGTTCGTCCTCGTGGACGAACGAGACGCGGACGGACTCCGAGGACTCGCGGAAGCAGACCGTGCCGCAGGCCTCCAGCAGGCCCCGCACCAGTTGCGGGCGGTACTCGGCCAGCGCGTCGAAGCGGTAGCCGCCGGGCTGGCCGTCGATGGGGAGACCCAGCGCCGCGCCCGCCCGCTCGGCCGGCGCGCCGAACACCTGGACCTCGAACTCGTCCTCGAAGCGCGTGACCGAGGCGTCGTGTGCGGACTCGTGCGCCCGGGTCCGATGGTCCGCGACGACCCCGTCCGCGCCTGCCACGGCACCGAGCGCGTCTGCGGCCGTCTCGTCGCCCGTGCGCACGGTGATGCCTTCGCGGGAAACGCTGCCGTCGCCGGCGACGCGACCCCAGAAGTACGCCGTCGCCGGCGTCGCCGCCAGCAGGTCCTCGGCGGGGTCGGGCCGCGGCGGGTCGGCCGCGTCACTCATCGGTCGTCCTCCGCGACCGCGGTCACTTCGATGGCGTCGACCGGACAGGCTGCGGCGGCCTGTCGAGCCTCCTCGATCCTGTCGTCGTCGAAGGTCGCCACCGCCGACCCGCCTTCGGGGAGCGCTTCCGCGCTCTCCGCGCCGCCGTCGATGTCGGCCAGGCCGTCCGCCGCCTCGACGAACCGGTCGTCGCGGACGAGACAGGCGAAGACGCCGTCGCAGGCCACCCGGTCGAGGCGCACGCGGTACTCAGTAGTCATACTTCGACTCGTAGCCCCGCGGGGTCACCATCCGGTCGTCCCAGACGTAGGTCTCCTCGTTGCCGACGATGATCGTCGTCGTCATGTCGACCAGGTCGGTTTCGCCCAGCTCTTCGAGCTCGCCGAGTTCGACGATCTCGACCTGCTCGTCCTCGCGGCCGGCGCCGTGGACGATCCCGACGGGCGTGTCTGCCGGGCGGTGTTCTTCGAGGATCTCGCAGCACTTCTCGAAGTTCTCGCGGCGCTTGCGGCTCCAGGGGTTGTAGATGGAGATGGTAAAGCCCTCCTTGGCTGCGGCGTGCAGTCGCGATTCGATGGTCGGCATGTCCGTGAGGTGGTCCGACAGCGAGATGCTGACGGTGTCGTTCACGAGGGGTGCGCCCAGGCGGGCGCCGCAGGACTGGGCCGCCGGGACGCCCGGCACCACGTCGAACTCCACCATCGAGGCCGTGGCGCCCTTCGACTCCAGAATTTCGAGTGCGAGTCCCGCCAGCGCGTAGACGTTCGGGTCGCCGCTGCCGACGATCGCCACGTCGTTGCCCGCCAGCGCGCGGTCGATGGCTTCCTCCGTGCGGGAGACCTCGCCGCACATCGGCGTGTCGTAGAGTTCGTCGACGCCCTCGCGGACTTCCTCCGGCAACAGGTCGACGTAGGTCGTGTAGCCGACGATGTGCTCGGCGTCCAGGAGCGCCTCGCGGGCGCGGGCGGTCATGCCCTCGGGCTGGCCGGGGCCGAGGCCGACCGCGACCAGCCGGCCGGGGTCGGCGTCGAAGTCCTCGACCGTCGCGCCGACCTCCTCCTCGTCGCCGCTCGACGAGGCGCCACAGGACGACCCGGACGACGAGGACGCCGACCCGCCGCACTTCGAGGCGGAGTCCTCGGTGGTCGCGGCCTCCGAATCAGGTGTCGAGGCGGCGCCGCAGTTCGTTTCGGTGTCTGTGCTCGCGTCTGTCGTGGTGTCGGTGGTGTCGTCCGTGCTCATCAGAAGTCCTCCACGTCGCGCCCGCCGCGGGGCGTGACGAGGTGTTTCCCGTGGTCGTTCTCCCAGACCGCCGTCTCCGCGTTGCCGACGAGGATGGACGTGCCCATCCCGCCGACCTCGTCGTCGTGGGCGGTCGCCTCGCCCAGCGTCGTGATCGTGTGTGTCTCGTCGTCGCGGTTCCGGCCGGCGTCGCCGCGGCCGGCGTCGTTGAAGATCCCGACCGGCACGTCGTCGGCCCGTTCCTCGCGCAGTACCTCGATGGCCCGCTCGTAGTCGCGCCAGCAGTTGTAGAGGACGACGACGAACCCGGAGATGGCGGCCGCGCGCAGCTTCTCCTCGATTTCGTCCCAGCCGCGCCACTTGTCCGACAGCGATATCGTGCAGAAGTCGTTCGAGAGCGGCGCGCCGAGGTTCGCGGCGCCGCCCAGCGCCGCCGTGACACCCGGAACCACCTCGATGGGCACGTCCTCGGCACCCTCCGCCTCGGCCATCGTGAACAGCAGGTCGCTCTTGCCGTAGACGTTCGGGTCGCCGCCGGAGACGTGGGCCACGTCCTCGCCCGCCCGCACTCGCTCGAAGGCCTCGCGGGCGAGTTCGACCTGGCGGCCCATCGACGACCGGACGAGTTCCTGTCGGCGGCCGTCCGGCCGCTCGAGGACGGTCCCCTCTTCGCTTCCCGAGGACGCCGCCGCAGTTGCGCCGCCGTCGGTCGCTGCCTCGACCGCGGCGCCCTCGGGCGGGAGCGTCCCGTCGCGCCGCAGGAACTCCTGGTAGAGGTTGGAGGCGACGACGCAGTCGGCCGAGGCGATGACGTCCTTGGCCCGCTGGGTCATCGCGTGGGGCAGTCCGGGGCCGATGCCGACGACGTAGAGGGTCCCGAGGTCGCACTCGGCGGCCGTGTCGCCGGCCATCCTACCGCCCCACCGCCACGGTCACGGCGTCGTCGAACCGCTCCTTCTCGCGGGCGAGTTCGTGGTCGCGGCCGCCGGCGATGGCGGCGGCCTCGGCGATGCCCGGCCAGCCGATGAGCTCCTTCGACCGCGAGGGCGACGGGCCCTCGAAGCGCTCCAGCGTCTCCTTCTCGAAGGCGACGAGGCCCGCGCCGATCCGGTCGGCCGCCTCGTGGAGGCCGTCCTCGCCCGCCTTGCGGGTGCCCGTCGCGACGAACGCCACGTCCGCGACGGTCAGGTCGAGGTCCGCGAGCGCGCGCTTCCAGGCGTCGACCACCTGGTCGGCGTCGACGCCCGAGACCGTGCCGGTGCCGAGGACGACGCCGCCGTCGTCGGCGTCCCGGTTGCGCTTCAGCACCGTCACGTCGTCGTCGACGAGGACCGCCCTCGGGCCGTCGAGCCGTTCGACCGGCCCCAGTTCGCCGTCCAGCACGGCCAGGTTGGTCGCGACGGTCGAGTCGCCGTTGACAACGTGGGCGTCCAGCGCCTTGGCCTGCTTCTCGACGCCCTGCTCGTCGGCGGCCTCGCTGGCGGTCGTCATCGCCGGCACCGCACCCATCGTCGCCAGGTCCTCGGCGACCTGGTTGGCACCGTGGTGGCCGCCGGTGATCGGGATGGCCCACGTCAGTTCCTCGTCGATGACGACGATGGCGGGGTCGTCCCACTTGTCGTCGAGCAGCGGCGCGGTCTTGCGCATCGCGATGCCGCTGGCCATCAGCCCGACGAAACAGTCGTACTCGCCCCAGTACTCCTCGAACACGTCGCCGTGGTACTCGATCAGGTCGATAGTGTCGTAGCGGTCGCCGAGTTCAGCCTCGATCGCCTCCGCAGTCTCCCACTTTCGCTCGAAGGAAACGACCGCGATCTCCTCGGCGACTTCGCCGTCGGAGTCGGGGGTCGAACAGTGCCCGCCCGACCCGTCAGAGCCGGTCGTCCCGTCGTTCGATGCGTCCGCGTCAGTCGTGTCGGTGTCGTTCGTGTCGGTGCTCATTGTCAGTCGTCGGCCTCCTGGGTCGTGTCGTCGCCGCTCCCGTCCGCGCCATCGCTCGACGCCCAGCCGTCGTAGAGATACGAGCGCTCGTAGCCGGCCTTCCGGGCGGCGTCGCCGACGACGACCATCGCCGAGGCGCGGTAGCCGGCCTCGTCGAGGCGGTCGCCGATTGTGGCGATGGTACCCTCGATCACGTCCTCGTCGGGCCAGGAGGCGTGGTAGACGACCGCGACGGGCGTGTCCGGGTCGTGGCCGGCGTCGAGCAGTCGGTCCATCGTCTCTTCGACCGCGTGGGTGCCGAGGTAGATGCAGGTCGTCACGTCGCCCATCCCGACGAACTCGCCGATGTGGTCGTCCTCCGGGTCCAGGGTCTCGCCCTGGGGCCTGGTGAACGCGACGTGGTTGGCCACGCCGTTGAGCGTGAGTTGCGTCCGCAGCGTCGCGCTGGCTGCGAACGCCGAGGTGACGCCCGGGACGACGTAGGTCGGGACGCCCTCGTGTTCCAGCGCGTCCATCTGCTCGACGGCCGCGCCGTAGATAGCGGGGTCGCCGCTGTGGAGCCGCACCACGTCGCGGCCGGCCTCGTAGGCGTCGGCCATCAGCGGGACCAGTTCCTCGAGGTCCTTGCCGATGGACGAGACCTGCTCGGCGTCGTCGCAGTACGCCTCCAGGAGTTCGCTGTTGACCAGCGACCCCGCGTGGACCACGAGGTCCGCCTCCTCGACGAGTTCTCGGCCCGTGACCGTCAGCAGCCCCGGATCGCCGGGCCCGGCGCCGATGAACGGGATCCCCTCCTGTTCGTCGCCGGCGCTGTGGTCGTCGACGCGGGCGTCGCGCTCGGTGGCCCGCCGGGCCGTCTCGGCGTCGATGGCCGCCTGGGGGTCGGTCACCGACCCACCTCTCCGGGGAACCCGTCGCCGCCGGACTCGCCCTCGGCCAGTTCCATCCGCTCGACCGGCCGGTGGTCGTCGCCGCTCGCGTCGTCCCGATCGAGGCCGCCGCCCGGCACGCCGCCGTCGGTGCGAACTTCGCCCGCCGAGTCGTCGGCGTCGGCGAACGCCGCGGTCGCGGGCTCGTCGTCGAGGCCGCGCTTCTCCGCGTAGGCGAGCGTGTAGTAATCCCGGTCGTCGACCTCGCCCGGGTCCGCCGTCACGACCGTCTCGCCTTCCTCCATGTAGAGGCGACGGCCGAAGGCCACGTCGTAGCCCGCGTCGACCAGTTTCCCGTGGGTCGCCGGCGCGTCGGTCACCTTGAACAGGACCATGCGGTCCGGGCCGGTCGGGGCGGCGCCGCGGGCGGCCTCCCGGAGCGCCAGGCTCGCGCCCGCCGTCACCTCGACGCCCAGCGCCGTCGTGAACGCGGTGACGGCGCTGACCCCGGGGACCGTCTCGACGGCCACCTCCGGGTGGAAGGCGTCGAGCGTCCGCCGGAGGTGGCCGAACGTCGAGTAGACGTTCGGGTCGCCCAGCGTGACGAAGGCGGCGGTGCCCCCGCGGGCGCGGGGCGCGATCTCGGCGGCCGCCGCCCTCCAGGCGCGCCGGAGTTCGTCCTCGTCGCGGGTCATCGGGAAGTCGAGGTCGCCGATCCGCTCGGCGGGGACGTGTTCGGTCGCGACCGACCGGGAGAGCCGCCCCGGCGAGTAGACCACGTCGGCCGATTCGAGCACCTCGCGGCCGCGGACGGTCACGAGGTCGGCGTCCCCCGGCCCGAGGCCGACGCCGTAGAGCGTCATCGGTCGCCCCCGTCGGCCGTCTCGCCGTCGACGACCGACCCGCCGTCGGCGGCCACCGCCTCGCCGTCGACGCCGCCGACCAGCATGTACACCGGGTTGTCCGCGTCGAAACTCGTCGCGCCGGCCAGGTCGTAGCCGTGGCTCACCTGGAACTGGACGACCTCCGCCAGCAGGTCCCGCTCGCGGAACGCCTCCGTGGCTGCGCCCGCGACTTCGAGCCGCGAGACGTTCATGACGACGCGGTCGACACCGGTCTCGACCGCGTGGTCCAGGACCGCCTCGTAGTTCCGGCTCCCGCCGAGAAAGAGGGCGTCCGCGTCGTCGGGCAACCCCTCGGGCGCTTCGGCCGCCCGGAGAGTCACGCCGTCGGCCGCGTCGTTGGCGGCGAGGTTCTTCCGGGTGGTCTCGAGCCGGTCGGGCTTCCGTTCGAGCGCGGTGACCCGGCCGGCGCGTCGCGCCGCCTCGACGGTGACGGCGCCGGTACACGAACCGACCTCCGCGAAGTGGTCGGCCGGCCCGAGGTCGAGTCTGTCGAGCAGCACGGCCCTGACCTCCCGCTTGGTCGGGCCGGCCTTCGCGTCGTGTGGCAGCGATACCTGTGCCATCGCCGAGTACAACCACCGTGGGGCGTAAAACAATTTTGGTTGTTTTAGAAAAAGTGAAGTTGCAAAAACCGGTCGTCAGTGGCGGTCTTCCCCAATCTCGGCGGAGTTAGGGCAAAATTACTTTAGTTACCGGGCCCGAGTGGGGACGATGTCGAACGACGCGGCCGACCCGGAGGAGTTCGGGGTGCTCCGGAGCAAGCGAAACGCCACCCGGTACCAGATCCTGGTCGAGATCGCCGAGCGCCAGCCGGCGGTCAACCAGCAGGAGATCGCCGACGCCATCGGGATCACCGCCCAGGCGGTCAGCGACTACCTCCAGGACCTGGTCGAGCACGGGTACGTCGAGAAACACGGACGCGGCCGGTACGAGGTGACAAAGGAGGGCGTCGACTGGCTCATCTCCCAGACCGACGAGCTGCGCCACTTCGTCCAGCACGTCTCCGAGGAGGTCATCGGGCAGGTCGAGGTCGAGACGGCGATCGCCACGACCGAAGTCGACGAGGGCGAGACCGTCTCGCTAACGATGCGCGACGGCGTCCTGCGGGCGATGTCCGGCGACGCCGGGAGCGCGACCGCGGTCGCGGTGACGGACGCCGAACCGGGCCAGGACGTGGGGATCACGAACTTCGACGGCGTGGTCGACTACGACCTCGGGTCGGTGACGATCGTCTCGGTCCCGCAGGTCCAGAACGGCGGGAGTTCGGCGGTCGACGCGGACAGGGTCGTCGAACTCGCCGGGGACCACGACCTGCTGGCAGTCGGGGGCGCCGAGGCCGTCGCCGTCGCCGAGGCGGCCGGGATCGACCCCGACATCCGGTTCGGGAGCCCAGCCGCGGTCCGGGAGGCCGCCGCGAAGGGGCTGGACATCCTGCTGCTGGCGTCGACGGAACTGGTCTCGGCGCACACCGACAAGCTCCGCGACCAGAACCTCAGCTACGAGGTCGTCGACCCGGCGGAGGCGTAGCCGCTCCCGCGCCGGGCGGCGCTCGCTGGCGCGGCGACCACCGGCGCACTGCCGAAATATCGGGGTCGGCCGCCGTCGGACAGGAAGGGAAGATTCTTACTCGCGCTCGAACTTGGTCTAGGTATCAGCCCGACAGCCGTCGGGATTTCCGCGGTTCTTGCGGCGTGTCCGCGCAGATCCGAAGGAAACGCATGAAAACGACACACGATTCACTCGACGAGATTCGCGCACGGGTCGACGAAGAGACACCTGACGACATCGCGATCGACAGCGTCCAGTTCGAGGGGCCGGACCTGGTGGTCTACACCCCCGACGTGGAGGCGTTCGCCGAGCGCGACCGGCTCGTCCCGAACCTGGCGAGCACGTTCAAGAAACGCATCACCGTCCGGCCGACCGCCGAGGCGCTCGTGCCAGAGCGGGAGGCCGAGGGGGTGATCCGCGAGACGATCCCGGACGACGCCGGCGTCCAGTCGCTGGACTTCGACGGGTCGACCGGGGAGGTGCTCATCGAGGCCGAGGAACCGGGCATGGTCATCGGCCGCCACGGCGAGACGCTCGACGAGATCCGGGCCGCGGTCGGCTGGACGCCCGAGGTGGTCCGCACGCCGCCCATCGAGTCCTCGACGGTCTCGAACGTCCGCAACTTCCTCAAGCAGGAGCGCGACGACCGCCGGGACATCCTCGAGGAGGTCGGCCGCCAGATCCACCGCCAGCCGACGGCCGACGAGCAGTGGGTCCGCGTCACCACGCTGGGCTGCTGTCGCGAGGTCGGCCGGGCCTCGTTCCTCCTGTCGACGCCGGAGACCCGCGTGCTCATCGACTGCGGCGACAAGCCCGGCGCCGAGGGCGAGGTTCCCTATCTCCAGGCGCCGGAGGCGCTCGCAGCGGGCCCCGACTCCATCGACGCGGTCGTGCTCACCCACGCCCACCTCGACCACTCGGCGCTCATCCCGATCCTGTTCAAGTACGGCTACGACGGGCCCATCTACACGACCGAGCCGACCCGCGACCTGATGGGCCTGCTCCAGCTCGACTACCTCGACGTGGCCTCGAAGGAGGGGCGGACGCCGCCGTACGACAGCTCGATGGTCCGGAAGGCGCTCAAACACACCATCCCCGTCGAGTACGGCAACGTCACCGACATCGCGCCCGACGTGAAGCTGACGATGCACAACGCCGGCCACATCCTCGGGTCGGCCGTCTCGCACTTCCACGTCGGCGAGGGGTTCTACAACGTCGCCTTCTCCGGGGACATCCACTACCGGGACACGCGCCTGCTCGACGGCGCCGTCAACGACTTCCCGCGGGTCGAGACCCTGATCCTGGAGTCGACCTACGGCGGCCGCGACGACTACCAGACCGACCAGGAGGACTCCGAGCGCAAGCTCGAGACGGTCATCAACGAGGCCCACGCGAAGGGCGGCAAGATCCTGGTCCCGGCGTTCGCAGTCGGCCGCTCGCAGGAGCTCATGCTCGTGCTCGAGGAGGCGATGCGGGAGGGCCGGATCCCGACGATGCCCGTCTACCTCGACGGGATGATCCGCGAGGCGACGGCGATCCACGCCGCCTATCCGGACCACCTCCGCGAGCGGCTCCGCGACCGGATCCTCTACGAGGACGACAATCCGTTCCTCGCCGAGCAGTTCCACCAGGTCGACGGCGGCGACGAGATGCGCCGGGACATCGCCGACGACGAGCCCGCCATCGTGCTGACCACTTCGGGGATGATCACCGGCGGTCCCGTGATGTCCTGGCTGCGCCTGCTGGGCGGCGAGCCCGACAACACGCTGGTGTTCGTCGGCTACCAGGCCGAGGGGACGCTCGGCCGCCAGATCCAGCAGGGTCGCGACGAGATCTCGCTGAACGACACGTCGGGCCGCGGTGCCGACCGGGTCCCCCTGAACATGGGCGTCGAGACGGTCGACGGCTTCTCCGGTCACGCCGACCGCCAGGGGCTGGAGACGTTCGTCCAGACGATGAACCCCCGCCCGGAGACGGTCCTCTGTGTCCACGGCGACGAATCGTCGACCGACCAGCTCTCGTCGGCGCTCTACGAGAAGTTCAACATGCGGACCGTCGCGCCGAAGAACCTCGAAACCTTCCGGCTGGCCTGACGGTCCCCGCGGTCACGTTCACTTCACAATCGCCGAGTTGCCGGCGAACCCGACCGCGCGTTCGTCAGCGGCGGGTCGCCGACGACACGCGGAAGACGCGGATGGTGTCGCGACTGGTGGGTTCGGAGAGCAACTGTGCGCAGCCGAGGTCGGTGAACACCGCCTTCCAGTCGCGGTGGAAGAGGGGGAACTCGTCGTCGACGCGGCTGACCTCGGCTTCGCCGCGGCCGCGCTGGGGACTGTTGCCCTCGTTCTCGGCGGTGACCAGCAGGTCGGCCGTGATCCGCGTCAGCTCCGCGAACACCCACTCGTCGTCGGGGTGGATGTGCTGGAGCGTCTCGACCGAGAAGACGGCGTCGAAGGCCCCGTCGTCGTACTCCGGGAGCAGGTCCTCGACCGCGCCGGTCCGGAAGTCGCCCGTCTCCGCCAGCCGGGGGTAGCGGTCGGCCATCACGTCGAAGGAGTCGGCGTTGATGTCGATCCCGGCGAGGTTCTCGAAGCCGCGGTCGCGGAGGTGGGCGAGGTGGCGGCCGGAGCCGCAGCCGACCTCGAGGATCGCCGCCCCGTCGTCGAGGTAGTAGTCGAACGCGTCGGCGATCGTCTCGCTCACCTCGTTGGGGCCGATCTCGGCGTAGTACTCCGGGGAGTACTTCTCCGAGCGGTCGGCCCACCCCCGCCTGTTGTCCTCGGGGTCCATAGCGGGCGATATCGGGCTCGCAAGTTAACGCCATCGCTCCGCTCGAAAAACGGGACGGCTCGGGAGCGGGGCGCGTCAAAATGGGACGAGATCGGACACGGGGCTGACTCGTGTCGAACGGCTCGTCCCCACGTCGTAGTATCGGGCCACACACTCAAGAAGACCGTGTTCACGTGGATCATCACAGACGACTCCTCGAGATTCGAACCCGCCACGGCCCTGGATACAGTGTATTTCATCGTATACGCGACGACTGCCGGATGGATGAGCCGGATGGGGTCGGCGCTCGGCTCGGACTGGTGTCGCGGTAGCGACTGGTTCGCTCGAAGGTAATTAGAGAACTGCGGTCGCGATCACCGGGGCGAACGGTCGGCCTCGACCATCGCCTCGAAGCGGTCCAGGCCCGCCTCCAGCCGGTCGAGCCCGTTCGCGAAGCTCAGGCGGAGGTGGCCCTCGCCGCCGGCGCCGAACGCCGAGCCCGGCGCGGTCACGACGCCGTGGTCGGTGAGCAGTCGCTCCGCGATTTCGGTGTCTGACCCGGACAGCGCACTCACGTCGACGAAGGCATAGAACGCGCCCTCGGGCGGGGCGACCGAGACTCTCGGGATCTCCTCGGTCCGGTCGAGGACGTACGCCCGCCGCTCGGCGAAGGCTTCGCGCATCTCGTCGACGGGCTCGCGCGGGCCGGTCAGCGCGGCGAGGGCGGCGTACTGGGCGGGCGTGTTGACACAGGAGGTGGTGTGCTCGCGGATCTTCGTCACCTGGCCGACCACATCCGGGGGGCCGGCGAGCCAGCCGACCCGCCAGCCGGTCATCGCGTAGGCCTTCGAGACGGAGCCGACGGTGAGCACCCACGACTCGCGGTCGATGCGGTCGGCAACGGCCGCGGTCCGGGGCGGCCGCTCCGCGTAGGTCAGCTGGCGGTACACCTCGTCGGCGAGGACGAAGGCGTCGTGGTCGCCGGCCGCCCTGACGACGCGCTCGACCGCCGACTCGGGGAACACCCGCCCCGTCGGGTTCGACGGCGAGGTGAGGAGAACGACCGCGGTGTCGGGACCGATCGCGTCGACGATCCGTTCCGGGTCGGGCGCGAACCCGTTCTCGGCGGGCATCGGCACCTCGACCGGCCTGGCGTCGGCGAGTTTCGCCTGCGAGACGGGGTTGGGCCACGCCGGCGTCGGCACCACTACCTCGTCGCCGGGATCGGCGACCGCGTGGATCGCCAGGTGCAGCGCCTCGACGCCACCGGTCGTGACGACGACCTCCGATCCAGGGTCGGGTCTCGGCCCGCCGTCGTCCGTGAGGTGGTCGGCGACGGCGCCCCTGAGATCCGCGATCCCGGCGTTGGCGGTGTAGTTCGTCCGGCCGGCGGTCGCCGCCTCGTGAGCGGCCTCGACGACGTGGGCGGGCGTGTCGAAGTCCGGCTCGCCGAACTCCAGGTGGACGAGGTCGCCGTCCTGTTCGGCGGCCAGGTCGAACATCTCGCGGATCCCCTGGGGTTCGACCGCCCGTGCCCGCTCGGAGATGCGACTCTGTCCCTGATCGGGACCGGTGTCGGCGCGCTCGGTCATCGGTCGGATCCTCCGCCGTGAGCGGCAAGTACGTTGGGATGTACGCGGTGTCCGCCCCGAACGTGTCGGCTTCCCCGCACACCTCGTGCGCACTTAAACCACCGAGTATCCCCGCGACAACGCCGATGGGGTCGACGGTTCGAGGACCGGACATGAGCCGGACGACGGGAGACGCGCCGCTCGCACCGAAGCGCTCGGGCGTGCCGCTGGTCGGGAGCGCGGTCGCGTTCGCCCGCGACCCCTACGACTTCTACGCGGACCTGGCGAGCCACGGCGACGTGGTGCGGTTCTCGATGGGCACGTACGACATGGCGACGGTCCTCCACCCCGACGGCATCGAGCAGGTGCTCGTCGACGACTTCGACCGCTTCCGGAAACCCGACCTCGCGGGCGGCGTCGACGCCCTCGCCGACGGACTGCTCCTCTCGGACGGCGAGCAGTGGCGCCGCCAGCGTACGGGCCTGCAACCGCTGTTCTACCGCGAGCGCGTCGAGACCTACGCCGAGACGATGGCGACCTACGCGGCCGCCGCGGCCGACGAGTGGGCAGCCGCCGACGGCGTCGAACTGTCGGAGGCGACCTCGGCGTACACGCTCCGGGTGCTCGGGAAGACGCTGTTCGGGATCGACGCCGACGAGTACCGCGACGCGGTGCGAGCGGGCGCCGAGGCCATCCTCGAACGCACCAGCCAGAACCCGGTCGCCACCGAGATCCCCCAGTGGGTCCCGACGCCCGCGAACCGCCGCTACGAGCGGGGGATCGAGCGGCTCGACGCGGTGATCGACGAGTTGCTCGCCGAGCGCGACCCCGACTCCGACCGCGAGGACCTGCTGTCGCTGCTCGTCGAGATGGGCAGCGACGGCGACCTGGACGAGTCGGAGATCCGCAGCCAGCTCGTCACCTTCCTGTTCGCGGGCCACGAGACGACCGCGACCGCGCTCACGTGGGCGCTCGCGGAACTCGGCCGGAATCCGGACATCGCCGAACGCCTGCACGCGGAGGTCGACGGCGTCCTCGAGGGGGACCGTGCGACCCTCGCGGACCTGCCTGACCTGACCTACACCGAGCAGGTCCTCCGGGAGACGCTGCGGCGGTACCCGCCCGCGGCGGCCATCTTCCGGGAGACCGACGAACCGGTCACCGTCGACGGCTACCGCATCCCCGCTGACACGTTCCTCACGCTCCCGCAGTTCCACGTCCACACCGACGAGCGGTGGTGGGCGGACCCGCTCGAATTCGACCCGAGCCGGTGGGACGATGTCGACGACCCGCCCGGCGACCGCCCGGAGTACGCGTACTTCCCGTTCGGCGGCGGCCCGCGCCACTGCATCGGGATGCGCTTCGCGCGCATGGAACTGCGACTCGCGCTGGCGACCGTCGCGAAGCGGTGTCGGATCGTCGACGTTCCCGACGACATCGCGGTGGCAGTCGGGTCGACCGTTCATCCGGACGGTCCCGTCGAGGTGACGCTGGAACACAGAGCCTGACGCCACGGACTGAACGGACACGCTGAAGATCCCGCCGGGCGAACCGGCCACGCATGGCGGCAGACGTAGTGATCCACGACGCCCTCCTGCTCACCGTCGACGACGACAACCGGATCTACGACGGCGGGACACTGATCGTCTGCGACGGCGAGATTACCGAGGTCCGGTCCTCGCGCGAGGGGGACACCGACCTCGACGCCGACCGCGTGATCGACGGCGACGGCCGGCTCGTGATGCCCGGTCTGGTCAACGCGCACACGCATCTGGAGCTGACACCGTTGATCGGGGCGTTCAGCGATCTGGACCTGCTGGAGATGATGGGCAGTATGACCGCCATCTACGCCGGGTTCGCCGACGGCGAGTACGACTACCTCGCGGAGGCGGGCTACGAGCTCGCGGCGCTCAACTTCCTGCGCGGCGGCGTGACGACGGTCAACTCGATGGACGTGGCGCCGGCAGCGGGCGCCGAGACGTTCGGCGAGGCTGGCCTGCGCGGCTTCTTCGGGCCGGCCCTGTCGGACCTGTTCTGGGACCGGCCCGTCGACGAGCAGTTCGAACGGGCCCGCGCGTTCATCGACGAGCACCACGGTACATTCGGAGGCAGGATACGCGCGACGATCTCCCCCCACGACGACTGGTCATGTACCCGCGACCTCTGGGAGCGGACCGCCGACCTGGCTGGGGAGCACCCCGATCTGCTCGTCCACACGCATCTGCTCGAACTCGAGGAGAGCGACGTGATGGCCCGGTCGAACGGCGCCGACGACTCCCTGGCACTTCTAGAGGAAGTCGGCCTGCTGGACGACCGGCTATTCGGCGCTCACTACCGGATGGCCGACGACGAGGACGTCCGGCGGACCGCGCAAGCGGGCGCCGGCGTCGGGCATTGCCCGTCGATCTTCTGCTACTGGAACCCCGATCCCGACGTGCAGTGGACACCGGTGCCGGAACTGCGCTCGGCGGGGGTCGACGTGGGCATCGGCATCGACGACCACTACTGGCACGACTCGTACGATCTGTTCGGCGAGGCTAGGCAGGCCCGCCTCGCGGCGAACCTGAAGCGCGGAACGGGTCAGTTCCACTCGATGGAGCTGGTGCGGATGCTCACGGCCGAGGGTGCGAGTGCGCTGAACGTTGGAGCGGAGATCGGCAGTCTCGAACCCGGGAAACGGGCGGACCTGGTCGTCCTCGACGTGGACGAACCGAAGTTCACGCCGCTGAGGAACGTCCCGGCGCAGGTCGTGAACAACGCCGGCCCCGCCGACGTGGAGACCGTCCTGGTCGACGGGGAGTTCGTGCTCGATGACGGCGCGGTCGTGACGATGGATCCCGAGGCCGTCCGCGAGCGGGCGGAGGTGGCCGTCGAGCGGTTCGCCGACGAGACCGGCTGGGAGATCGGCGTCGGCGGGGCGGAGCCGCCGGGCCGAGTCGAAGTGGCCCGCGAGTCGCCCAGGCGCGGTCCGGCGGAGCTACTCGGGCGACTCGCCTATCAGTCGGTCCGGGATCGGTTCCCGTTCTAACGGCCCGCGAGCTGCCGGCGGGTCCCCGGCGGCGGCCCACTGTTCACAGTAATCACTATCAGTACGTCTCGACCGGGACGCCGAGCGTCTCGAAGTCGTCCACATTGTCGGTGAGGACGGCGTCGTCGAGGATTTCCGCCATTGCCGCAATATATGCGTCGTTGCTGCCGATCCCCGTCGGAGCCCCGGCTTCGTCGTCGGCTGCCGCGAGCAGTTCGCCTGCCGTGCGCGCCACCTCCTCGTCGACGTCGATCCGTGGGTAGCCCAGCAGCCGGTTGCGGACTTCTGCTTCGGTCGTATCGCTGCGGGCCGTCGTGACGCCGTAGTACGTCTCCGCGACCACTGGTACCGGTAGCCACTGCATCTCCCCCCGTCCGACGAGTTCGCGTCCCTTCTCGAAGGCGTCGGGGTCCTCGGCCATCAGGTCGAACAGGTACGAGGAGTCGAGGATCATCCGTCGTCGTCCTCGAAGGCCGCTCGCGCGGCGGCGAAGCGGTCGCCGTCGCGCCCGCGCAGGTCGTCGACGGCCGCCTTCGCCCGCTCGGCCTCCTCGCTCGTCAGCAGCCCCGCCACGTCGTCGGGGTTCGGCCCGCGGGTCATCCGCCGGAGCGTCTCCTCCATCGTCTCGTCGGCCCGCTTGTGCGCCGAGAGCCACTCGTGGTACTCCTCGGAGACGCGGATGGTCTTGACCATGTCGTATATTCGGATATACGCCGTAAAGAGGATTTCGGCGCGGGGGGCCGGGGTGAGGTCACTCCTCGCTCTCGCGACCCCTGAACGCGCGCTGGCCGGGCATGACCGAGTCGCCCGTCCGCTCGACGGCGACGGTCCCCGGGACGGCGTCGGACTCGCGGGTGATCCGGGCGATCTGCCCGGGGAGGTTGACGACGGCGGCCAGGAGAATGACGGCGGCGACGGCGACGCCCGCCGGGAGGACGAGCAGGTCCGTGAACGCGGCGACGACGCCGACGCTCAGTGCGAGCGTGCCGGCGACGGTGCCGAGGATGGCCAGCGTCACCAGCAGCGCCTTCCGGAAGTTGGTCCGCTGGTTGTGGCGGATCCAGTCGGCGTAGCTGTCGACGAGGTGTTCCAGCGCGGCGGCCTCCGAGCGGTCGCCGACTCCCTCCAGACCAGTGGGGTCGGCGCCGACGCGCTGGCCCGCGGTCGCGTAGGTCAACCCCGCGGCGGCCGCCGAGAGGACGAACAGCGCGACACCCGCGCCGACCGCCGGGTTCAACACACCTGCCACCGCGGCAGCGTCGCTGGCGCCCGCGACGGAGAGCACCGAGAACAGCACGCCGACGACCGCGACGTTCAGCCGGAACACCGACACAGCCTTCGAATCGATGTCGTCGAGCGTCGACAGCTGCGCACGCAGCGTCCGCTGGGCCTCCTCCCGAGCGATCCGCAGCGATTCGACGTTCCCGCCGTCCGGCGAATCACCTGACATGTAATCCGTTTGTTTCTGCCATCGTGTAATACTGTCGTCGCAACCGTTTTGTGACAGCCGAGCTGACACTCCGTATGGATATCCCCGAATCGGTCCGCGACGACATCGAGTCACGAGCGAACGTCGTCGGGACCGCGGTCGGTCCCAAGCGCGTCGGCGACCGGAAGACCGACGAGGAGGCGCTCATCGTGCTCGTCTCCCGGAAACTCCCGGAGGCGCAGCTCTCGGAGCGCGACCGGATCCCGGAGGAGATCGAGTTCGACGACACGACGTGCAAAACCGACGTGCAAGAGGTCGGCGACGTGCGGACGCAGGCGGCCACGGAACCCGAGGAGCGGTACGACCGCGAGCGCCGCTGGCGGCCGGCGCCGGCCGGCGTCTCGTTCGGCCACGTCGAGACCACCGCGGGGACGCTCGGCAGTCCGCCCCTCGAAACGGAGGACGGGACCACGGTCGTCCTGACGAACGCGCACGTCGCGGCACCGATCGGGGCCGCCGAACCGGGCGACGACGTACTCCAGCCTGGCCCGGCCGACGGCGGGACCGACGAGGACGTCGTCGGGTCGCTCGTCGAGGGCAGCGAGATCGTCGCCGGCGAACCGAACACGACCGACAGCGCCATCGTGGCAGTCGACCCCGACGACTTCGAGGATTCGGTCCTGGGGGTCGGTCCCTTCGCCGGGTTCACCGAGCCGTCGACGGACGCGACGTTCACGAAGAGCGGGCGGACGACCGGCGTGACGACGGGGGACCTGCGCGGTCGGGACGCCCGTATCAGGGTCCGAGGCTACCACGAGGAGCCGACGCTGTTCACGGGTGTCGACGTGTTCGGGCCGATGAGCGCCGCCGGCGACAGCGGCAGCCTGATCGGGGTCGAGGGCGAGGACGGGTTCCGCGCGACGGACCTGCTGTTCGCCGGGAGCGACCGGACGACGCTGGCGATCCCGATGGACGCGGTCGAAGCCGAACACGGTGAACTGGCGCCTGTAGGGGCCGACAACTGATCGAGGTGGGGTGCCCCGTTCGGCGGCTCAGCTCCAGCCGTAGCCCCACTCCTCGAGTTTCGCGAGGACGAGCTCCGGATTCTCCTGGGCGACGGCCATCGCGGCCTCGGTCACGTCGGTCTTGTACACGTCCTCGCCGAGCTCGGCCTCCATCTCGGCGACGAGGTCGTCGATCCCGGCCTCGACGTGGTCGCGCAGGAAGACCGGCCGCTGGGTCCGGCCGTCCTTGACCCCGTCGCGGGCGTGGATGTACGGGAGCGACCCGCGCTGGACGTTCTCGTGGGTCGAGTCGGCGGACGAGGTGTCAGTCGTCTCGCCCGTCTCTGCTGTGTCGGCTGTCCCGACCGCGTCCGCCGCGCCGACCTGGTCGTCGGGCGCGGCGTCCGGCTCGTCGGCGTCGCTCCCGGTCGGCTCCTCGACGAACGGGTCGTCGGTCGACCCCTGTTTCATGCTTCCACCGCCTGGGTCTCGCGGATGCGCTCGGCGAGCCGTTCGACCTTCTCGATCGTCTCGAGCTCGTGGTCGCGCTCGCGTTCGCGATACTCGTCGATATAGCGAAATGCGGTACATTGCTCGGCCCAGCACCCTTCCAGCAGCGACGACCGCTCGCGCAGCCGGATCGGGATCTCCCAGCCGTCGGCCTCGATCTCCTCGAGGAACCGGTCCTGGTCGTTCATCCCCTTGTAGCGGTTCGGGACGACCGCGAGGACGCCCACCTCGATCCCGAGCTGGTCTTCGAGCCCGCCGACCAGCTGGTCGAGCCCCTGGACGGACTCGTAGCCCTTCCCGCTGGGCTCGAAGGGGATGACGAGGTGGCGGGTCGCGTGGATCGCGTTGTGGAGCTTGATGTCGGCGGTCGCCGGCGGGTCGACGATGAGCGTGTCGTACGCCTCGTGGACGCCTGCCTCCCGGAGCACGCGCAGCAGTTGCTTGTTCGGGTTCCACGACTCGCCGAAGTCCGCGGCCTCCTCCTCCCGGCGCCGCAGATGCTTCGACGCGTACTCGAGGATGTTGTGCGACGGCACGATATCGATCCCCTCGCTCGTCCGGATCAGGTCCGCGAAGTCGCCGCGCGGACGGTCGATCATGTGTCGCAGGAGGCTGTCGGCCTGGTCGTCGTCGCGGTCGTCGGCCACGTCCAGCAGGTACGACAGCGACGCCTCCTGGGTGTCCAGGTCAACGACGAGCACGTCGCGACCGGCACGGACCTCCGCCTTCGCGAGGTTCGCGGCGAGCGTCGTCTTCCCGACACCGCCCGCCTCCGAGTACACCGTATAGGCCAGCATATCCGGCCCGTCGGCCCGATCAGCTATAAAACTTAGTCAGACGGTATAGCTGAGTGGCTTAGCTAAGTTAGATAGCTCTCCCGCACGGTCACTCGAATTCAGAACGACCGGGCGAGCCACTAATCGACTGTAAAAGTACCTGAAACTTGTGTTTCGTGGGGTTTAGTAATTCTGGTTGAACATACCTCTGACTGGATCATCGTCGGTTCTGGGAGGAGGTAATCAGATGGACTATATAGATAATCTAAGTGGATGAGCTAAACCGATAAGCTATTACAGTGTATTGGTTTGTATCACTCCCCTGGGCGAAGAGTCGAATTAGATGAGTTGCTCGGATCAGCTAATCTGCTTGGCTATACCCTTTGACTGAGTTAGCTAGCTGAGCCATTCAGCTGTTCAGGGTGCCTACCTTTCGCAGCTAGTCCTGGTAGCTGTGTGTTTCCACTATCCCGGGAAGCGGCCCTGGCCAGGCGAGTTGGTCAGTCTAGTCGGTCAGTTGTGACGATCCTGTTCTCGTTCGCACACAACGCAGTCGTCGCCTTCCTCCCGCTGTATCTCACCCGGGAAGCCGGGCTCGCGTCGACGACGGCCAACGCGCTCTACAGCGGCCTGTTCGTCGTGAGTCTCGTCCAGCTGGTCACCGGCGAGGTCAGCGACCGGACGGGGGCGCTCCCGGTGCTGGCGCTGACGCTCGCGCTCGCGACGGCCGGGCTGGGTGGCGTCGTCCTGCTCACCGGTGAGGGCGTCCTCGCCCTGGGCGCGGCCGTCGTCTGCCTCGGCCTCGGCGCCCACGGTTACCGCCCGGTCCGGGGCGCCTACCTGATGACCGTGATCCCCGACTCCGTCGCCGGCGGGAGCCTCGGCGCCGTGCGCACGCTCCTGATGGTCGCCGGCGCTGCCTCGCCCGCGCTGGTCGGCTACCTCTCCGAGACGGCCGGGTTCCGGCCCGCGTTCTGGCTGCTCGCCGCCGCGTTCGCCGCCGCGACCGCGCTCACCAGCCTCCTCTGGATGGTCGAGTGAGACGAGTGGTCGTTCATCGGAACCCCAGTGTACGCCGACCCGCTTCCGGGAACCGGCTCCCCGCCTCGGCCTGTCGTCCTACCCAGTCCCGTCCCGACAGGTGTCCGACCGAGTCGACGGCGAAGTCGTCACTTCCGTTCCACCATCCCCGGCTCCCCTAAATTTGGAAAATATTCTCGAAATCACATATGTATGCGTGCCGATTCGAATACCAGTCTTCGACCGCGACGCTCGCTGGGTCTCCGGCCCCGGACCGATACCGTCGAATACCCGCGATATAGAGCAACTATCGTCTGTATCCGGGTACTCGACGACGGATCTGAGGGAACACGGACTTCGGCTTCGTCGACTCCCATGGATACGACGATCGGCGGCAAAATACCGGACAAGAGGGATTCACGAGGCGACAGGAGATGACTCGTGACCACGGGACCGACGAGCGGGCAATACTTTATAGTATTCTTATGTATCTATGGACAGTACTGGAATCATAGACGATATCGAGCCCCCGTCGGAGGGAGACGGCGGTCGGGTTCCGAGACGGTCAGCAGGTCCCGTCGTACCACCGGGACGGATCGACGGTCGCGTCGCCGAACCGTTCGAGCGTGAACTCGTATCGAATGCGTCTGGCGTCCTCGAACCCGACCGCCCGGTCAGCTACCTCGTCGCTCAGCTCGTCGTTGGCGCAGTGGGATCACCGGACCAGCACGTCAGTCTCGGCGAGCACGGTTTCGGAGAGCCCGTGTTCGGGTTCGTCGAGCGGCGTCGGTGACGGTCGGACGGTCGACGCCGGACACTCGCGGCGGATCGACGACGACACTGCCGTCCCGTCGGACGGTGACCGTTCGCCCGGCGTAGTCGAAGGAGACGCGAACCGGCGTGCCCGCGTTTCCGGATGGCTCGAGCAGGGCGTTGAGCACCTCGGGGTCCACCATCACGGACAGCGGCGGCAGGTCGAACCCTTCGGTCGGCGGCCGCGACGACTTCGAGGATCGAGACCCTGGCGTGGCTGGTTCGTCGTCCACCACCAGTCCCCACCACCGCACCGCGTAAGTCGGTGTTTGCCGTTCCGTCACACACTCACGGTTGGATGCCGCCGACTCTTCGTCGGACGCCTCCAAGGCAGCCGCTGACGCCCGCTCCCACGCGTCTCCGGTTCCTGCCTCACGGACCCTTACAACAATACTAATGTAATCTAACCGCCGCCCACAGTCGTTCGGTCGCCCGAGACGGCCCTGTCAGCTCTCCGATGGACGCGAATGTCGGGTATAGACCGCTTCTCGACGACCCAGATCCCGAATTCGCGCGTACCGAACGACCGCTGGCTGCCGTCTCCGGTCTCGCCGCCGCACGCGTGGCGACGCTCGTGGTCCCGGAACAGGCGCCCGGTCCATCCCTCCGGATAGAGATGCCCGTCACCGTCCTCGGCCTCGCTCTCGTCCATGATACCTCTCGATGGCCGGCGAGGAGAGATAAATTCGATCGGTGGCGCGAGGGCTCGAACAGGATCGGCGGTAGAAGAAGTTTTGAGCGCCGCGGTCGAGGGTACGGGCATGATCTCGAACAGGGGCCGGATCGCCACCGGGCCCGACCGCGAGACGGCGCTGGACTGCATCGAGGCGGCGATCGACGCGGCCGCGCCGGAGAGGGCGACGCGGTCGGCGGTCGGGCTGGACGGTGGAACGCTCTCAGTCGAGGATTCGACCTACAACCTCGACGAGTACGACGACGTGGTCGTCGTCGGCGCCGGGAAGGCGGCCGGCGGCGTCGCTCGCGCGCTCGAATCGGTCCTGGGAGACGGGATCACCGACGGCGTCGTCGTCACGAAACACCCAGTCGAGACCGAGCGGGTCCGCGCGGCGGTCGGCGACCACCCGTATCCGAGCGAGCGGGGCGTCGAGGCGACGACCGACCTGGTCGAGACCGTCCGGGCCGCCGACGAGGGGACGCTCGTCCTGTTCGTGCTGACCGGCGGGGCGAGCGCGCTGCTGGCCGCGCCAGCGGGGTCGCTGACGGTCGCGGACCTGCAGGAGACGACCGAGGCGCTCCTGTCGAGCGGCGTCCCGATCGGCGGGATCAACGCCGTCCGCAAGCACCTCTCGGCGGTCAAGGGCGGCCGGCTCGCCCACGAGGCGGCGCCGGCGACCGTTTGCGGGCTCGTGCTCTCGGACGTGGTCGGCAACGACCTCTCGACGATCGGCAGCGGGCCAACCGTCCCCGACGAGACGACGTTCGACGACGCGCTCGGTGTCCTCGACCGGTACGACGTGACCGTCCCCGAGGCCGTCCGCGAGCACCTGCGGGCGGAGACCGGCGGTGAGACCCCGGGGCCGTCCGATCCCGTGTTCGACCGGGTCACCCACCACCTGATCGCCGACAACATGACCGCGCTGGAGGGCGCGGCCGAGGCCGCCGAGGCGGCCGGGTACGAGCCGCTGGTACTCACCTCGCGGCTGCGCGGCGAGGCGAGGGAGGTGGGGAAATCGCTCGTGTCGATGGGAGCGGAGGCCGCGGCGACGGGCACCCCCGTCGAACCGCCGGCGGTCCTGCTGGCCGGCGGCGAGTGTACGGTCTCGATCACCGGCGACGGCGGGAGCGGCGGGCCGAACCAGGAAATCGCGCTCTCGGCGGCACTCGAACGAGAAGACGTCGTCCTCGCGGCGGTCGACACCGACGGCGAGGACGGGAGTTCCGAGGCCGCCGGGGCCATCGTCGACGGCGCCACGGTCGGCGACGGCGACCGCGAGCGCGCCCGGGAGCACCTGGCCGCCAACGACGCGGGGACCTACCTCGCCGAGGTCGGCGCGACCATCGAGACCGGCCCGACCGGGACGAACGTCAACGACGTGGTCGCAATCGTCGTCGGCGAGCGGTCGAACATGATGTCGCCGTACAGCGAGTAGGGCAGCGACTGGATGCCGGTCAGGGCCGGTCCCGCCTCCTCGACTCGTTCGCGGGCGGCCGTGAGCCCGGCGGCCGAAGGGATCGAGTCCGGCCCGACCGCCGGGAGGGAGTGCTACTCGGCGACGACGGGGTTTTCGAGCGTGCCGATGCCCTCGATCTCGGCCTCGCAGGTGTCGCCGGGTTCGAGCAGCTCCGGCGGGTCGCGGAAGATGCCGACGCCGCCGGGCGTCCCGGTCGTGACCACGTCGCCGGGTTCGAGCGTCATGTCCGCGCTGATGTACGAAATCAGCTCGTGGATGTCGAAGATGAACTGCTCGGTGTTCGAGGACTGCTTGGTCTCGCCGTTGACGCGCAGCTCGACGTCGACGGCGTTGGGGTCGAACTCGTCGCCGGCGACGAGCGTCGGGCCCAGCGGCGCGAACGTGTCGTAGCTCTTGCCGCGGAAGAACTGCCCGTCGGACATCTGGGCGTCGCGGCCGCTCACGTCGTTGAGCACCGTGTAGCCGGCCACGTAGTCGTCGACCTCGTCCTCATCTACGTCGGTGGCGCGGCGGCCGATCACGGCGGCGAGTTCGACCTCGTAGTCGACCTGCTCGTCGCCGCCGGGGTGGACGATCGGGCTCCCGGGGTTCGTGACGGCCGTCGAGGCCTTCGAGAACAGCATCGGGACATCGGGGACCTCCTCGTCCTGCTCCTCGGCGTGGTCGTGGTAGTTGAGGCCGGCACAGACGATCTTCCCGGGCCTCGGGACCGGCGCCAGCCGGTCGACCTCGTCGGGGTCGACGACCGGGAGCGCGCCGTCGTCGACGGCGCTCGCCAGGCGGTCGAGGTAGCGCTGGTTGGTCAGGTCCTCGTACGACGGCTCGCCGGCGGGATCCGCCGCGAGCGCGTGGATGCCCGCGTCCGTCTGGACGCCCCAGGCGGGACCGCTTCCGTCGGAGTATCGAACGAATCGCATCGATCGGGATAGGTCGGCACTCTCACTTAAATTGGCCGATCGAGGCGGCCAGCAGCCCGAGCCGGGGCGTCCCCGCCGTGGCACGGACATCTTTAAGACTGGACCGGGCAACGTTGTGGTATGGACTCGGATCTATCGAGGGACTCGCTGGCCGTGCCAGAGGACGCGATCGGCGAGGCCTGCGGCGAGACGCCGCTGCCGGAGCTGGGCGTGATCGAGCAGGTCTGGGAGACCGACCCGATACCGACCGACGAGATCGCCGAGCGGGCCGGCGAGGCGTTCGCGTCGCTCCCGCTCGACGAGGTCCCCGACGGCGGGGATATCGCCATCGGCGCCGGCAGCCGCGGTATCGCGAACCTCGGCGAGATCGTGGCGGGCGTCGTCTCGGAGGCACAGGAACGGGGCTACGAACCGTTCGTGTTCCCGGCGATGGGCAGCCACGGCGGCGCGACCGCCGAGGGCCAGCGGGAGATGCTGGCCGAACTCGGCGTCGACGAGGCGACCGTCGGCTGCGAGATCCGGTCGAGCATGGACACCGTCGAGGTCGGCCGGACCGAAGACCGCGACGTGCCGGTCGTCGCCGATAAAAACGCCGTCGAAGCCGACGCCATCGTTCCGGTCAACCGGGTGAAGCCACACACCGACTTCGATGGCACCGTCGAGAGCGGGCTCTCGAAGATGCTCGTCATCGGGATGGGCAAACAGCGCGGCGCGAAGACCGCCCACGACTGGGCGGTCGACTGGTCGCTGCGGAACATGATCCCCGAGATCACCGAACGCCTGCTGGACGAGTTGCCGGTCGTCGGCGGCGTCGCGATCCTCGAAGACCAGCGCGACGACACCGCCCTGCTGGAGGGTGTCCCGCCCGAAGGCTTCCTCGACCGCGAGGCCGAACTACTGGAGCGGGCCTACGACGAGATGCCGACGCTCCCGTTCGACGACATCGACGTGCTCGTCCTCGACCGCCAGGGCAAGGACATCAGCGGCCAGGGCATGGACACGAACGTCATCGGCCGCCGGCCGTTCGCCATCCAGGAGCCCGAGCCCGACACGCCCGATATCAAGCGGATCTACACGCGCGGGCTGACGGAGACCACCCACGGCAACGCGATGGGGATGGGGTCGGCCGACTTCGTCCACGCGGACCTCCTCGCGGGAATCGATATGCCGACGACGCTCATCAACGCCCTGACGGCGAGCACGACCCGCGGTGTCCGGCTCCCGCCCGCGGTCGAGACCGACCGCGCTGGGCTGACCGCGGCGCTGTCGACCATCGGCATCGTCGACCCCGAGACCGTGCGGGTCGTCCGTGCCCCCGACACGATGCACCTCCAGCACCTCTACGCCTCGCCGGCGCTCGTCGACGAGGCGCGCGAACGGGACGGCCTCCGCGTGGTCGCGGAGCCCTCGCCCGTCGAGTTCGACGACGGCGATTTCGCGGCGCCGCCGGCCCACGAGGCGGTCGACGACGGGTCGGGTGAGGACTGAAACCGCGACGGAACGGCAGAGAATCGAAAACGCGGTCGTCTTCTTCAGTTGTCGCGTTCGGACGGTTCGACGCGGCGGCCTTCCTCGTGAGACAGGTGAGCGGCCTCGGTGAGCTGGACGCCGGCGCCGTCCTCCAGTTCGAGACCGGGAGCGGGACGCTGGGGACCTGCCACACCGGCTACTACCTGAGCGACCGCGGCAAGGACACCCACTTCGGGCTCTACGGGACCGACGCGCAGGCCCAGACGCCGCTGCACCACGACTCGCTGCAGCACGAGCCGACGATCCCCCCTGGAGATCACCTCGGACGACCCCGACTGGTCGGCCGCGCCCAAGCGGACCGTCCAGTACGATTGTACCTACGACCGGTTCCCGCCTGGGGGGACTTCGTCTACGACCACTTCGAGGGCTACGAGACGGGCGACGTACCCGCGGCCGTCGACGACACCGTCCAGCTGCTCCGAGTCATGGACGCTGCCTGGGACTCGGCCGACCGCGACGAGTGGGTCTCCGTCGACGACTGACTCCACTCGGACGACACTCACCGCCCACCGCCCGGGATACCGCACGTCCCCCGATCTCCGGCGGCTTCCGGCCCCGTTCTCCCCCAGAGAGCGGGACCCACCCGTCCGGTCCACGGACTCCCCGGTAGACGATCGGTCCCCTCTCCGGCCGCTCCGAACGACGCATCGCTGCCGGCGACCGGCAGGGCGCTCGCTGCGTGGGAGTCGACTGGCCGTCAGGGACATACCTAAGAAGTCTTTGAATACAAAGGAATAATTATATTTCATATACTACAGTCCGGACGAGCGTTCCGGAACCGTCGAACCGCGCGGCACCAATGTGCGTACAGCGACGTGGACCAGAGTATCGGCGAACGCCACCGATTTCGGGTTCGTATTCCGAAGTATCGCCCACAGCTGGCGGCCGCAAGGTGGACGACCCTCGATAGCACGAGGATGGCGGTCAGATCGAGCGAATTTCCGGCGTATACTGCGCTGATGCACCGTCTATTCCGGACAGTACTTCTGTAACTGCCCGGCCGTCGCGCTCGCAGACACCACCAGTCGATGTCAGAAAACGCGACGAATAACATATTCCAGTCATATATGTATATCTTATACTATCACGGTATCGATCCGCAGTAGCATTCCGAACGCAGCAGGCTGGGCATCCGGAGCGCCGCGTCTGTGTCGGCGGGGGAGGGCGAAGTCCGTAGAAACGACCCGTTACGTGTATGTTGAAAGTATAGCTCATCGGCTGAGCTCAGCCGAATAGCTACGTTGTCGGGTCCGGGACGGCCGCTTCACGAACTTATTTGCCCTTCACGGCAGTCGGGGACGGATATCGTCGATGACACCCGATACTATCCGCGTCCGAACCAGCGAGGAGATCGACCGCGTCAATCCGGAGATCCACGGCCACTTCGCCGAGCACCTCGGCCGGTGCGTCTACGGCGGGCTCTGGGTCGGAGAAGACGACCCGCTCCCGACGACAGACGGGATCCGCGAGGACACCGTGGAGCGGCTCTCGGACCTCGGGGTCCACCAGCTCCGGTGGCCGGGCGGCTGTTTCGCGGACGCGTACCACTGGCGCGACGGGGTCGGGCCCCGCGAGGAGCGGCCCACCCGCCCGAACGACTTCTGGGCACAGGGCCGCGAGGAGGCGTTCGTCGAGTCCAACGCCTTCGGGACCGAGGAGTTCGTGCGCCTCTGTGAGCTCGTCGACGCGGAGCCGTTCCTGGCCGCGAACGTCGGTTCGGGCGACCCCCAGGAGGCCAAGGAGTGGGTCGAGTACTGCAACCGCGAGGACGACACCGCGCTGGCCCGGGAGCGGGCCGAGAACGGCTCGCCGGACCCCCACGACGTGACCTACTGGGGCGTCGGCAACGAGAACTGGGGCTGTGGCGGGCAGTTCGACCCGGAGACGTACGCCAACGAGTTCCGCCGGTTCGCCCACTACATGCGCCTGCGGGGCGCCGAGGAGACGATCGCCTGCGGGCACGTCGACGAGGACTGGAACCGGCGGTTCCTCGCGCAACTCACCGAGCCGGACCTGCTGGACCACCTCTCGATCCACCGCTACTTCGGCCGCTGGGACGGCGACTGCGGGAGCGCCACGGAGTTCGACGACGAGCAGTACTACCTGCTGTTCGCCGAGTCGCTGAAGGTCGGCCGCCAGGTCGACAGCGCGGCGGCCGCCATCGACACCTACGCGTCGACCGACGACGTAGGGATCGCGGTCGACGAGTGGGGCGCCTGGCACCCGGAGGCGACCAGCGAGAACGGCCTCGAACAGGAGAACAGCGTGCGCGACGCGGTGGCGGCCGCGGGCGTCCTCGACGACTTCAACCACCGCGCGGACCTCGTGTCGATGGCCAACCTCGCTCAGACCGTGAACGTCCTGCAGTGTGTGGTCCAGACCGACGAGGAGGCCGCGTGGCCGACCCCGACCTACCGGGTGCTGGACCTGTACAGCCCCCACGTCGGCGCCACGGCCGTCCGGACTTCGGTGGAGACGGAGGAAGTCGAGACCGACCTGTGGGAGGTCCCGCTGGTCAGCGCCTCGGCCACCGACGGCGACGAGGGGACGTACGTCACCCTCAGCAACCGCTCGCTCGACGAGGAACGGACGGTACGCGTCGCCGTGCGGGACGACATCGGCGGCGCGTCCGGCGAGGTCCTCTTCGCCGACCACGACCCCTCCGACTACTCCACCCGCGGGAACGCCGCCGAGTTCGAGGCCGCCGACCTCGACGTGACGACCGAAGACGGTGACCTCGTCGTCGACCTCCCGCCGAACAGCGTCGCGGGCCTGTCAGTCGAGTCGGCCTGAGCCATCGGCGATCCGGAGCCGCCCGCCGCTCCGGGCCGGACCGGGAACTGCCCGCGTTCGCCCGCGTCCGTCTCGCCGCGCCAATCCGGTACCGCGTCCCGTGGTTCGCCAGCGCGAACTGGAACACAGCCGAACCGACCACCGACACCGGTATCCGACTCCGGTATTGCCGGATATATGGACACATCGAGGATCTCCGAGATCCCGCACTTACTGGCGGCATACCGCGACAGATCGACTCCAGGCCACAATATATTACGATGATATCGTCGTAATTTTATGGGCGTCGAACCCGCAATTCGTCCGATATAATCGGATAAATACGTGCCCGGATCCTCAGTGGGAGTTCCCGCAGGCTTCCCGATCGAGCGCCCAGCGTTCGAGGCCGCGAGGGGACGCAGCGCGGGTAGTCCAGCTGGCCACAACGGATCGGTCAGGGCAACACCAACGCCGTGTCGGCGACTATCGCGTCACTCCCCGGCCCGAACGATCAACGGAACGGGATCGGCCGACATTACCGGACAGCTCTCGGAACCCCGAACGGCGGCTCAGACGCCCTTCCGCCGGTCTATAGTACGAACGACACTCCGTGGTCGAGAGAGTGTCACCGAACGCCGCGTGAGCCACGGCCGTGAATACTGTCGAGTGCGGGTCATTCGGCCGTCGGCAGTAACTCCGCGGCGAACCGGACGAACGGCGGCCGGACCGCAGCGGAAACCGTTCGCAGGGCTTTCAAGCACGAAACGGCGGAAAGTCGCGGGCAATGGGGTCAGAGAACGCGGATCCAGATCCGGCCATTCCGAAATAGTATCCGATTTAGTCGGACGGACAGCCGAGAACTACGAGAATCGAGAGAACCGGCGCGAGACGGAGAGGACATCGAACACCTCCGATAGCGAAGTCCTTCCCACGGAAACGGGAACGGCCGAGGGGAGCGGCGGAACCGCGTCGAGTTGGGGGCACCGGGACTGTGCGAGCCCGTGGAGCGATACAGGATACCCCGTCCGCGTCGAACGGGGAGGGGTGGAGCGGCCGTTATGGGTCCGTCGCGACCTCGATGCTACTGTTTGCTGAAGTTACCGCCCTGGTACTCGCCGACCTCGTGGTCGGCGGTGAGGAGATCCCGGTCGACCCACCGGGCGATCCCCTCGCGCATCCGGTACGTGGCTCGCTCGACGCCGAAGGTGACCTGTACCGTCCGTGCACCGACCAGCGACGTGTACATGACGTGGGCGGTCTCGTAAGGGTCGACCTGCCGGAAGACGCCGGCGGAGACGCAGTCCACGACGATCTCGGCGATCGTCTCGACGTTCTCCTCGTAGCGGGCCGAGAGCTTCTCGCGGAACTGATCGTTGTGCGCCGCCTGCACGCGCAGTTCGGTGATAGCAAGTGCGAACGTCTCCCGGCTCTCCTCGCCCGGTTCGATGACGAACCTGTCGACGAACTCCTCCAGCCGGGCGAGCGGCGCCTCCGCGTCGGACTCCGCCAGCCGCTCCCGTCGCCACCCGATCGCTCTGTCGAGGAAGGTGACGAGCAGCTCCTCTTTGGTGTCGTAGTGGTAGTGCAACAGGGACCGGCTCTTGTCGAACTCGTCGGCGATGTCCTGCATCGTGAGCCGCGCGTACCCGTGTTCGCACAGCGCACTGTAGGTCGCACCCATGATCGCCTCGTGGGTGTCGTCAGCCGCTTCCGCAAAACTCATATTGGGTAATCTACCCCATCATACAAAACGTTCCCGATAGATAACTTATTTGAGTGTTTCGGGGTGGCCCCAGACGGTGCCCGCGACCGAGATGGCACCGAAACTGATAAGTGAGAAAGTGAAAACTGGACTGATAGACGCACCCACATGACAAGAGACGGGATTACCGAGCACGAGCGGAGATCGTTCCTGAAATCGGTAGCGGCGGTGTCCGCGGGGGCGGCTGTCTCGACCGCGCCGGTCAGCGCCCAGTCGTCGCTGGACGACTACCACGAGACGCTCCGGGAGGACCTCACGGACGGCCAGGGGCTCCCGGAGGGGGAGTTCGTGTACGCCACGACCGAGGAGGCCGCGCTGGAGGCGTTCTCGCTCCAGGGCGGCGAGAACGGGACCGAGTCGGAGATCGACGTGACGGCGGAGGGCGTCCCGATCACGGTGGCCGACCGGGTCGAGATCACCGAGGCGCCGGCGAACGCCTACTCCTACACGTACAAGGCGAACATCGAGGACCGGTCGTTCGGCGAAGGGGACCTCCTGCTCGCGGTCGCGTACCTCCGCGGGGTCGACGCCGCGGGCGAGGACACCTCCCCCCAGACCCAGGCCGGGTTCAAGTGGCAGTACACGAATCCGGAGGGGGACACGGGTTACTCGGCCAACATGGTCGCCAGTTCCGCCAGCGTCTCGCCGGGGTCGGACTGGGAGCGGTACTACTTCGTCGTCGACGTGGGCGCCAAGCCCGACGGATCGGAGTTCCAGCCCTACGTGGAGTTCTGGACGGGGTTCGCCGAGCAGACGATCGACTTCGGCGGGCTGGCGCTCGTCGACTACAGCGACACCGGCGCCACGGTCGAAGACCTCAACGAGGCGCTGGTCTCATACGACTACGATGGTCGCGCCGAGGACGCCCAGTGGCGCCGGGAGGCCAGCGAGCGGATCGAGGAGATCCGCAAGACCGACCTCGAAGTCGAAGTCGTCGGGCCGGACGGCGACCCGGTCGAGGGGGCGACCGTCGACGTGGCCATGCAGGAACACGCGTTCGACTTCGGGGGCGAGTTCACGCTGTCGCAGATCGGCGACCGGTGGGACTCGGAGATCGCGGAGACCTACCGCGAGAAACACCTGGAGAACTTCAACAAGGCCGCGCTCACGAACGGGCTGAAGGTCTCGCCCTGGAACGGGGAGTGGGGCGAGGCGGTCAATCAGGAAACCGCGACGCGGGCCGTCCAGTGGCTGCTGGACAACGACGTGCCGACCCGCGGGCACGCGCTGGTCTGGGAGGAGTGGGACTGGATGAACGTCGACTCCGACGGGTCCGACGAGGAGATCAACGAGCAGGTCACCGAACGGATCCGGAACCGCGCCTCGGAGTTCCGGGGCGACCTCCCGGAGTGGGACATGCACAACCACCCGGTCTGGCAGTCGAACATCCGCGACCAGATCGGCCGCGAGCACGCCCTCGAGTGGTGGGAGACGGCCCACGACGCCGCGCCCGATGCCCAGATGTACGTCAACGAGATGAACGTCGTCGCGGGCAGCAGCTACCGCGACCCCTACGACGAGTTCGTCTCGTGGCTGATGGACAACGAGGCCGGCGTCGAGGGGATCGGCTTCATGGGCCACTTCGACATCACCGCGCTGACCCCGCCGGAGGAGCTCCTGTCCGTGTTCGACCGGTTCGGCGAGCACGGCGTCCCGCTGCAGATCACTGAGTTCGACGTGCAGATGGACACCCGGGACAACGAGGCCAAGGTCGCCGCCCAGGCCGACTACGTCCGGGACGTGCTGACGGCGGCGTTCAGCCACGAGGCCGTCGAGGGTGTCATGTCGTGGTGTCTCTGGGACGAGAACGGCGACCCCCGGCGGTACTACAGCGCCGACTGGGAGCTGCGCCCCCACGGCGAGGAGTACCAGCGGCTGGTCTTCGACGAGTGGTGGACCGACGAGTCGGGCGAAACCGCGAGCGACGGGACGTACTCGACCCGCGCGTTCGAGGGGGCCTACGAGGTCACCGCCTCCCACGGCGACCGGTCGGCGGCCGTCACGACGACGGTCTCGGGCGACGCTGGGACCATCGAGATCACGCTCGACGGGTCGGAACAGGCCGGGACGCCGACCGAAACCGACGCGCCCGACACGACCACCGGCACGGCCACGCCCACCGAGACGACTTCACCCACGGCCACGACCGACGGGGACGCGACCGACGCGTCCGCGGGCGGGGACGACGACGCCGCGACCGGGACGACCGCCTCCGGGACCGGCGCGCTGCCGGGCTCGGGCGCCGTCGCCGGCCTCGCCGGCCTCGCGGGTCTCGCCGGCTACGGGCTCTCGCGGCGGAGCGAGACCGACGACGAGTAGTCGGGCTTTCCCGCAGAGGGGTCGGTCGGGCACCGCTCCCCCCGCAACGTCCCCTCCGGCGGCGTTCGTGATCCTCTACCTACACAACTTTTTTCAACCGGCATGGAGTGGGTACGGGGTATGCGAGGGAGTGACAGTACCTCGAATCCGAAGGTATCGCGCCGTCGATACGCACAGTTGCTGGCCGGAATGGGCGCCGCAGGCCTGGCGGGCTGCCCGAGCGAGAGCGGAGACGGGACGGCGACGAGTAGCCCGAGCGGCGCGGACGACGGGACCGACAGCGGCGAGGAGGGCACCGAGACCAGCGCCGGGACCGAACCCCCGGCGACCGACCGCGAGCCGGTGACGGAGACGCTGTCGTACGCCGTGTTGAACTCGCCGAGCGTGTTCGACTGGAACCCCTGGACGCCCCAGGACAACGCGGCGGGCGACCAGATGATGAAGGAGTTGACCGGCCTCCGGAACGTCCACACGCGGGAGGTCCACATGAGCGGTGTGACGCTGCCGGCACCGCACAAGCCCGACCGGGAGGAGATCGAGGTCATGACCTGGTTCGAGAGCCAGGAGGTCGAGCCGCCGTTCGACTGGTGGCACGACCTCGACGACCGGGCGCGGTTCTGGAACGGCGACCCTTACGACGCGGTCACGCGGGAGAAACACGACCACGTGAACTTCTTCCAGGCCGGGAACAAGTTCAGCGAGGGAGCGACGTTCAACTCCGAGGCCGAGTCCCAGTGGCGATACCACGGCTGGTTCGACAAGGGCGAGGTCCCCGAACAGGATCCCAGCCCGCAGGCCCGCCAGGTCATCGCGGCCGCGGCCTACGAGCTGCAGCTCTCGGCGATGATGCACCCCGACTTCACGGAGCCGTACATCGAGCGCTACCAGGACGCGGGCAACGCCGACCAGAGCCAGTCCATCACGGACGACCTGCAGAGCGACCGGATCCCGCTCCGGGAGCTCGCCGTCGAGGAGGGCAACGGCTGGGGCTCGGGGATGTACGTCCTCGAGACGATGGACGACGTGGGCTCGGAGAGCATGGTACTCCACAAGAACGAGGACCACCCCAACGCCGACAACACCAACGTCGAGCAACTGGAGATCCTCTGGGCGTCCGGCGACCGGCTGCAGACGCTCCAGAGCAACGGCGCGGTCGACTTCAACGCCGGCGCGGTCACCCCCAGCGGGTCGATGAACCGCGAGACGCTGCCGGACCACATGCAGGAGGTGACCCGCTTCCTCGACGCTGTCGCGGGCCACGTCTGGAAGCTCAACATGCGCGACGAACACCTCCAGAATCTCTGGGTGCGCCGCGCGCTCGTCGAGGCCATCGACTGGAACGCCGTCGCCGCCAACGGCTGGGGCGAGGAGTCGTCGATCGTCACCGAACACGACACGTTCCTGCTGGACGCCCAGTCCGAGAGCACGTTCTCCGACGAGTTCCTCGACCAGCTGCACACCTACTCGCGCGACCAGAACCTCGAGAACGCCAACCAGTACATGCGCAACGCCGGCTACAGCAAGGAGGGCGGCCAGTGGGTCGGTCCCAACGGCAACCCGGCCGAGATCGACCTGATGCAACACTCCGGCGGAACGGGCTACGTCCAGGGCTGTCAGACGATCCGGGCGAACCTCGCCAACTGGGGGTTCGGCGTCAACTTCAACACGGTGAACTACTCGACGTGGTCGAACAACATGGACCCCAACAGCGGCCTCAACTACGACTCGACCATCTTCTGGGCGGGGACGAACAACGTCTTCGGCTACTACACCGACCGCGGCGCGTGGTGGGGCGAGACGCTGCTGGGCGGCAGCCCCACCGCCGAGTCCCCCTACCGCCTCACCGAGGACGACGACTACGACACCCAGGGTCGGCCGGTTTACTGCGAGATCCCCAGCGAAGTCGGGTCGATCGAGGCGCCCGACCAGGCCGGGCTCGAACCGGACCTGGAGAACGGCGAGGAAGTCGACATGTTCGAGATCGTCCAGCGGATCCAGCAGCCGGGCAACTCCGAGGAGGAACTCATGGAGCTGTACCGCACCTGCGCCCGGTGGTACAACTTCTACCTCCCGAACTTCGTGTTCCGCCAGGGACTGGCCGGCGCCTGGGGCAACGTCCGTGACTTCGACTGGCCGCCCGCGGACAACAGGGCGCTCGACTTCAAGCGCGCCGGAGTCGTCGACGCCTCCGTCCTCGGCGGCGTGACCCAGGCCAGCTTCGACACCGAGTTCGAGCCGCCCGAGTGACACGCTCGCCAGTCACCGCCCTCGACACCGAACCGACCGAATTTTTCACCGTCGGATCGCTACCGAACCGTCGCTTCCGGACCCCAACGCAGCCGTCGGGCCCGACACACCGATACAGCCACAGCGCCACAGCCCGGGGACCACGCGCTGTCGTCGACGCCCGACCATCCCGGCCTGTCCGACTCAGCGAAATTGCTCGGCGACCGGACACCCTGCTCCCCCTGCGAGAGATCCACTCGACCGAACTGGCCGCCAGCGGCGCCGTTCCCGCGCCAACGAGTAACACAGTATTTCCACCATCGATGGACTGTGAATCTAGCAGGATCGTTCGTCATGATCCTTCGACAGCGCCGAGATCGGATCTCCCAACCATGTATAATGTTACCTATTACCACGAAAATTGGCGTGGATTGAATTACAGGTATAACACTGGAATTTCGAGCTATAATCCACCGATAGTGGAACGGATCGGAAAATTCCCTTCCCCCGTTCCAGAGGTGTCGTCGACGCGGTCCCTCCTCCGAGTGGGAGAACGAATCGACGATACCTGCTCCGAAACCGGGGCCTTCCCATCCGGGGATACAGCGGTGTCGTCATGAACGATCCATCCTAATTAACAGATGAATATAATAATACGATATAGAATATATATTGGAACCATCGGATCCGAGCGAGTGCTCATGACCGGGCTGGGAACGGAACACGACGAGAGGATACGGCGAGGGAGAGTCCCGGAATATCGTCAAGCGCGGGTTACTCCGTCGGCAGTTCGGGGCTGCGACCCCCGTCAGCCGATGTCGGATCGATGTTGCTGACTTCCCCTCCGCTATCGAAGTCTGACGCCGCCGGTTTCGGACAGCATAGATGGGGTCGTATCGTATATCCATCCGCGTACGAACAGAGTATCGGACGATCTTCGGGTTGCTTCGACCGGGGCGACCGGATAGAAGACGTGCCGCCGATATATATATATATATAGATATCCGATATGAGGTTTGAACCACAATATATCTTATACTTCTGTGACGCCGGGACCGACAGGGGAGCAGGGACCGCAAATCGGGACGGGAATGCATCCGGGGCTGCCGTGCTGTGTCCGTCCGACAGCGGATCCGGTTCGACTCACTGGGCGAACGTCAGGCCGCCCGCAGTGAAAGGAGGTTGTGCTATCTATCCCCACATCGGTCCTTGGAACGAGATGCCCCGCACATGCCCGTCCCTGTTGTGATGCAAACACGGATCGAGCTCCGGGAACGCGGCCTGGATGGGGCGAGCGATGTGCCCCCGCTCGCCGCGCTCCGCTGGAGTACGGGTTGCCGGCCGCCTCGACGATTCGCGCTGTCAGGCCGTGGGTGAACCGGCCGACTCGTAGCCGGCGGTCGCGGTCAGCGACCGGGAACCGCACTTGTTGCACTCCGGGGCTTCGAGGTCGGTGACTTGCTGTACGTGCTGGCAGTCCTCGCAGACGACTTCGCGCATGGCTACACCACCGTCTCAGACCCCCTTGAAGGGGGAACGACGTTGCTCGGATTCCGGAGAGTTCGAACTGTCCCATCCGGCGATGGGGGGCGCATAATCCGGCGGGAGACGTTCGGAGGGGGCCGTTTCGGGATGTCTCCGAGGACGGGGTACAGAGGGGCTATACGGGACGATATCGGAACCGTAGGAAGTGATTTTTCGTCGGTAACTCCCGATTTCGAGCGTCGGGATCCGGAGTGCCGGAACACCGCCGGAGCGCGGTGATCGCGACGGCGCCGGTACCGGATCTGACGGGAGTACGATCGGATTTCGGGGGACGGACCGGCCAGTCGACGGGTCGTTCACCGGAAACGCGGTGTGGGGCCGGGCCGAGATCCGGACGAGGATCTCCAGGGGGAACGTATTTGTGGACCGATACGCAGTAATCGGTACGCAGATGGCAGTCCTGGACGACCTCTCGGGGTTCGAGTTCGAGGACCTCATGGAGGACGTGTTCCGCAACCTGGGGTACGAGCGGGTGCGCCAGGCGGCGAAGACCGCCGACGAGGGGCGGGACATCCTCATGGAGGAGGTCGTGGACGGGCGTCGCCGGGCCGTCGTCGTCGAGTGCAAGCACACGGAATCGGTCGGGCGGCCGGTGGTCCAGAAGCTCCACTCGGCGATCGCGACCTTCGAGTTCGACGGACCGAAACGCGGAATGGTCGTCACGACGGGCCGGTTCACGGGGCCGGCCGAGGCGTACGCGGCCGACCTCCGGGAGCGGGACGACCCCTATCCCATCGAACTCGTCGACGGCACCGACCTGCGGGAGATCGCCGAGGAGGTCGGGCTGGACCTGTACAACGGGCGGATCGAGATCCTCTGCGACGAGACGCTGCGGCCGTTCGACCCCGCGGGCGGGGTCCACCGGCCGGTCGAGACCGCGCTGCGGGACATCGAGAACCTCGACCCGGCGGCGCTGCCGCGGCCCCACGCCGAGGTGACCTTCCGGCCGGTGGTGTCGGTCACCGCCGACGCCGACGCCGTCTTCGAGACCTCCGTCGGGGTGATCCATCGTGTCGACGACCGGACGACGATCGTCGTCCACGCCGACCGCGACCACCCGGAGGTCGCGAGCGGAACCGTCGCGCGGCTCGTCGAGAACAACTCCCACGCGCGGGTCGACCTGGACGACGACCTGACCGCGGAGTTCGACGCCGTGACCGAGCGGCGGTTCGGCCAGACCGAGACGGAGTACAAGGAGTGGGCGGTCGAGCGCCTGTGCGAGCGGTACGCGACGACGGTCACCTACACTGGCGACAACAACGTCACCTACGAGAAGACCTGCGAGCCCAACCAGTCGGACATCTCCGTCCGCGCCATCGACCCGGTGTACCTGCCGCAGGTCCGCCAGACCGTCGACGCCGGCGAGTACACCTACCCGCTGGAGTACTACGCCGCCGGCCCCTCGCGGGTCACGGTCGAGGACGGGATCCACCGCTGCGTCCACTGCGAGACGGCGGGCGACGACGAGACCTACACCTACTGCGAGAACTGCGGCAGCATCAGCTGTTCGAGCCACGTCAGGGCCGAGCGCCTGGAGGGCGAGCCGGTGTGTACGGGCTGTGCCGTCACCGAGCGATTCGCGCTGAAGACGAAGTACTTCTACGACGAGGCCAACCGTGAGGCCTTCCGCGAGGAGTACGAGGCCATGCCGGTCCACGAGAAGGCACAGGAGAACGTGCCGCTGGCCGTCGCCGCCGTCGCGACGGCGTTGCTGGTGTTGGTCGTGATGTTGGCATCGACAGGGGTCCTCTGAGGGGTCGCGTCGTCGAGCGCCGGGTCCTGGTTATCCGTCGGCGCGTGCGCCGATGGAGTCGAACAGTTGCGTGACCGTTCCCTCGCCGAGAGGGGACAGCTCGTAGATCCGACTGCCGCCGTCGCGGAACTTGCCGACCAGCCCCGCCTCCTCGAGCACGTTGAGGTGGTGATAGAGGTCGTTCTGTCGGCGGTCGAGCGCGTCCGCGAGGTCGCCGCTGGCGACGGCCCCCTCCTGTGAGAGGTAGTAGAGGATCGCGAAGCGGGTCTTGTCGCCCATCGCGTCGATCCGCTCGACCTCCCGGTCGAAGTCCAGAGAGTCCCCCAGCAGCTCCCGCTCGACGCGGTCGTACGCGGCCGGCCGAGTCTCGTCGCCGATCTCTCGTTCGCTCATGGTCGCACCTACCGGCCGCGCCCACCTATACTTAACGAGCATTAAGACAGATATATTATATTTCGGTATAAGTGGTCGCCGCGAGGTGGGGGCCGGCATCAGTGAGGTTCTTATGTAACAAATTGGTCGTCATCGCCCAGCAATGTTACATAAGACGAGCAGGGGACCCAGGCACGGCTACCAACGAGCGAGCGTCGCGGCGGTTGTCGACGACATGTAGGAGACAGCGAACGGGACCCGTACGAGAAGTCCCGTAGAAGCCGGTCAGGCGACGGTGAACTCGTAACTCCCGGCGCCGACCTCGACCAGGAGGTCGCCGTCGTCGCGGGCGGTTTCGGTCACGCCGTCGGGAAGCGACCCGTCCACGGACGAGCCCGACTCGCGAACGGTCGCGTCGGCGGCGTCGGGCAGGCGGACGGTCGCCGTCGCCGACCAGGGGACGGTCACCGACAGCGAGTACCCGTCGTCGGTGCGCTCCCAGGCGCTCGCGAGTTCGCCGTTGGGCGTCTCGACGCTGGCCTCCGCCCAGTCGAGGTCGTCGACGAGCGCCGGGGCGATCTCCACGTGGTCGGTCACGGGCTCGTCGCCGACCCGGATCCCCGCGAGCACCTCGTAGAAGAACTCCGAGACGTGGGTGAACGGCGAGTGGTTGAGCGAGTTCATCCCTGATCCGACGCTGTCGTCCGAGTCCCACCGCTCCCACATCGTCGTCGCGCCCTGCCGGGCCATGTACACCCAGCCCGGCCGCTCGGGCTGGCTGACCACCTCGTAGGCCACGTCGGCGTAGCCGTGGGCCGCGAGCGTGTGGATCAGCGGTCGCGTGCCGAGGAAGCCAGTCCGCAGTTTGCCGCCGTCCGAACGCACCTTCTCGGCGAGGTTGGCGGCGACCCGGTCGACCTCGTCGTCGGGGACGAGTCCGAGGAAGAGCGGGACGGCGAACGACGACTGCGTGCCGGGGCCGAACTCGTCCGCGTCGGCGTCGAAGAAGCGGTCGCGGAACGCCGTCGCGACATCGTCGGCCCGCTCGCGGTAGCGCTCGGCGTCCGCGTCGTTGTCGAGAACGTCGGCGATCTTGGCGAACGTCCCGGTCACCTGGTAGAGGAAGGCGGTGTTGAACAGGTCGTGGGGGAGCCCCCGCCGGGGTTCCTCGGGGTCGGTGTTCTCGAAGGCGAGCCAGTCGCCGTACTTGCCGTACTCGCCGGGGAGGACCCCGTCGTCGGCGACCGAGAGCCAGTAGTCCACGTAGTCGGCCATTCCCTCGTAGTGCTCGCGGAGGATCCCGAGGTCGCCGTCGTGACGGTAACAGTACCACGGGAGCATCACCCGGGTCACCGACCACGTCGGGTCGGCGGGGTCCTCCGGCGACTTGTCGGGGATCACGTCGGGGACGTAGCCCATCTCCGAGGCGGCGTCGGCGTGGTCGCGCTGCCACTTCTCCTCGAAGCGGACGGCGTCGAAGTTGAAGAGGAGCGCCCGCGTGGAGATCTGGGCGTCGCCCGTCCAGCCGAACCGCTCGTCGCGCTGGGGGCAGTCCTCGGGGATCCCGTGGGTGTTGCCCCGCAGCCCCCAAACGGCGTTGTGCTGGACCTGCGTGAGGTCGTCGTTCGAACAGTCGAAGCTCCCGCGCCGGTCCATCGCCGTGTGGACGGCCTTCGCGGTCACGTCCTCGGGGTCCAGATCTCCGGGATAGCCGCTCACCTGTGCGTAGCGGAACCCGTGGTAGGTGAACCGGGGTTCGTAGGTCTCGCGGGCGTCGCCGCGGGCGACGTAGGTGTCGGTCGCGTCGGCGCTGCGGAGGTCGGTCGTCGAGAGGTCGCCCGCCTCGGTCAGCGCCTCGGCGTGGCGGACCGTGATCTCGTCGCCCGCGTCGGCCCTCTCGACCGCGAGTTCGACCCAGCCGGTGAGGTTCTGCCCGAAGTCGAGGATCGGGCCGTCGGGGTGGTCGCGGACGCTTTCTGGCTCGAACGTCTCGACCACGTGCATCGACTCGACCCGCTGGGGCCGCAACGTCCCGCCCGGCGCGTCGACGACGGTGGCCGAGTCCCAGTCGGCGTCGGGGTCCCCGGCGCTGGAGTCTCCGTCTCCGTCGTCGCCGTCCGCCCCCGGGGCGGCCCAGTCCGGCCGTTCGCGGCGAGCGTCGTACGTTTCCCCGTCGTAGATGTCGTTCTCGACGATCGGGCTCTCCGCCGCCCGCCAGTCCGGTCCGGTGGCGAGCCGGTGGGTCCGGCCGTCTTCGAACTCGACGGTGAGGACAGCGCGAGCGCGGGGCGACCCGTCGGCCAGCCAGTGGGCGCTGCGCCTGGCGAACCAGCCCCGGCCGAGCCAGATCCCGAGGGCATTCTCGCCCGCCGTCAGCCTGTCGGTCACGTCGTGCGTCGCGTAGGTGACCCGGGACTCGTAGTCGGTCCAGACGGGGTCGAGCCGACCGTCGCCGACCCGGTCGCCGTTGCAGTACAGCTCGCCGTAGCCGACGGCGGCGACGTGGACCCGCGCCGCGGCGACCGCGCCGTCGAGGTCGAACTCCCGGCGGAGCAGCGGCGACGCCGCGGCCATCCGCGACTCGGTGACGCCGTTCACGAGGTCCTCCCGGCCCCAGGTATCGGTCTCGACGCTCGACGAGGCGGTCACGTCGCTGCCGCGGGCGAGGTCGGTGCCGTCGAACCCCTCGACGGTGAGCCCGGCCAGCGCAAAACAGGCCCACTCGTCGTGTGACTCGACGCGTCGGTCGGCGTCGGCGGAGGACGGGTCGCCCGAGGCGGGCGTCACTGTGGGGAGATCGGTCGCGGTGACGCGGACGTACCGCCCGCGGGCGTCGCCGGCGTCGTGTGTCCGGGCGCGGACCGCCGACATCGGCTGGCCGTCGGTCGACTCGGCGTCGGCAACCGAACCGTCCGTCACTTCGGCGACTGTGGTCGCCGCGTCGAAAGCGGGGTCGTCGGCGACTTCGACGCGATAGGCGTCCGGAAAACCGAACGCCGCGAGCGGGTCGTCGTCCCACGAGGTCGTGACCGCGTAGTCGTCGGGCGTCCGCACGACGGTGACCGGGTCGGCCGGGTGCAGTTCGATTTTGCCGAGATCGCGCCGCTCGCCGAGGTCGACCTGGACCCACGGGTCGACCCCGTCGCCGGTGCCGCCCGTGTCGGACCCGGCGACCACGTCGGGGTCACGCCACCGATTGCGCCAGCCGTTCGTGTCGCCCTCGCCGGGCTGGTGGGTGATCCACTCGCCGCGCCAGTCCTCCGGCGCGAGCGCCGTCGCGAACTCGGCGGGGCCGGCCCACGCCGTCTCGCCCGCGTCGGTCCACAGCTTCACCGACCAGTAGTAGGTCGCGTCCGCCGCGAGGTCGGGGCCGCCGTACGCGATGCTCGTCGCGCGCTCCGAGTCGACGCGCCCGGAGTCCCACAGGTCGCCGCGGCCGGCCGCGACCCGTTCGCGGTCGCGCCCGACCACGACCCGGTAGGCGGTCTGGCGCGCGCCGCGGCGGTCGGTCACGATACGCCAGCCGAACCGCGGTTCGTCCGTCGGGTCGACGTTGCCCGGCGCCCGCTCGTACTCGACGGTCAGGTCCGTCGGCGCCGGCTGGCTCCGGTCGTCCGCTGTGTCGTTCATGGACTGAACCCCGGGGCCAGCCACCTAAAGCGTCGGGACGCGGCACCCGTCGCCGGCTGCCGACCGTGTCGCCGCGGGAGCGGCGGCGTCTCCACTCCCCGCCGGATCGAGGGATTGAACAGCTACGGCCCCGTACTACGGGCAATGGTAGAGCGCACGTACCGGTGCTCGAACTGCCTCGACAGCACCGTCGCGCGGGACTTCGACGTGTCTCACCTCTCGGTGACCTGTGAGGACTGCGGGGAGTTCGCCCGGTTCGTCAACGACGACGTGTTCGAGCAGTACCGCGCCTTCGAGGACTCGCCGCCGGAACACCTCGACTGGGACCGGCTCGACCGCGCCGAGAAGTTCCTCGTCAGCGACCAGGTCGTCCGCGAGGGGCGGTCGATCGAGGACTTCGAGATCACCGAGGGGTAGCCGACCACCGATCGTTACGGTATGAATTTATAAAATCTTACATATCAACTATATAGTAATTAGACCTATACTAACGCCGGCGTGTGAATCGTGAGTGCCGGACGGATGTTCTGACAACGGTACCGTTCGGTTCAAGCGATGAGTTCGAAGATCGCACACGGACCAAACAAGGCCTAACAGGCTCTTATCGGGCGTTTATTGAGGGATCCGCCACGACCATCGGAACTCCGTCCAAGTACTTCCGTTCACGCTGGGTCGTCGGTAGGAAATACTCCGGTATCGGCGCTGTAGATAGATTTCTCCACACACAGGCGATTTAGGTTGCAGATCTGCGTACCGTCGAGATCTCGACCGCCGGCGCCGGAAGTCGCGCCCCACCAGTCCGAATTACCGTTCCTATTTGAATCCGATATATGATCGGAGATTAGTACTTCCTCCCGATCTAGCACCACCAGTGGGAATGGCGCGAGGTCAGTCGTCCGCGGCGACGGCCTCGTCGGGTGTCGCCTCGGCGACGAGGTCGAAACCGCGCGCTTCCATTTCATCGAAGTACCGGTCGGCGTCGAGGCCGCTGGTCTCGGTGATAAAGACCCCCTCCTCGTCGACGGCGCCCTCGGCCATCAGCTGGAGCGTCACGGACAGCGGGACGCCGACGTAGCAACCGTACTCGCGCATCAGCGTGATGTCGTTGCCGTCGAAGAAGGGGAACGGCTGCTCGAAGTGGAAGACCGCGCGGTCGTCGCTGCCGCCCTTCGTCCCGGTCACCTCCGCCGAGAGGACCGTCTGGGGCGTCCACTCCGTCTCGGGGGAGAGTTCCTCGGGGGGCTTCCACTCGGACTCGCGAGCCAGTCCCTCGGCCTTGACCTGTTCCTGCATCACCTCGACCGGGTCGACCTCCCGACCGTCGACCTCGACGCCGTCGGTCTCGAAGGCGTTGGCGGCGTGGAGCGTCCGCTCGTAGCGCTTCCACTCGTCGTGCCAGGCCCCACGCGTGATGATCCGGTCGACGTTCTTCTCCTGGGCGACCGGCGCCTCCGGGAACGTGATCGGCTCGGGGTGGGAGATGACGTAGGTGTTCTGTCGCCCGATGGGGTCGGGGAACTCGAACTCACGCTGCTCGCTGAACGCCGGGAGGTCGTCGATAACCTCGCCGTTCTCCCACTTTGCGCGCTCGTCGACGTTCGGGTCGTGTTCGTAGGTCACCGTGTCGGTCAGCCCCGGCGTCGTCTGGGTGAGCAGGCGCCACATCCCCCAGTAGAAGTTCACGTCCGCCACGTCGTCGAACTCCTCGCAGGCAACCATGCCCAGCGCGATCGTGCTCACGAGCCCGCCGTTGGCGAACCACAGCGAGTTGCCAGCCGCGGCGAATTCCTCGGAACGGCCGAGCACCTCGTCGAAGTCGAAGGCGTTCAGGTCGACCCCGGTGAGGTCGCCGACGCGTTCCATCGCGTCGAGGACGTTCGACTCGAACGCGTAGGGCAACCCGTTAACCACGTAGTCGGCGCCCTCGAGGACGCGTTCGATGTCGTCCGTATCGGTCGCGTCGACCGGTTCGAACCGGAACCGGTCGTCGAGCATGTCGACGAGCCGGCGCGCGTTCTCCTCGTCCGCGTCGGCGACGACGATCTCGTCGAAGTCACTGGTCCGGTACAGGTCGTAGACGCAGCCCGATGTCATCGCTCCGGAGCCACCTAGTACGACGGTCTTGCTGCTCATGAATCGTTTTATGCATCCTCACCGATAGTATTTAAAATTAATGAAAGGGTCCCGTCCCCGGTCGAGGGAGGGAGCACCCCGTAAAAGCTATCAGACGGGACCGAGCAGTTGCTGACACCGATGGGCAAGACAGTCACCTTCGCAGTCGGAGCCATGGCGCTGTACACCGGGTGGGCATTTCTCGCGAAGCTAGCGACCAACGGGATCCCGGCCGAGCAGGCCGTCGTCTACACGTACGCGGCGGGGATCGGTGTCGCCGTGGCGTACGTCGCCATCAGCGGCGACGCTATCGTGACCGCCCCCGGAAGCATCGGTCTCGCTCTCGCTGCCGGACTATTCCTCGGCGCGGGAACCATCTCGTACTACCTGGCGCTCCGCTCCGGGTCCGCAGCCATCGGGACCGCCATCAGCGGCATGTACATCCTCGGGACGGCGGTGCTGGCTATCGTCTTCCTCGACGAGTCGCTGACCGCGAACCAGCTGGCCGGGCTCGGGTTCGCGGTGGTCGCTGTCGTCCTCCTCTCTCGATGAGCGCACGCGTCCGTGAGCCGATCGACATCGTACCCGCGATCGCGACCGGAAACCGTGGATCGGGAACGCACGCGCCCCCGGGGACGACAGAAGACAGATGCTAGAGACGATTCGCGGCCACAACGGTCGCCAGTTGGACGTTCACACCCCGGGAATCGTCGTCGCGCTGTCCGCGTCCTCTTGGTCGCCCCCTTGTTGCCGTCGATCGTCGACGAGTTCGGGATCATCGACGCGGCGGCCGGCGCATCGATCTCGTTCACGTGGGCGTGCAACGCCCTCGCGCAGTACCCGGGCGGCCGATACGCCGAACGGCTCTCGGCGAGCGTCGTCCTGCTCGCCAGTCGGGGCGTGATGACCGCAGGTTCCTGCTGTTGTTCCATCCGGCGACGTTCCCCGTCTTCGTCGCGGTCTCGACCTGATCGGGTTCGGGTACGGCCTGTTCGAACCCGCCGGGATGGTCCTGATACAGGACCGTTTCGACGAGGGTCGCGGTCGCGCGTTCGGACTCAGGGACGCCGCCGTCAACCTCGGGAGCGGCCTCTCGGCGAGCGCTGTACGCCGATCCGCCTCGGTCTCCCCGCGACGGGCGCCAGTATCGCCGGATTCGTCGTCCTCATCGAGGCGACCGGGATAGTCGCGGTCGCGACCGGACTGGTCGTCTCCGCCGTCGGCCTGACCGCCATCTGGTCGGTCATCTACGTCTATCTCGTCGACGTACTGGACCCCGAGACCGTCGGTAGCGACCTCGGCGCATTGCGGGCCGTCTATTTCGCCGTCGGGAGTCTCGGCCCCCTCTACGTCGGCACCCTAGCGACCCACTTTGGGTACACCCGCTCGTTCGCCAGCCTGGCCGCGTACTTCGGGCTGGCAGCGGTGACACTGGACTGGCTCGGCGCCGGTGAGCGACCCGCGGCGGGTCGGTGGCCGACCGGCCTCGCCGTCCGCCGGTACTTCTTTTACCTCGGATCGAGTGGTCGACGTATGGCGATCGTAGCAGCAGTCGACGGTTCGGACAGAGCAACGGCCGTCCTCGCGGAAGCGACGACCCTCGCGAACGAGTTTGACGAGGAACTGCACGCGCTGCACGTCCTAGAACGCGCTGAGCTGGTCGAAGTACTCGAGAAAGAGGTCGAGGGGCAGGACCCGAGAGACAACTACGAGGTCCAGCAGCGAGCGGAACGCATCGTCTCGCGAGCGCTCCCCGACACGACGCGCGGCGACCCGACGGTCGCGGTCCGGGTCGGCGACCCGGGCGCGGAGATCGTGAGCTACGCCGCGGAGAACGACGACGTTCGCTACCTCGTCGTCGGCGGCCGACAGCGCACGCCGACGGGGAAGGCGCTGTTCGGCAGCGTGACCCAGGCCGTGATGCTGGAGTCGCCGGTGTCCGTCGTCAACGTCGTCCTGGAGTGACAACCGAACAGCGACGGCCGATCACGGCTACCCGGCCGCCGTACGCGACAGCAAGTCACACTCGTTTTTTTTGCGGTCGAGAACCGACCGAAGGCGGGCGCGTCGACGCGAGGAAGAGAACGGACCGGTGGGTGCGGGACCGGAAACGGTCGCTGAACTGCGCGACAGCGTTCGGTCAGCGCGGTGCGGCGCGGAGAGTCGAGGTTAGTCGTCGGCGCTTCGCGTCCAGCCGGGTCGGCGGTCAGAGAGGTACCCGGCGACCGTCTGCCGGTCTGCGTCCTCGTCGGTGTCGTCGTAGCGTTCGGTCAGCAGGACGGGGTCGAGCTGTTCGAACTCGGTGACGAGGCCGACGATGCAGAGCCCGAGGACGAGCGCGATAGGGAAGCCGAGCAGGACGACCAGGTCTTTGAGTGCGGGGAGGCCCCCGCTGACGAGCAGTAGCGAGGTGAGCAGGCCGACGAGCGCGCCCCAGGTGACGCGGTTGATCGTCGAGGGGTTCTCGCTCCCGTCGGTGGTGAACATCGCGAGGCTCAGCGTCGTCGAGTCGACCGTCGTGATGAGGAAGGTGAGCACCAGCAGCAGGTACGCGGCCGAGAAGACGCCACCGAGGGGGATGAGCGCTTCGAACAGGGGGAACCCGGCCACCGCTCGACCCTGTTCGAAGACGATCGAGAGGATGTCGAGCGTCCCGCTGGTCTGGACCCACAGCGACGACCCGCCCATGACGATGAACCACGGGAAAGTAGCCGCCGTCGTGCCGATGAGACCGGCGAAGACGACCTGTCGGATGGTGCGTCCGCGACATATCCGCGTGATGAAGATGCCGATCATCGGGGCGAACGAGAACCACCAGGCCCAGTAGAAGACGGTCCAGCTGCCGACCCACGAGACGTCGCCCGCGGCGTTCATGTAGAGGCTCATCCCGACGAAATCGTCGACGTAGCCGCCGAGCGCCTCGGTCCCCGTCGTGAGCAGGTACGACGTGGGGCCGAAGACAAAGGCGACGGCGAGTAGCGTCAGGAACAGGTACATATTGAACGTCGAAACGCGGCGGATCCCGCGTTTGACGCCCAGCGCCGCCGAGGCGGTGAACCCGACCGTCAGCCCGACGGTCACCAGTATCGTGCCGAGGTCGCCGACCTCGACGCCGTAGTTGTAGGACATCCCCGTGAGGAACTGCGTCACGACGAAGCCGAGCGAGACGGCGACACCCCCGACCGAGACGACGACCATCAGCAGGTCGAGCGGCTTGACCCAGTTCTTGTCGAGGTTCTCGACGCCGATGAACGGTGCGAAGACCGTCGAGGGTTTGATCGGCGCGCCTTTCCGGTGGACGTAGTACGCGATCGTCACTCCGACCAGGAGGTACGCCGACCACGGGGAGATACCCCAGTGAAGCATCGTGTACTGCACGGCGTCGGGGGCGATCGCGGCGGACTCGGCTGTCGAGTCGAAGAAGGGCATCCCCGAGGAGTAGTGGTACAGCGCCTCGGCCGGCCCGTAGAAGACCAGCCCGGTCGACAGGCCCGCGGAGAACAGCATCGCGAGGAACGAGAAGTAGGAGAACTCTGGCTCCTCGTCGGGGCCGCCGAGCTTGATACTCCCCCACGGACCGACCAGCAGCCAGAGACAGAAGGCGACCGCGAGGAACATCGCCCACAGGAAGACCCAGCCGAGTTCGCTCCAGAGGAAGGTGTTGATCGCCGTGAGCTGCGTCGCCGCCGCGTCGGGACGAGCGGCGATGTACAGGATAGCCACGATCGTAACGACTGCACCCCCAACGAAGACGAACGGGTCGATCTTCTCCCTGAAGGACCCACCGGCGCCACTGGATTCGGTGCTCACAGGTACACCACCACCGTTCCCTCCTCGACGTCCACCTCGTAGGTCTCGACCGGCGGTTCGTCCCCCTCGAGGTCGACGCCGCAGCCCTCACAGCCGCCGTCGGTGACGGGCTGCTCGCTCTCGATGACGCTCACTTCGCCGTCGGGCGTCCGTGAGTCGTCCTCGCCGGGTTCGACGCCGGCCTCGAAGGTCTTGGCCTTCACCTTGTGCGGGTTGAACACCGACTCGCCGGAGGTGACGTCGAACTCCCAGCCGTGCCACGGGCAGCGAACGACCTGGCCCGGCTTGACCCAGTCGTACTCGCCAGGGGTGTCCGACTCGGTCGTCCCGCCGAGTTTGCCCTCGCAGAGCGGCGCGCGCTGGTGCGGACAGTCGTTTTTCATCGCGTAGTACTCCCCGTCGACGTTGAATACCCCGACCGAAAACCCGTCGAGTTCGGCGATCCGACGCTCTCCGGGTTCGAACTCCGCGGCCGGGCAGATCTCGAAACGTTTCGTTGTCATCGGAATCACTCGAGTTCGCTGCCGTCCGTGGGCAGGTCCCACAGCTCTGCCGCGTTCTCGTGTTTGATCGCGCGTTCCATCTCATCGTCCATCGGTGGCAGCCCCCAGGTCGGGTCGTCGCCGTCCCAGTGAGGGTAGTCCGACGCGTAGATCAGGGTCTCGTCGGCGTGCATCATCTCGAGGATCTGGTCGTGGTGTTCCGGGCGTTCGGGTTCCTCGACTGGTTGGCTCGCGAACCAGACGTTCTCCCTGATATAGTGGCTCGGCTTCTCCTCCAGCCACGGCACCTGTGAGCGGAGCCCTTTCCAGTTCTTGTCGAGGCGCCACATGAAGTGCGGAAGCCAGCCGTAGCCGCCCTCGATGAACGCCCAGCGGAGGTCGGGATACTCGACGAAGACGCCCTCGGTGACGATAGAGGCGAGCTGTCCCATGTAGTAGGCGCCTAGCAGCGTGTGCCACTCGATATAATTGTTCGGGTGCCCGGCACCCGTCGGCGGGTTGCTCGTCCCGTGGCCCTCCGAGAAGGGGTGGACGGCCATCGCGAGGTTCTGTTCCTCGGCCGCCTCGTACATCGGCCAGTACTGCGGCCGCCCGTAGGGCACCTCCGCGCCGCCGGGCAGCAGCACCTGTCGAACTTGGGGGTGGTCGCCGTACTCACGGATGAGGTCGGCCGCCTTCTCCGGTGCTTTGGGCGCCACGTACAGCGACCCGATGAACCGGTCGTCGACCGGGAGCACGTCGTTGACCAGCCACTCGTCGTACGCGCGGGCCAGCTCGTGGGCGTAGTCGCGGTTCGGGAGCGCGGCGAGGTTGAACCACGAGTTGCCGGTCAACATCGCGTAGTCGATGTCGTGCTCGTCGAGGTGCTCGTCCGCGATCTTCCCGAGGTCCGTTCCCGGTTTGTTGCCGTCCTCGGTCTTTTCGTCCTGGCGAAGGAACTCCCCCGGATTCCGATACAGGAGCTCCGGAAGCACCAGCCCGTCGTCTCTGTACCGCTCGGGAAGGTACTGAACGATCGCCTCGTCGTCCGCCCACCGCTGGTGGATGTCCGCGTCGACGAGCGTCAGCTCCGATTCGGAGCGACTGTCTGGTGTCGCTCCCTGGGCATCCTGTGACATGAGTGCGTTTACCCATACGGACACAACCACAGTTAAAGATTATTATCATCATTTGACTGTATGGGCTACAGAACGTTTCAACCCCGAAGATTCGGCCGAATCGACTACTGGATCTGACTTAAACGAGAGCGAGAAGATTCCCGTTTATCGAACCCGTTGTCCGGATATCGACATAGAACCCGGCGGCTGGTCGGTCCCCGCAGGGCGGAATGTCGTCACACGGAGGAAGAGATTCGACAGTTCCGAACGACTATGTGGGACGGGGCCTGACTCACAGTATGGACGGAGACGCGAATCGACCGATCAAGGCCCTGCTGACGATGGACGACATCGTGACCGCGCTCGAGCGCGACGGGCCCACGAGCGTGACGGACCTGAGTGGCGCCATCGACAGACCCCAGAGCGTCGTCCACGACTACCTGAGTACACTCCAGCAGCTGGGATACGTGGTCCAGACGGACGGAGGGGCGTACGGGCTCAGCCTCAGGTACCTGGAACTGGGCGGGAGCGTCCGGGACGACGTGTCACTGTACGAGGTAGCGAAACCGGAAGTCAATCGCCTCGCCGAGAGTTCGAGCAGCGAACTCGTCACGCTGTCGGTCGAACAGAACGGGCTGTGCGTCGCCCTCGATGTCGTCCAGAGCGAGCGCAACGTCGCCTACGACTTCTCCGAGGGGACGCACTTCCACATGCACTCCTCCGGCGTCGGCAAGGCGATGCTCGCGCAGTACGACGACGAGCGTGTGACGGCGATCCTGGAGCAACACGGTATGCCTGCGCGCACCGAGAACACGATCACCGACCGCGACGACCTCGACGCTGAACTCGAACGCATCCGCAACGAGGGCGTCGCCTTCGACCGAGAGGAGTACAGGACCGGGATGACGACGATCTCGACCACAATCCAGGACTCCGCAGGCGACGTACTGGGCGGATTGAGCGTCACCGGCCCAGCACACCGACTCGCCGAGAGCGACATCAAAGACGAGCTCCAGAGCGAACTGCTGTCGACTGTCAACATCATCGAACTCAACTACAGCGCGCAGTGACTCACCGCGGGACCCATCGGAATTCCCGCACACGCCTCGTACCGCCGAATCATTTCGAACCCGAACCGGAGACACCCTCGCAAGACCATGCGTTCTTACTGGCAGAACAACCAGGCTCGGCGGGATCGTACCATGTAGAGCAGTGAAAGCTCATTTCACAGCCGATCCACGCGCATAGCGGACAGAACGTCGTACGGTCTGATAGCCGACTGTTCGCGGAAGGAATTACAGACATAAAACTGTAATTAGAATCGCCTCCCGTCCACTTGACCTCCGAAGCCCAGTGACCACACGGGGACAGTTCAGGGATCAGATCCATTCGTTCTGGCTATCAGAACGGAGCGTGGGGACAGGTACAAGTGATGGTGGCATCTCCCTTTCGGTATGGACCGGGAGAACACACCCGTCGCGTCGGTCCAGACGGTTCTCTCCATCGTGGAGTATCTGGAAGCAGTCGGGTCAGCGGGGGTAACCGAAATCGCGAACAACGTCGACAGTTCCAAGAGCACAGTCCACAATCACCTCACGACGCTTCGGGACGGGGGCTATGTGGTCAACGAGGACGGACACTATCGACTTGGACTGCGGTTTCTCGGACTCGGCGAGTCAACGCGCCTCCAGACCGACCTCTACGAGATCGCGCGACCCCAGATCGAGGGCCTGGTGGAGGGAACTGATCTCGTCGGGAATCTCGCTGTCGAAGAACAGGGGAAGGGGTACTACCTGTATCGCTCGCGAGGGAGCGACGACGTTCGATTCTCGACGCGAGCGGGTGAGACGCACGACTTGCACTGTTCGGCCACCGGAAAGTCCCTGCTCGCCCATCTCCCGTCCGAGCGTCTAGACTCGCTAATCGAGTCGCTCGAGCTGACCGAGTACACCGAGCACACGATCACGGACAGGTCGGAGTTACGCACTGAACTCGAACTCGTCCGAGAGCGCGGCGTCGCCTTCGACGAAGAGGAGTACGGGCGCGGCCTCCGATGCGTGGGGGTCCCCGTCTTCGGTGTCGACGACGAAGTCGTCGGCGCGGTGAGCCTCTCCGGTCCCGCAGCCGAGATGACCGACGAGTGGTACCGCGAGACGCTTCCGGACCGGCTACGTGCCGCCAAGAACCGTATCGAGGTCAACCTCCGCGATTACTGATCGTCCACATGGCAGCCGTCCTGTCAGCAATACGGTTTTATATTTTATCTTTTGATCGTAGTCTAGATAATCTTATATCATTCTCCGCCGATCGAGCTGGCGTGGCTGGCTCAAATCGTCAGTGAGTTAATTCGGCGATATAATGCCCTTGCGATCGGTTATTACGCGATTTCAAAGCTATTTGTGTTACTCAGCTCTAGGAATCCGCCAAGACTGCCGACCGGCCTCCAATCTGAGCGGTTGGTGGCGAATTTCCGCTAGAATAGGGCCCAAGCCAGGAAATACGGACAGAGGAATCTATTCCTCTTCCGCCCGGGTCCCATTGAGATGAGTTACCCCTCTGAGACTGAACTATATTTAAAATTATGTAGAAAATATAATTTTTATTATTATCTGGACCACTGACCGTCCCAATCCTGAGAGGCCTCTCGGCCGCGATCACAACCGAGTCTTATGTAACAAATGTGTCCGGAATGGTGGTTATTGTTACATAAGATAGAGGCGATTACACAGAAGCCACAACGAAGCGGAGCGTTTTCACCCCGAGCGGTCGTAGCCGCGGGTATGAATACCGACCGATCGAGTGCGACCAGATTGGGGGAAACGCTGGGCGAGCGCGGGGAGACGCTGGCCGTCGCGGAGTCCTGCACGGGTGGGCTGCTCGGGTCGACGATCACGGGCGTCGCCGGCTCGAGCGACTACTTCGTCGGCGGCGTCATCTCCTACACGGAGCGGACGAAACGGCAGCTGCTCGCGGTCTCCCGGGAGAGCCTGGAGCGCCACGGCGCGGTGAGCGAGACGGTCGCCAGCGCGATGGCGCGGCACATCCGCGACGAGACCGGCGCCGACTGGGGCGTCTCGACGACCGGCTTCGCGGGCCCGACCGGCGGCGACACCGACACCCCGGTCGGCACGGTCTACATCGGGATCGCGTACGCCGGCGGCGACGACCGCGACCCCTACGCGACCGTCGAACACCACCGCTTCGAGGGCGACCGCGCGACGGTCAAGGAGCGCATCGTCGAGCAGGCACTCCGGTCGGCGCTGGCGGAGATCGAGTCCGCGGAATAGGTACATCACGACCCGATCGCCCGTCGGTCCGCCCAGGGGGCCGAGTGCCACTGCGATGACGCCGCCTGACCAGGTCGGCGACCGTTGCTCGACGTGGTGGAATCACTCGGTCGTCGACGATCCCTCGATCGACTCGCCGGTCCGGAGACACGCGGCGAGGTGACCTTCGCCTCCACTTCCTTCCCCGTCGACCGGTTCGAGCGCGGGGTCCTCGCGCTCGCAGACGCTCTCGAAGGCGTCGAGTCGGTCGGCCGCCTCGTCGATCCGACCCGCCGCAACCGCCTCGACCGCCTCTGCGAGGGGCTGCTCGACCTCGTCGTCTGACAGATCGTCGGGGACGCCGAACGCCTCGCGGACGGCCTCGGGCACTTCGAACTCGTCGGCGTCCACGTCGCCGCGCTCGACGGCGAGCCGGAGGTCGAGGACCGCGCGGAAGGCGCCGTCCCGGAAATCGAGCCCCTCCGGTGGGATGACGCGGTGACACCGCGGGTGGAACGAACAGCCTGCGGGCGGGTTCGACGGGTCTGGCACGTCGCCGGTCAGCTCGACGGCCGCGTCGCGGGCGTCCGGGTCCGGCTCGGGGATGGCCGACAGGAGCGCCTCGGTGTAGGGGTGGCGCGGGTCGTCGAACAGCGCCTCGGTGGGCCCGCGCTCGACCACCTCGCCGAGGTACATGACGCAGACGCGGTCGCATATCTGGCGGACGACGCCCAGGTCGTGGCTGATGAGCACCATCGCGAGTCCCAGGTCGGCCTGCAGGTCGTCGAGCAGCGAGAGGATCTCCGCCTGGACGCTCACGTCCAGCGCGGAGACGGGCTCGTCGACGACCAGCAGGTCGGGGTCGAGCACGAGCGCGCGGGCGAGCGCGATCCGCTGTTTCTGCCCGCCGGAGAACTCGTGGGGGTAGCGGTCGGCGTCGGCCGCCGAGAGGCCCACGCGTTCGAGCGTGTCGACGACGATCTCCCGGCGGCGCTCGGCGTCGCGCAGGCCGTGGATCGCCAGCGGTTCCGCGACCGACTCGCCGACGGTGAGCCGGGGGTCGAACGCGGAGTTGGGGTCCTGGAAGACGACCTGCGCGCGCCGGCGGAAACGGTCGCGGTCGTCGCCCGTCAGCTCCGCGACCGGGTCGCCGTCGAAGCGTACCTCGCCGCCGGTCGGTTCTTCGAGCCCCAGCAGCGTCGTCGCGGTCGTGGACTTGCCGCAGCCGGACTCGCCGACGAGCCCGACCGTCTCGCCTGCGCGTACCTCGAAACTCACGCCGTCGACGGCCTCGACGTGGCCGGTCACCCGCCGGAGCAGCCCCGACCGGACCGGGTAGTGCTTCTCGAGATCCCGCACGTCGAGAAGCGGGGTGTCAGTCATCGCTCACCCCCAGCTCCGGCGGGAGCGCGTGGTCGTCGTCGTAGAGCAGACAGGCGACCTCGTGGTCGGTCCCACCCGCATCGGTGTCCCCCTCCGGACCTCCCGACCCTCCGCTGTCGGTGTCGGCACGGCCTCCGTCGACGGCCCGGAACGCGGGCTGGTCGCCGGTCTCGCAGTCGTCGACCGCGTGCGGACAGCGCGGGTGGAACCGGCAGCCGTCGGGCGGGTCGGTCGGCTCCGGGATCGACCCGCCGATCGTCTCGAACCCCTCGCCCCGGCCGGGGAGACACGCCAGCAGCGCTCGCGTGTACGGGTGCGCCGGGTCGTCGAACAGCTCGTGGACGCCGCCCGTCTCCATCACCTTCCCGGCGTACATGACGACGACGCGGTCGGCGATCTCAGCGACGACGCCCAGGTCGTGGGTGACGAACAAAAGCGCCATCCCGCGTTCGGCCTGCAGGTCCGCGAGGAGCTCCAGCACCTGGCGCTGGATGGTCACGTCCAGCGCCGTCGTCGGCTCGTCGGCGATCAGCAGGTCGGGGTCGGGCGCCAGGGCCATCGCGACGACGACGCGCTGTTTCATCCCGCCGGAGAACTGGTGGGGGTAGTCGCCGAAGCGAGCCTCGGCCTCGCCGATCCCGACGCGGTCCAGCAGCGCGACGGCCTCCTCGCGGGCGGTCGCCTTCGACACGTCGCGGTGGATGCGGATCGCCTCGACGACCTGCTCGCCCACGGTGTATACGGGGTCCAGGGCGTCCTGGGGGTTCTGGAAGACGTGGCCGATACGGCCGCCGCGGTAGGATTCGAGCTCCGACGCCGAGCAGTCGGTGAGGTCGGTCCCGTCGAAGCGGATCTTCCCGTCGACAGCGGCGGAGTCGGGGAGCAGTCGGGTGATCGACTCGCAGGCGACGGTCTTGCCCGAGCCCGACTCGCCGACGAGACAGACCGTCTCGCCCTCGCCCACGTCGAAGTCGACGCCGTCGACCGCGCGGACGACACCCTCGTCGGTCTCGAAGCGGACCCGCAGGTCGCGGACCGCGAGGAGCGGGTCGGCCATCTACCGCACCTCCTCCCGCGGGTCGAGCACGTCCCGGACGGTGTCACCGAAGACGTTGAAGGAGACGACCAGCCCGACCAGCAGGAGGACGGCCGGCACCGAAGTCCACCACTGGACGTGCCAGGGCATGTGTCGCCCCTCCAGGCTGACCCGGAGGAGTTCGCCGAACGAGGCCGGCCGCGCCGAGTTGAGCGCGAGGTACGCGAGCCCGACCTGCGCGAGCACGAGCAGGGGGATTCGCCGCGTGAGCGCGGTGACGATGGTGGCCGTCGCGTTCGGGACGACGTGGCGGCGGATCACGTGCAGGTCGCTCGCGCCGGCCGCTTTCGCCGCACGGACGTAGCCCGCGCTCCGCCGCTGCATGGCCTCGCCGCGGACGAGGCGAGCGATCCCGCCCCAGTCGAGCAGGCCGAACACGAGCACGAACGCGAAGATGCCGCCGTCGGAGACCCCCTCGATGTTGCCGAAAAACAGCGTCGCGAGGACGATGTAGACGACGATCGCGGGGACCGTCTGCTGGACGTCGACGTAGCGCATCAGCAGGTCGTCGACCCAGCCGCCGTAGTAGCCGGCGACCGTCCCGACCGTCGTCGCGACGGCGGCCATCACCACCGCGGTCGCGACGCCGACCTTGACCGCGACGTGCATCCCGCCGATCAGCCCCTCGATGACGTTCTCGCCGATGTAGTTCGTCCCGAGGGGGTACTGCCAGGTCCCCCGACAGACGCCGTCGACGACCGGCCCCACACAGGAGTAGGTTTCGGCGATACTGGCGTTCACACCCGCGAACACCGGCGGCTGGAGCCGGGCGTCGAGCTTCGCGTAGGTGAACTGGAACAGCTCCGGCCCGAGCACGCCGAGCAGGCCGAACAGGACGAGGTACCCGAGCGCGAAGACGCCAGCGGGCCGGGCGAGGAACGCCCGGACGTGTCGGGCGGTCCGGTCGCGGTCGGCCACCAGCGGCACGAGGACGTACCGCCCGAGGACGACCAGTGCCACGACGACCAGCCAGCCCGACCGGTTGACGTCCCACTCGAGGAAGGGGAGCGTCTTCTCGGGCGCGACGGCGAGGTCGTAGGCGAGCAGTCCTGCGACCGCGAGCAGTGCGAGCGCGAACCCGGCCGTCCGCGCGGACGGTCGCCGGCGACCGGACGCCGCCGCGTCCCAGTCGACCCGCGCGAACTCCGGGGGATCGGAATCGCTGGAGGGCATGCCCACCCATGGCACAGCCGACCAAATCAAATTTTATACCGTGTGATGACAAAACAAGCCACGACCGATGGTACCACTGCCCTCCGACCGCGATGGCCTCCCACGCTTCCGTCGCTCCGTCCCGGAAGGTCCCGCACGCTCTCGCAGCTCCGCCGCGGGTCGGCCCGCCCTCGCTGCGCGCCCCTCGGAGGAGGGACGGCCGCGATGAGCTACCTCCGGTACGTCCTCCGGCGCGCCGCGTTCGCCGTCCTCTCGGCATATCTGGTCGTGACGATCACCTTCTTCGTCATCGCGAGCACGGTCAGGCTGCGGCTGCAACAGCGACTCGCGCTCGCCTCGTGGGGTGGCGCGTCTGAGGAACAGCTCGAATCGATCCGGGAGGGGTTCGTCGCCGCGCGTGACCTCGACACCCCGATGCACGAACGCTACGTCGGCTGGCTCGTCGACGTGACGACGCTCGACTGGGGGTATTCGTTCGCCTACCGCCAGCCGGTGGTCGCGGTCCTCGACGGCCGCGTCCAGGCGACGCTCGGCTACGTCGTCCCCGGCGTCGTTGTCGCCGTCCTCGCGGGCGTGTTACTTGGGCTGTTCGCCGCGCTCGCGAAGGACGGGACCTTCGACTGGTCGGTCCGCCTGGCCGCCTACGCGCTGTTCGGCGTCCCGGTGTTCATGCTCGTGATCTACCTCCAGTACTTTTCCGCGGAGGGCGTGATCCCCGTCTCCCTCGGTCGGTGGGCGCTCGCGACGACCGCCGTCGCGGCGAGTCTCCTCGCCGGACAGGTCAGGTTCGCTCGCGCGTCCGCGCTCGAACAGACCGGACGGGCGTTCGTGAAGATGCTCCGCGCGAAAGGCGCCGACCGCCTCCGGCTCGCGCGTCACGTCCTCAGGAACGCGGCCATCCCGATCGTCTCGCTGTCGATGACCGAGCTGCTGGCCGTCCTCGTGTTGAACATCTACATCATCGAGGCGGTCGTCGGGATCCCCGGACTCGCCGGGGCCAGCCTGCGCGCCATCCGCGAGAGCGACACCGCCCTCGTCATCTGGACGACGATGGTCGTCGTCTTCATCGGCATCACCGGCAACTTCCTCCAGGACGTGCTCTACGGCTCGCTCGACCCTCGTGTCCGGACCGAAACCGAGCGCTAATAGCGTCTCCCGGGCGAGTCAATCCGAGAGTCGACGAGCGGACGACGAGCGGACGCGGGACGCTGTCTCAAGCGCGCTCGACGAAGACCGCGTCGGCCGACGTGTGCCCTCTGTTGAACGACACCACCTTCGCACGGATGGCGTCGCCGACATCGACGCCCGACGGAACGTCCTCAACGAACAGGACGAACCCCTCGACTTTGCCGACCGCGACCGTTTCGCCCGAGTGGTGATCCGAGAACTCGGTCACTCCGACCGTGTAGGACTCCCCGATCTCGACGGGCGGATCCCGCTCCTGTGCCGCCTCGTGGGCGCGCTCGGACGCTCGGCTCCCCGACGACCGGCGACGCCGAACCGCGATCGCGACGAGCGACACCACCACGAGCCCCGCTCCGGCGGCGATCCAGATGTAGTCCATGCGCGGCCCTCTCCGCGCACCGGCATGAAATCTGCGGTGTCGCGAACGGAGCGATAGGGAACCTCGTAGGACCGGGACGCCACCGATCAGTTCAGGAACTGTATGTCAGATTTCTTTATATAGAAGTGGCAGATTTCGTATTATAATTTGGATCGACGGTCCGATCCGTTCGTCGGCGAGAGACCCATACGAATTCGGTCCGCAAGCGGCGAGAGTATGCAGAACTGGCCGTCTTCGATCGAGACTTCCGATTCCCACGTGACTCCTCGGTCATTGACTCTTTGATCGGTTCAGTGTTCACTTTCGCGATTTTCGCGGTTTCTCCTCCCGGACAGCTGCCGACCCGGACCACCACACCGACCGAATTTATGTATGTATATTTATATTTCATTAGACATTAATGGGATAGTTGTAAGACACGATCGGATGGCCTTCCTGGAGCCGTTCCGGACTCGACACCCCCTTACAGTGGTATCTCTGTAATTTACTGACGCATTTCCGTGATCCCTGCCACCGGTCGTCCGGGTAACGACGGATCTCTCGGGGAGTTCACGCGAGCGGAACCGAGAATGTGCGAACGAAACTGGGACGACCGGGTCGACGGAAGCAGGTAACCGGAGTATCGGGTCGAGTAATCGGACCGTGTGCTCCACTGTTGCGAGTAACGGCGACTTTCCCCGTCGGGAGCGAAAGAACGGTATCGCCAGTTTATGATGGACCGTCCTGTAGAGTTGGCTGCGACGCGCCCCAGCGAGACACACCATGAGTTTACACGAGATCTCGGGCGGACGGGATTCGAATCGCGAACGCAACGACGTGCCTCGGAGTGGTCCGAACGCGGACGCTCCAGGCAACCACGGCGCCGACGAGGGCACGGGTAGCCACCGGTCCCCATCCAGCGGCGGCCCCGGCGGCACGACCAATCCGGACACGGGGGAAGCCGCCGTCAGTGCGAGTGAACAGGCCACCACCGACGGTACCGACGACGGGGAGTCCGAACCTGCGACCGCCGCGGATCAGGCTACGGTCCCGAATGAAACCCCCGCGTACGTCCGCCGAGTCATCGAGTACGACCGGTCGAGATCGGACGGCGACTACGAGACAGTCGGGATGCAGTCCCGGATGGGGCAGTCTTCGACCGAGCGGGCCTCGCCCCGATGCCCGGACCTTCCCTCCGAGATCGCCCGACAGCAGGCGTCGAAAGGCGGCGAAGCCGACGACTCCGGGGATTACGACCCGGCGTGTGCCCGGGCGTCCTGGTTCCTCGCAGCCCGCCGGCGATAGCGCTCGCACTCCGCCAGTGAACGGGGCGACACACGACGGGGATCCGGGGCTGCTACGACCGGTCAGCGGAGGAACGGACGCAATCGGAGAACGATCGCAGGACCGGTCCCGGAAAGCCGCCACGTTCGCGGACACCGCGTTTCCGGTGAACCGGCGTTCGGAGGTTCGGACGGCCGTTCGGGGACACCGGATTTCCGGTGAAATCCGGGTAGCAGCGCGTTACTCGAGCGTGAGGCACACCGGATTTCCGGTGAATGGAGCAGTAATGTGAGATTAGTAGAACGATCGGAGAGGGGTTCGAGCGAGCCCGGAGCGGATGGGGGGTCGAGCGGATCGGGCTGACGGAGGTCACTCGATCGTGTCGGCGAGTACGTCGCGAACGACTTCGGGGTCTTCGAGCAGTTTGTGGTTCGTGTAACTCCCCTCGGCGCTCCCGCCGCTGTGGCGGGACTGCTCGATGATGTCGAGGAAGGCGTGCTCCTTGAGCAGGTCGCGAACCCGCCGCAGCGAGAGGGTGTCGGAGCTCTCCTGGCGGCAGATCTCCTTGTAGACATCGTAGACCTCGGTGGTCCGGAACCCGTCTTGATTGTCCTCGTTGAGCGAGAGCACGGTGAGCGCCTGGAGGACGTACCGGGAGTGGGGCGTCGAGCCGCGGATCAACTCGCGGAACCGGTCGGTCTCGGCGCGTTCGCGGGCGTCGACGACGAACTCCTCGGTGACGCGGTCGGCGCCGCGGGACTGGGCGATCTCGCCGGCGTAGCGGAGGATATCGATGGCCTGGCGGGCGTCACCGTGCTCGCGAGCGGCCAGCGCCGACGCCTTCGGGATGACGCCGTCCTCGAGGACGCCATCCCTGAAGGCGTCCCGTCGGGCCTCCATGATCCGGTTGAGCTGCGTGCCGTCGTACGGCGGGAAGACGAACTCGCGCTCGCAGAGACTCGACTTGACCCGCTCGTTGAGCTGCTCTTCCTTGTACTTGATCTTGTTGCTGATCCCGATGACGCCGATCTTGCAGTTCTCGATCTTGCCGGCCTCGCCGGCGCGGGAGAGTTGCATCAGGATGTCGTCGTCCTCGAGTTTGTCGATCTCGTCGAGGATGACGAGAACCACGTCGTACAGTTCGTCGAGGATCCGCCAGAGCCGCTTGTAGTACGTCGAGGTCGCGATCCCCTTGTCGGGGATCTTGATGTCGGTCCGCGACCGGTCGTTGAGCGTCGCGGCGATGGTCTGGACTGCCTGCGTCTCGGTGGAGTCCTGGGCGCAGTCGACGTAGGCGAACGTCGCGGCCACTCCCTCGTCGTTCGCCGTCGACGTGAGCCGTCGCGAAACGTGTTTCGCACAGAGAGATTTGCCCGTGCCCGTCTTCCCGTAGATGAGGACGTTGCTGGGGCTCTGTCCGAAGATGGCGGGATTGACGGCGTTCGCGAGGTTCTGGATCTCCTCGTCGCGGCCGACGATCCGGCCCTCGTCCGGAAGGTGGTTGATCTCGAGCAGTTCCTTCTGGACGAAAATCGGGTCTTCCCTGATGAACAGATCGTCGGAGCCTGACATGCGATTGTGACACCGTGTTTCCGGTGAAATCACTTTATTCTTTCCTAGAGCACGGAAATTCGGTGGGGGATGGGGGAGTAGAGTGGTGAGACACACACACCGGGTTTCCGGTGAAACGGGGGGAGGGGGGTGGGGAGGGGTGCAGTTGAAACGGGGGTTCGGGATCGCGACCGAGCGGATCTGAAATAATGTAGCACGGGATCGCGATGCATGACACGACGGACAGCATGACGATGCATGACACGACGGACAGCATGACGATGCATGACACGACGGACAGCATGACGATGCATGACACGACGGACAGCATGAATCCGACCGATCTGCTCGACTGATGCAGTGCATTCGACCAACACAATAGATCCGTCCGGTACAGTGGATTCAACCAGTTCTGACCGGCACGATCGTCGGCAGTGGCTGAGCCTCCGTGGGTACGATAAAATGAGAGCGTTCCGGTGAACGGAGAGCGTTCCGGTGAATGCCGCAGTGTTGGCCGAGATCGAGAAGAGGGCTACGAGGGACAACGTTACTGGTGGCGCAGATCGACTCGAATAGAGGTTGAATCCCTGGAATCGAAAGAATGAGCATAGACGAACGACCCGACGATGGGTGGGGAATAGTTCACCGGAAACCCGGTGTGCCAGCAGTCAATCGCTACGGAATCACGACTGGTAGGGACCGAACCAAGAGAGAATGATACACAAAAAGGAGGATGAGGTGACAGGTGGAGATAGAAAGAATGCAGTGATATCGAGCACTCAGCTGATAGAGATTGACAGGGAGTCGAAGTTTAGTCTGTCTGTGTCTCGATGGACTGTGTCTGTGTCTCGATGGACTGTTCTACCTCATTTCCCGTGGACTATCTTCTGGGGTCATACTCTATTATATTATATTAAATCTTTCTATAGTGTTAGTTAGTGCATGGGTAGAGAAATTCAAACTGTTGTTTTCAGGAACCGCTAAGAGATAGGTCAGTCTTTTATATTCTATCCGGTGTTGTCACAGTCATCCGAATATTTTCACGGTCAGGTCACGGTCAGGCGGAGCATCGATCGTCAGCTGATCCGTGTACACTCCACGATCCGTCTGTAGAGTTGCTATCTATCGCAATTCAGTTCTCAACAGGAACGATTCGATCTCCCTCACCCCCCTCGCAGTCCGTCAAGCTAACCCCACCTGCTCCCCCGTTTCACCGGAAACCCGGTGTGTGTGTCTCGTCCCGTCACCCACTCGTCGGGGTCCAGGATCTGGACTTCATCAGACTCGTCCCACGACCCATTCGCGGGGGCTATCCACCGAAGACTCGTCACCCCGGTAGACGAACTGTCCGGTCAACGATCCTCGCTCGACTCACTGGTTTTCGACGTACTCCTTTCGGAGGGTCCCGTCGTCGTCGCGGTAGTATCTGTACTCGTAGGGCCCGTGCATATCGCTCTCCGCGCCCGAGGCGCATTTGCAGCTGTCTTTCCCACACTTCACGAGTTCTTTGACGACGTATCCGTCCGGGCCGTCGTCGACGACCGTCGCGTCGTCGGGCAGGTCGCTCGACTCGACCGGCCGCTCCTTCTCCGCGATCAGTTCGTCGACGAACTCTCTCGTCGCTTTCAGCGTCGACACGTCCTGCTTCGGCAGCCCCTCGGCGAGGTACTTCGGCAGCGACGGAGGGGGTGAGATATCGTCCGTCATATCTTATGTAACAATACCTCCCGCACAGGCAAGAAAGTTGTTACATAAGATTGTCACCGACCCGGGAAGGATCCGACCGCCGGATCGGGGGAGATTACCTCGCGAGTAGGGTCGCGTTTTCCAGCCGAATACGACAGCTTCGTGGTCGAATTCCAGGGAATATCGAAGTAAGAGACAGTTATCGGAGGAAACTATCGAACCGCTATTTGTGGCCGATCGGTGAACCGTCGGACGGGTAGCGACCCGGACAGAACTATGACACAACACCTCGCACAGACGGAACAGGGACAGCATGCGCAGCCGACCAATCAGCAGGCCGCGATGCAGCAGATGCAACCGACACAGGGGTCGATGCAGTCCGCCGGCGGATCGATGGGATCGACCGGAACGCAATCGACGGGCATGCAGTCGACCGGAATGCAGTCGACAGGGATGCAGACCGGCGGGACGCTCCCGCAGCAGTACCGCACGTCGCTCGCGAGCGTTGCCGAGGCGATCGAAGTCTGCGGGTGGTGTGCCGACCAGTGTATCCAGGAGGCGGACCCGATGATGACGGAGTGTATCCGTCTCTGTGAGGACGTCGTCGAGCTCGGCGAAACCGTGCTCGCGACGGTGCCGCGCAACTCCCGGTTCGCCGGGGAGATCGTCGAGACGTTCCAGCGTGCGGCCCAGGCGTGCGCCCAGGAGTGCAGCCAGCACCAGCACTCCCACTGCCAGGAGTGTGCGTCCGTCCTCGGCGAGACGCTCGCCGCGACGGACCAGCTGATCGGCGCAGGATCTCAGCAGCGCTTCTGACACCAGTGAATTCGAGCTCGCGGGAACTCGAGCTCGCGGGAACTCGCGGACCGTCTCCGCAGGAGCGGTCCTGCGGGCGTCGATACCGCGCTCACTCCCTTTTTTCGCGACGGGTTCGCGTCCCGACCCAGGCGCCGAGGGTGACCCCGTAGCGGACGTGCCCGACGTGGAAGGCGAACCTGTCGTCGGGCTCCGTGCCCAGAAGTCGACCGAGGACGATTCGTTCGCCGACGACGGACAGCGCGACGCCGTAGAGCAACCCGGCCATCGTCACGGCGACCTCGCCCGAGCGATCGGGCGGTCCGCTCACGCTGTCGTCCAGGAACGACCGCGTCCGCTCGCGGTCGAGCGACGCGCGGCCGGAGACCAGCGCGCCGAAGACGCCACCGGCACCGATCCCGTAGACGAAGTGGAGGACGAGCGCCGCCAGCGGATGGTCCTGTGGTCGCCCGCCCGCGACGAACGTCGCCCAGAACTCCGCCGACGGCGGGAGCGAACGAGTCACCGGGAGGCGGTAGACCGTCATCACTACCGTCGCGAGCGCGCCGCCCTCGATGCCGCGACGGATCCGGCCAGCCACGTCCGAACCCTCCGGTGTGGCAGCGTTGTTCGCGTCGGTGTCCTCTCGTCGCTGGTCGCGAAGTGCGGTAAACCTTCGACCCATGTTGTCTCTCATACATGGGAACAGTGTGGGTAAGCGCACGGCGCGCGATGTCCGGGGGTTCCCGGGTATTTCAATGGCTTACCGTCTAGGGCGGCCTTTCTCCGGATCAGTTCGATGGAGCGAGTCGGCAATACTTACGCGTCCGGATCGAACGATCGGGTGGCGATCTCCAATGAGCGACAGTGAGGTCTACGACCAACAGGAGCATCGCGAGGACGACCACGACAGGCAGGAAGTCGACACGAACCCGACGGAGGCCGGCAAGTGGGTGTCCGCTCTAGTGGCCCTGCTCGGGCTGTGGATGCTCGCAGAGGCGTTCATCCTCAACCCGGTCGCGGGGAACTTCTGGAGCGACATCATCGTCGGGGCGGCGCTTGTCGTGCTCGGCGGGTACAACTTCTACCGCCGTTCGAACGAGCAGCTGGGCAGCGTCGGAGTCGGCGCGTTCGTCGCGCTGCTCGGCCTCTGGCTGATCGCGACGCCGTTCATCCTCGGGTCGACCGAGGGGTTCGCGGCAGTCGAGACGGATCTGGAGTTCTGGAACGACATCGTCGTCGGACTTCTGGTGTTCGTCCTCGGCGCCTACAGCGCTTACGAGGCTCGTGACACGGACGTTGCGACGCCGGCGGCCCGGACCTGACGGAACGGTCTCGCGACAGCCACGTCGCGGCGACGAACGGATCCGACGCCCGGCCCGGTACGGAGCTGACGACCGATTCGTATTTTTCTGACGCGTGTCGCGGGATCGACCGTACCGGGACAGCTGCGTGAATCTCACCGCTGGGGAGGGGGACAGTCATCGCGCGATCGGCTTTCGTCCCCCTTGCCGCCGTCGCCGACGCCGAGGTCCACGGGATCGAGGTCGTCGACGGCCGGCGTGTCGAGGACGCTCCCGTCGACATCGAACCGCGATCCGTGACAGGGACAGTCCCAGGAGCGTTCGCCGTCGTTCCACGAGACCAGACAGCCCATGTGCGGACAGACCGCCGAGACCGCGTGGACGGCGCCGTCCTCGTCGCGGTAGACGGCGACGGGGTCGTCGCGCTCGTCGGCGACGGTCGCCTCACCGGGAGCCAGCCCCGAGAGGTCGATGTCGGGTCGGCCGCGGACGCGACCGGAGAGCAAGTGCTCCATCGCGTGTCTGTTGTGCGAGACGAGGTCGGACTTCGAAGCGCCGAACTCGAAGCGCGTCGGGTCGTACACGTCGCTCCAGGGGTTGGACCGGCCGGTGATCAGGTCGGGGAGGACGACGCTGGCGGCTATCCCGTTCGTCATGCCCCACCCGCCGAAGCCGGTCGCGACGTAGACGCCGTCGAGTTGCGGCGCCGCCCGGCCGACGAACGGCACGCTGTCGACCGAGACGTAGTCCTGGGTCGCCCAGCGGTACTCGACCGCCTCGACGTCGAACCGCTCGCGGGCTCGCCGTTCGAGTTTCCGGTAGCGGTCGGTCGTGCTGTCGGCGTGGCCAGTACGGTGATTCTGGCCGCCGATCAGGACCAGCGACTCGGAGCCGGCGTGGGGACGAACCGAGAAGTACGGCTCGCCGGGGTCGTAGTACATCCCGTCCGGCGGGTCGCCTGACAGCCGGGCGGCGAGCACGTACGACCGCTTGGGCGAGAGCCGCGAGAAGTACAGCGCGTGGTCGGAGACGGGGAAGTGCGTCGCCAGAACCACGTCGTCGGCGACGACCTCGCCGCGGTCCGTTTCGAGCCGGCAGGGGTCGCCGTCGTCGACCTCCGTGACCACCGTCTCCTCGTAGATCCCGCCGCCGGCGGAACCCGACTGGCCGCCGGCGCCGCCCCCCTCGCCGGTCCCCTGGTCGGCGACCCGCTCGGCGAGCGCGAGGAGGTACTTCCGCGGGTGGAAGTACGCCTGGTCGTCGAACCGGACGGCGCCGGCCACCTCGTAGGGGAGTTCGGTCGACTCGACGAACGAGGCCGGGAGGCCGAGCCGCCGGGCGGCGTCGACCTCCCGGCGCACGTCGCGGCGGTCGGCGGACGATTCGACGTAGGTGTACGCCGGGACGCGGCCGAACTCGCAGTCGATGTCGAGCCGGTCGACGGTGTCGGCGATGCGGTCGATCGCCGCCCGGTTCGCGTCGGCGTACTGGCGGGCGCGCTCGACGCCGAAGTGGTCGATCAGGTGGTCGTAGACGAGCCCGTGCAGCGCGGTCACCTTGGCGGTCGTGCGGCCGGTCGTCCAGTCGAGGATCCGCTCGCGCTCGACGACGGCGACGGACCGGCCCCGCTCGACGAGTTCGAATGCGGTCGCGATCCCGGCGATGCCGCCGCCGACGACCGCCGCGTCGACGCGGATGTCGCCGTCGAGCGGCCCGTAGTCCGTCGGTTCGGACGTGGCGGTCCACAGCGACTCGTGGCGACCGGCCGGGTCGCCGTCCGGTTCGCTGCGGTCGCCGTCCCGATCGGTATCGCCCGCAGGTGGGTCTGGTGTCATCGGTCCAAGCCTCCGAATCGGGAGAGACACGCCCGGCGGCGGTATGAAGATTCGCCCGGGACGTGCGCGGGGGCCGAAGTCGGGAGTCCAGCGCCGATAGCGACGCGACCCTTCGATCGCTGGCCGAACGACTACCGAGTCGCCGGCCGTACCTGCGGCCATGAGCCAACACGGCAAACAGCCGAGCGAGGAGGTCGACGACCGACAGTTGCGACTGGCGCAGGAGGCGGGCGACGCCTACCGAGCGGCCGTCGACTACATGATCGAGGAGGTCGTCCACACGGGCGACACCCGCGAGGCCGGCGACTACGTCGTCGGCTTCGCCCAGGAGGAGGCAGAGGGCCTCTACGAACTCGTCGGCGAGGGGGAGTTCGCATGGCGGGAACCGGACGACGAGAACGCCCACATCGAGGTGGTTGTCGCCGACGCCGACGACGGTCGGATGGTCCCCGGGGCGGAGGTGAGCATCAGGATCTCGGACCGCGACGGCGAGCAGGTCGAAGCGGCGACGCTCCCGCTGCTGTGGCACCCGGGGCTGTATCACTACGGCGCCAACGTCCGCGTCCCCGGAGACGGCACCTATACGCTCGATGTCCGCGTCGAGCCCCCGACCATGCACCGCCACGACGAGGAGAACGGCGACCGCTACGGCGAACCCGTCGAGGTCACCTTCGAGGGCGTGGACGTGAAGACCGGGCAGGGCTGAACCACGAAACGGGCCGCAACGCGGAGGTGTCGGGTGCAACGCAGGGACGCGGGCTACGACGCCAGGAGGACTCACAGCCGGGTAACGGGCGGTTACCGGCCACGGCGTTAAGTGCGTCCCGACCCAACGGCTCCCATGTCTCGGATCGGGACCGATCCGGCCGTGGGAGGCGTGGCTACCCGATGAGCCTCGCGACCAGGCGGCCGGTCAGTCGGGCCGTCACGTTCCTGCGGAGTCTGGTCTCGGTGTACCGGAAGCGGGACGTGCCGTTCATGGCGGGGAGCATCGCGTACGCGGCGTTCGTGTCGCTGGTCCCGCTGCTGTTGCTGGCGCTCGTCGCCGCCTCGGTGCTGGGCGGGGAGTCGCTGCAGCAGCAGCTGCTCAGCATGACGGAACAGTACCTCACGCCCACGGCGCGGGACCTCGTCAGCCAGTCGCTCGACGGGGCCCAGAGCCGCACCCAGTTCTCGATCATCGGCGGGGCGGCGCTGCTGTGGGCCACGCTCAAGGTGTTCCGCTCGCTGGACACGGCGTTCTCCGAGCTCTACGCGGTCGAGACCGACGTCGGCATCGTCGAGCAGGTCTCGGACGGACTGCTCGTGCTCGGCGGGATGGGGGTCGCGTTCCTGGCGATGGTCGCCGCCGGGGCGGTCGTGGCGTACGCGCCGACGTTCTCGCCCGGCGTCGAGACTCGCCTCCCGGTGGTGCAGATCCTCGGGTTCGTCGGGCTGATACTCGGATTGATCGTCGCCTTCCTCCCGATGTATTACGTGTTCCCGAACGTCGAGATGACGCTCACGCGGGCGCTGCCGGGCGCGACCGTCGCCGCCGTCGGCTGGACGCTCCTGCAGGCGCTGTTTCAGGTGTACGTCTCGATGAGTTCGACGGGCGAGCTGTACGGCGTCCTCGGCGGGATCATCCTGCTGATCACCTGGCTCTACTTCGGGTCGGTAGTCATCCTGCTCGGCGGGGCGACGAACGTGGTGCTCTCGGGACGCCACCGGATCCCCGGGTACGATGCGGCGACCTGACGTGGCCCGGACCCGTCGACAGCCGTCGTCACAGGCGTGTCGACTTCCTTCAGCCTGGAACTGTGGGCCGTTCCCCGACCGGGAGGGGCCGCCCGCGTGACCGACCCGCTCGGGCTGTCCGGCAGGCGGGTCGCGACCGCGGCGGACTGGCTCAACGCGCTCTACCGCCGGGTCAAGTCCAGCCGCCCCGTCTCGTGGATCCTGTTCGACGGGGCGCGGCCCGCGGTGACGGTCGTGCTGCTGGCCGGCGTCTTCGCGTTCCTCGTCACGCTGGCGCTGCTGCGGCCGGTCGACATCCAGCAGCTGCTCACGGACACGAACACGCTCCAGACGCTGTTCACGACGCTGCTGAGCGGTGCGATCCTCATCGTCTCGATCGTCTCGTCGATCAGCTCGATCGTGCTCTCTCAGGAGATCACTGACATCGAGACAGAGCAGTCGCGGATCGACGCCTCCATCGAGTTCCGGCGGCGGGCGGAGAACCTCGCGGAGGTCGAGGCCAGCCCGAGCCAACCGGCGGCGTTTCTGGAGGTGATCCTCTACTCGATCTACCGGGAGGCGCGCGCGCTCCAGCGGGCGGCGGACAACTGCGACGACGAGGGGTGTCGCGACCAGATCGACGCGCTCACCGACGAGATCGTCGACGAGGCCCGGGACGCCGCGGAGACGCTGGACGGGGCCCGGTTCGGCACGTTCGACGTGCTCTCGGCGGGGCTCCACTACGACTACTCCTGGCAGCTCAACACGGCCAGGCGGATCCGCAACCGCTACGAGGACCAGCTGGACGACCGGACGAACGACGCGCTCCAGGAGCTCATCGACACGCTGAAATTCCTCGCCACCGGCCGGGAGTACTTCCAGTCGCTGTACTACAAGCGGGAGGTCGCCCGGCTGTCGAGCAACCTGCTGTACGTCTCCCTGCCGGTCGTCGTCTTCATCTCCTACCTGCTGCTGGCGCTCAACACGGGGATCATCCCGGTCTTCAGGGTCGGACCGCTCGTGTCGCTCCCGCTGTTCGTCATGTTCGCGTACACGGTCTCGATCGCGCCGTACGTGGTGCTGACCGCCTACGTCGTCCGCGTCGCGGCGATCACGCTGAAGACGCTGGCGGCCGGTCCGTTCCTCGTCCGCCAGCCGAAACACGACGACATCGTCGAGATGCAGGTGGAGATCGAACCGGACGCGTGGGAGGAACAGGCCGACGACGGACGGGACGTGGACACTACCGGCGACGGGGACCCGGCCGGCGAACCGGCGCCGGACGAAGCGGCCGGCGGGGGAACCGGCGACGGATCCGACAGGGAGGTCGACAGCGGCTCCGACCGGGAGGACGACGACGCCAAGGCGACGAGCGGGGACGAGGACGGGCGACACGCAGCCGACGGCGGCCCGGAGGGGCGTCGAATGGACGGGTGAACCTGGCAACCGGGCGGACCCCGTCGGGTGTGGGATCGCCGACCGAGGCCGACAGCCCGAATTCCGATAGATCGGACGGAAGACATCCCTTACCGGCAAAAGTTCCTTTCGTGGCCGCCCCCAACGGATCCCATGGCAGTCTACGATATCGCCCTCCTCGTGGTGAGCATCGCGATCCTCGGGGCCGTCGTTCTCCCGCGCGTCTTCGCGGACAAGCCGATGTCGTTCCCGCTCATCTACGTCATCGCGGGGGCGGCTATCTTCTCGCTCCCGCTGGGGATCCCGGCGCCGGACCCGGTCGAGTCGCCGGCGCTGACCGAGCACCTGACGGAACTGGTGGTCATCATCGCGCTGATGGGCGCGGAGCTGAAACTCGACAGGCCGTTCGACTGGCGGGCGTGGGCCCCGACGTGGCGGTTGTTGGGGGTCACGATGCCGCTGACGATCCTCGCGGTCGCCGGGCTGGGGTGGGCGGTGCTGGACCTGCACCCGGCGACCGCCGTCCTGATGGGCGCGGTGGTTGCGCCGACCGACCCGGTGCTGGCCTCGACCGTCGAGGCGACGCCGCCGACCGCCGAGACCGACGCCGAGGTCGACCCTGACGACCAGGAGGGGGCGATCCGGTTCGCGCTCACCTCCGAGGCGTGGCTCAACGACGGGCTCGCGTTCCCGTTCACGTACCTCGCGATCGTCATGGCGGGGGTGAGCCTCGAAGCGACCGGGGCGGCCGGGTCCGCGGAGGCCGCGCTCGGGTCGGTGTGGCCGTGGCTCTCGGAGTGGTTCGGCTTCTACGTCGTCTACAAGATCGCCGTCGGGGTCGTCGGCGGGGTCGCAGTCGGGTACATCATCGCCGAGTTCATCTTCGGCAAGCCCTCCAGCACGGACCTCGCGCGGGTCATGGAGGGCGCGGAGGCGCTGGCGGCGACGCTGCTGGCGTACGCGGCGACCGACCTCGTCGCCGGCTACGGCTTCGTCGCCGTGTTCGTCGCCGCGCTCGTGCTCCGCCACTACGAGTGGGAGCACGAGTACTACCAGAAGCTCCACGACTTCGCCGTGCTGGTCGAGCGTTTGCTGATGGCCGCCGTCCTCGTCCTGTTCGGCGGGACCCTGGTCGGCGGACTCCTCCAGTCGCTGACGGTCGAACACGTCCTGATCGCGCTCGCGGTGCTGCTCGTGATCCGACCGCTCGCGGGCATCGTCGGAATGCTCGGTTCCAACTCGCTGTGGCAGGAGCAGGCCGTCATCTCCGCCTACGGCGTCCGCGGGATCGGCTCCTTTTTCTATCTCGCGTACGCGCTGAACACCGCCTCCTTCAACGAAATCGAACTCGTCATCGCGGCCGAGGAACTGTGGGCGTTTCTGGGGTTCCTCGTCGTCGCGTCGCTGACGCTGCACGGCATCTCGGCGGCCCCGGTCATGAACTCCATCGACGAGTGGCGCACCGAACACAAGGAGGGATTCACGCAGCCCGAGGAAGCCGACTGACGGGCTGGCTACGGGCCGTCCTGGCGCTGTAGACCCCCTCACACCCCCTCTCGGTCCGCTTGCGAAGGCCTGCCGTACGACTTCCCGCGGGACCGACCAAAGGCGGTCACATGACCGCAGTCAAGATCGTCAAAGTTCTCGGGACTTCCGAGGAGTCGTGGCCGGACGCGGCCGAGGAGGCGGTCGCACAGGCCAGCCGGACCATCGACGACATCCGCGGCGTCGAGGTCGAGGAGTGGACGGCGAACGTCGAAGACGGCGAAGTGACCGAGTACCGCGCGACCGTCGAGGTGGCGTTCCCGGTCCACGAGGACAGACAGCCGTCCGGGTGAGACGCGACGGCGCCTCGCGCCGACCGGGGAGACGGCCAGCGCTCGGTCGACAGCCGGTCGGACCACTCTGACTACCGAGACGGAAGGGCACGATAGCGACCGGAGTGACCGACAGATGAGTTCCGAGACCGAACTGGCGGCGACCGACGAGGCGGGCGAACGGCGGCCGACGCGCTCGAAGGACCGTATCGCGAAGAAATACTCGGGGTCACCCGTGTCGGGATCGCCCTCGGCGGTGCCGGGCGGTCCGCGGCGGCCGGGTCAGGCGAGACGGATCTCGTCGTCGGTGATCGTCGCTATCTCGTCGTCGGCCAGCGGGTAGTCGTCCTCGTCGGCGTCGCTCCAGCCGAGCCGCGATTTCACCTTGTCCGTCCGGTCGGCCCGAGTGAGACGAGCGGCCGGACGCGCATAGTTAGCCGGCGCTTAGCCTCCCGTCCCGTTCGTCCCGGTCGCTTTCGCCGTCGCCGCCCGACTGCGTCCGGTCGGCTTCCGGCCCGCGCGGGTTCAGACGACGGACTCGTCGGCCAGTCGGACGGTCCCGGCGTCCGGGTCGAACTCGATCACGCCGTGGTCGTCGAGCATCGGCAACTGCCCGTGGTAGAACCACGTCTGGACGCGCTGTTTCACGTCGTCCGAGACGTTCTCCGGGTCGTCGTCGGTGATCTGAGCGACGACGTGTGTCGCCACCTCGGCGACGCTGACGGGTTCGTCGGCGTCCCGGAGGTACGCGAGCAGGTACCGGCAGTGCGGATCGTCGAGCGTGTCGACGAGGGGCTCGCCGCGTGCGTCCGTGTCGGTCCCGTGTCTGTCGACCACTGCGCTTTCGTCAGCCCCGTGAGTCATGCAAGACACGTTTCTCCCCGACCCCCATGAGGGCGGCGCCTAAAGGAATAGCCCTCGTCACCTCCTCCGGTTGTGAGACGGTCGGTCCCAGCCGTTCTACCGGCGGCCTGGGGTCTTTCAGGCCCGAGCACCTATCCGGTTCCGTGCACGACCGACTCGCCAGAGCGAGGGACGCCGTCGACGAGGCCAGGGAGATAACCGATGACGCGACCGCCGTGGAGCAGCTCGCCTCCGTCCGGCAGGGGATAGAGCGCATCGACGACGCGCTCGCGGACGGCGCGGCCGACGAGGGGGCGGTCACCGACCCCGAGGCCGGGGAGCGACTCGAATCGATCGAGCGCCAGCTCGGGGCGCTGGCCGACGACGTCGACGACCTCACCGTGTCGCACCTGACGACGGCGCGGGACCAGCTCGACGCCTTCCGCCGGGAGTCGGCGCCCGACTGGACGGCGCCGACGGGCACCGGGCGGGAAGACGGCTGAGTGGACGGTGGACGACCGTCGGAAGGGGGACACGCGCTGGGTCCGGGGTCACACGAACAGGATGACAGCGGTGTAGAACGCGACGCCGGCGGCGAAGGGGAGAAACTCCCCGCGGCGGTCGCCTGGGAGTTCCTCCCGGACGACGTTGAGGACGACACCGCCGGCCAGGAACGCGAAGAGGGCACCGAGCGTCGGGCGTGTGAGTTCGGTCGCGAACCCGACGGCCGTGCCGGCGAGGACGGCGGCGGCGAGCACCCAGCGCCCGCGCCGGTGGTAGGCCTCCCGGTGGTGGGCCTCGAGGGCCACGTCGTTGAGGAGGAAGTGGGCGCCGAGGGCGAACGCGAACAGCAGGAGGTTCCCGACCGCCGGCGTCTCCCGGTGGACGAGCGGGTAGCCCGCGACGGCGTTGTAGGCCCCGTAGGAGGCGACGTGGACGCGGAACACCCAGGGAGTCGGCCGGTCGTCGCCGGACTCGGCGGCCGACCGCCGGGCCAGCCGTTCGAGCCCGTAGAAGACGACGAACCCCACCACCACGACGAGGTAGATGTCCCGGCCGCTCGGGACCGGGGTCATCGGGTGGCGCTCGACCGGAGCGTGGAACTCGTCGATCCGCGGCAGGACGTGGACGAGGACGTACGCGACCGAGACGCCGCCGCCGAACGAGAGGAGCCGCCCCTCCGAGAGCCGGTCCAGTATCGGGTCGCTGCGCGTCAGGACGTGGACGCTCGCGAGCGCGAGCGACAGCACCGCCGGCAGCAACACCGACATTGCGGCGGCCGGCCCGCCCGACGGGATCATACCGCCGATCCGTTCGGCCGCGCGACTCGAAAACCGGGAGGTTGCGCTCGCAACCCATCCGCGGAATCCCCGGCCAAACGGCCGGTATGCCGGAGATACCGAGACCTTCTCCGGTGAACTGACTGTGTCCTTTTCCGGCGTCCGGGCGAACGTTTCGGCGATGTCCGAGAACCGAGACACCGCACGAGGGAGCCAGATCACGACAGACTCGAACCGGATCCGCGAGTGGGGCGACGCCCACGACCGGGTGCCGGTCCGCTACGAGGAGGACGGCGAGACGCGACTCGGGCTGTACCGGGAGTCGGACGTCGCGGACCGGCACAGCCGCCTCGACTGGGACGAGTTCGAGACCGAGCTGCGCGACCGGGAGATGGTCGTCGTCCGCCACGACGAGGAGACCGGCGACATGGACGTGGTCGAGCGCACGGAGGCGGTCGGCACCGCCGCGCTCTCCAGCGAGGAGGTCGAGGAGCAGCTGATCGAGGGCGAGACGATCGAGTCGGAGTTCACCGAGCGGGCGGTCGTCGAGCACACCGTCGTCGAGGAGGTGACCGTCGAGAGCGAGGTGGTCGACCGCGAGCTGGTCGAGTCCGACACCGTCGACGCCGAGCTGGTCTCCCGCGAGGTCGAGGACTGCGAGGTGACGAGCGTCGACACGACCGACGCGGGGATCGAGGCGATCGACACGTTCGGGTCCGGCACCCGGTCGGAGGTCGCCTGCGACGTGGCGGTCACGCTCGACGAGGGGTGGACGGTCACGAAGGAGAACGTCGAGCGGATCACCATCGAGAGCCGGGTCGTCCAGGCCGACGTGGAGGAGACCGAGACCGTCGAGTCCGACGCCGTCCGGGAGACCGTCGACATCGAGGGCGTCGAGCGCACCGTGCTGGAGGGGGAACTCGTCGACTCGCCCGAGACGGCCCAGGTCGCCGTCGAGGAGGGCAACGTCGAGAGCCGGTTCCGCGAGGACGACGCCATCGAGACCCACCTCTTCCGGAGCCAGGTGGTCGAGGAGGACGTGTCCGTCCGTCGCGAGGTGACCGGCGAGATCACCGACGCCGAGACGCTCTCCTCGGAGACCATCTCCCACGCGGCCGTCGAGAGCGAGATCGTCGACGCAGAGGAGTACGACGCCGAGCTCGTCGTCGAGGACCGCGAGGCGGCGACCGGCGCAGCGGCGGGCGTCGAGGACACCGGGACGCTGGAGGCGGACGAGCCGGCGACCGAGGAGCCGGCCGCCGCCGAGCGGTCGGGAGCCGCCGACGACCCGGCCCGGATCGAGCCGACCGAGGACGACGTGGGCAAGACGGTCGTCAACGCCAGCGGCGACGAGGTCGGGATGGTCGCCGCCGTCGAGAACGACCGGATGTACGTCGACCCCCACCCCTCGATCACCGACCGCATCCGGACGGCGCTGGGGTGGGGCAACGACGACGACGACACCTACCCCGTCGACGAGGACCACGTCGCCCGCATCGAGGACGACGAGGTCGTCCTCGGCGTCGACCGGCAGGGGTAGCTGGTATCAGGCTGGTATCCAGGAGACGACGTCCGCCGACGGCGGCCCGGTGCCGGGCGGACAGCCGACCGTCGCGTTGCGGCGGGCGTTCGCCGGGACGTTCTCGAAGGTGACCTGCCGGCGGGGGTCGGGACAGGCGACGCTGACGGTCGCGGAGACGAGCCCGGCGTCGCCCTCGTTGCGCAGCGTCACGCCGTAGTAGGTCGCATTCGCGCCCGATCCGCGCTCGTCGACCACGCTCGCGGTCGGCTCGGCCGCCGCCGCGCCGGCGAAGGCGTACCAGACGGCGAAGCCGAACAGCCCGACGGTCAGCGCCACCGCGACGACCATCACGACCCGCTCCATCGTCGAGACGGCGGCCTCCTCGGGAGTGTCGTCGTCGCGTCCGGGCTCGCCCATCAGAGCACCACCTCGCCGGCGCTGGCGCCGGTCGCGGCGGGGAACCCGAGGACGATAGTGAGCTGCACCCACTCGGCGACGCCGCGGCCGTTGAACTGGCCGAACCCCGCCAGGAGGACGACCGTGACGGCCAGCGCGACGGCGTAGGCGGTCGCCGCGGTCCCGATCTGGAGGAGGTGGGTGCGGCCCTCGATGCGGTCGCGGTGGCCGCGGAACTCCAGCTCGTGGAGGACGAGGTGAACGACGCCGACCGACAGGACGACGACGAGCGCGAGCCGCGGCCAGCCGGCGTTGCGCGCGATGACGACCACTTCCTCGGTGGGCGCCACCGGGACCGAGAGGAAGACCGCGCCGAGGGTGAACACGGTCAGGTTGTGCGGGAACGCCTCCTCCTCGATGGGGGCGTCGGTCTGGCCGAGCAGGCGGTTGGCCAGCGCGGCGCCGAATCCGAACGGGACCACCAGGACGAGCGCCATCCGGACGACGGTCGAGGGGGAGTCTCCGAGCGTGACGACGCCGAACGCCAGCAGCACCACGAGCGCGGCGACGATACTCTGGGCCACCAGCTCGGCGAAGTCGGTGACGACCCGGAGCGTGGACTCCCGTTCGTCGCCGTCCAGGCGGCGGAAGCCGACGCTGCGCACGAGCAGGAAGACGACGGCCAGACCGACGGCCGCGAACGCCACGAGGTGGGCGATCGGGAGCCGCCAGCTGAGCCACCACGTCTCCATCGTCACCAGCATCGAGACGCCGACGACTAGCAGGGCGCCGGCGACGCCGCGGCCCTGCGTGCGCAGCTCCGCGAGGACTGCCTTCGACATACTCCCCGGTGGGCGGCCTCCGACAAATGAAGCCCCGTCGGTTACCGGCGAGCTGCCCGCGTAACGGAGGCCTACCGGCGGGACGGCCGTCGCCGTCGGGGTAGTGCTCCCCGGGCACCGGGGCGTCGTCGTCCGCGGACGCGCTCAGTCCTCCCAGACGAGCTCCAGGGAGAGTTCGGCCGTACAGCCGGAGCCCTGCACCTCGCCGGCGTTCTCCTCGACCTCGACGTCGTCCTCGTCGAGGTAGTTCGGGCAGTGGCCGTCCTCGATCACCTGCATGACGGTGACGGTCGTCCCGCAGGCCGGGCAGTCGAGGGCGATGCCGTCCCTGTCCTTGAGGATCGCGTCGGGTCCGAGCGTCATCCGGGCGCCGCTCGGCGCGTCGTCGCTGGCGGTCTCGCTGTCTGTCATCGTGGCTCCGCTTGGGGTCCCCGCCGGAAAAGAGCCCGGTCGGCCCGACGTTTACGTGGTGGGCGGTCCAACCGGGATGTATGGAGATCAGAGACGCACGGGCGAGCGATGCACAGGGGATCGCGGACACGGCGCGCGCGTCGCTGCGCGAGTCGTACGACTTCCTCGCCGACGGGACGATCGACGAGGTGGTCGAGGAGTGGTACGACGGCCAGCGGGTCGCCGACCAGGTCAACGACGAGGACAGCGCCTGGCTCGTCGCCGAGGACGACGACGCGGTCGTCGGCTTCGTCCAGGGCGTCCTGGTCGACGCCGAGCCGCCGGTGGGAGAGATCCACTGGTTGCACGTCGCGCCGGACGCCCGCGAGGAGGGGCTGGCCCAGCAGCTGCTCGGGGGGATCCAGGAGACCTTCGAGAAGCGCGGCGCCGGTCGGCTCCGCGGGACCGTCCTCGCCGAGAACGAGGCGGGCTGGTCGTTCTACGAGGCGGACGGCTTCGACCGCGTCGACGAGCGCGAGGTGACCGTCGCGGGCGACGCCTACGACGAGTACGTCTACGAGCGGGCGATGGAGGAGGCGGCCGAGGACCTGGTCGTCGAGGCGGTCGAGACGCCGGCGGGGGAGCTGTTCGTGAACTTCAGCGAGGGCGAGCGCGGGTCGAAGGCGCCGTTCTACGCCACGTACCGGAGTCGCGACCTGGCCGAGCGGTACGGCTGGTACTGCAGCAACTGCGAGTCGGTCAGCACGGCGATGGACTCGATGGGCCACATCGAATGCAACGACTGCGGGAACCGGCGGAAGGCGACCCGCTGGGACGCCTCGTACCTGTAGGCCGACCCGGAACCCGTCCCGCCGCCGCTCGACCGCGAGATCGGCCGGTAAGGCGGACTTACCCCCGAAGGGTTTAGACGGGTCGCGGTCGTACCCAGGGAGAACGAATCGCCCGACGACGGCCGACTGCCGGGGCCGAGCGCGACCGAGGTGGTCCCGGACTGGCCGTCGACGACCGCGGGCGACCGCACACCCATGACGCGCCCGAGAGACACCCAGGCGTCACTGTCTGATTCACCGCTGGTACCGGCCGACCGGGCCGACGGCACCCGGCTCGACGAGGCCTCCCGCCGGGCGTGGTCGGAGGCAATGACCGTCCGGCCGTTCGGCGACGGCTACCTGGTCGACTGCGACGACGGGACCCACTACGTCCGGCTGGGGCCGAGCACGTGCTCCTGCGGCGATTCGCCCGCGGCGGACCGCTGTGAGCACGTCCGCCGGGTGGCCATCGAGATCAACCTGGGCAGGGTGCCGCCGCCCTCGGAGCGGACGGTCCCTTGCGCGGGCTGTGACCGTCAGGTCGCCGTCTCCGCGGCGGATTCGCCGCCGCCGCTGTGCGCCGAGTGTCGCCTGGAGCCGGGCGACCTCGTCGTCGACGAGGCCGGCGACGAGGAGACGCCGCTGCTCGTGGTGTCCGAACCCGGTCGACCCGCCGACGTGGTTGCGCTGCCCGACGACGACCGGTCGGTCGCCGACTACCCCGGCAACGACGGGTACGCGGCCGACGAGCCCGTCGTCGAGGTGGTGTACCCGCGAGCCGTCTCGACGGACCGGCCGCCGCGCCGGTACCGGTTCCCGCTCGCCCGGCTGGAGCGGCCCGACCGCGTCGACCGCCCGCCCGAACGCGACGGCGGCGCCCGCGGCGACCGGCCCCACGACGGGGCCGGTCGTGGCCGCGAAACCGCCGTCTTCGACGGTCAGTGACGGCGGAATCGCGGTCGAGCGGGATCTGTACATTCGCGACCGCCGAGGGCGCGCGGCGACCCGGGCGACCACTCCCGGCTTCCGGGCGAGCACCTGCGAGCGCAAGGAACACCTTTACTGGCGCTGCCGCGGGGTAGCCCGACCCTTTCGGGGCCGTAACCCGGCACTTGCAACGGTGGGCTGTGTATACTATTGGGGGCGGGCGAGCAACGCGGAAGCACCCGAATGAGCACTATCGTGAAAGCCACGCTACCGGCCGAGGAGTTCGCGCTCGCGGAGACGTTCGACGCGGTCCCGGCGGTGGAGTTCGACGCGGTGCGGCTGGTCACGCACGGCACCGACCGCGTCGTGCCGCTGCTGTGGGCGACCGACGCCGACTCGACGGCGGTCGCGGAGGCGCTGGCGGCCGACGAGTCGACTGACGAGGTGGCTCTGGTCTCCCGACGCAACCACGACTCGCTGTTCCGGATGCGCTGGACGGCGGACGTCCGGTTCGTCACGCACGTCCTCGTCGAGGAGGACGGGGCCGTCGTCAGCGCGCGCGGCACGAGCGACGGCTGGACGTTCCGCGTGCTCTTCCCGGAGCACGACGCCGTCTCGTCGACCTACGCCGCCTGCGAGGACCAGGACGTCGACATCGACGTGACCCAGATCTACCACCTCGACGACGCACCCTCGCTGGGCGGGTTCCACCTCACCGACGAGCAGTTCCGGACGGTCCGGACGGCGCTGGAGCGGGGCTACTACAAGGTCCCTCGCGAGACGACGCTGGAGGAGCTGGCGGACGAACTGGACGTGTCCCACCAGGCGCTGTCCGAGCGGCTCCGCCGGGGACACCTCGCGCTCATCGAGAACGTCGTCAGCCCGTAGCCGCCGGCGAAGGAGTCGGGACCGGGCGCGGCCTACTCGTCGGCGCCGGGCGTGGCCGTCGACTCGCCGGCCCGCGGGCTCCCGGCTTCGGCCGACCCCGGCGTGTGTTCCTCCCGCCCGTCCTCCGTCCGCGCTCGTCCGCTGTCCGTCTGCTCCTCCTCGAACTCCGACCAGGTGGACTGCTCTGTGTCCGACCGCCGCTTCCGGACGAGGTAGGCGGCGGCGCCCGTGGCGGCGACGCTCAGGAGGAGCAGGCCGACCTTCGACCCGCCGCCGTCGCCGTCGTCCTGATCGGCGGACGCTGGGCGATCGGTGGGCGCCGTGCGGTCGTCCGGTCCGGACCGACCGCCCTCGGTTTCGCCCTCGCTGGCGCGGACGGCGACGGCCTCCTCCGCCAGGGCCTCCCGGACGCTCTCCTTGACCGGTTCGCGCACCAGTTCGGCGACGACGTAGCGCGCGCCGTCGGTCATCGCTTCGCGCTTCGAACTCGCGGATGACTGCTCTGTTGCCATGCGTTCCCGTCGAGTACCGCTGCGCCCGATACCGTTGGGCTTGCGGATACAGGGGGCCGAAACGCCCCCCCGTATCCCCGCCCTCGTCCATCGGCCGCTCCGCTGTCGCGGCTGTCCCCGGCGCCCCGCGGAAACCGGACGCAGTCGCAGACGCGATCCACCGTCGGTAACGCTATCGTACCCGCGATAGCGGCGGGTTACCGGCGGCGGGTCGAACGGTGCGAACCCGGCCGGGAGAGCCCGCCGTCCCCGTCCCGTCCCCGATTTGGCACCCTGTACCGAACGCTCCAGCAGGAGAAAGGCTTTTAATAGTCGATGGATAATGAGAGGCTGTCACAACCAATGTATCGCAACCAATCGTACGTCGAACCGACCGGCCAGCGCGGGCAGACGGTCGGTGACGCGGGGACGTACTACGTCAAACACGACTTCGGGGGGGCCGCGGAGCTGACGACGACGCTTGCACACGCAATCTCGGACGTGACCGGCGTCGACGTGACGGACACGGGCTTCACCCTCAACGACCACGTCGACCCGGAGGCGCTCGACCGCCTGTTCAAGCCGAAAGACGACGGGACCGCCCGGGTCGACGGCCACCTCTCCTTCACGATCTGGGGCTACCAGGTGACCGTCTACAGCGACGGCCAGATCGCCATCGTCCCGCCGAACCAGCCGCCGGCCCCCCAGCAGGGTCCGGGTCGCGGGCGGTAACGACCCCCTCGTTTCGCGGTCTTTCTCTCGGGTGCGATTACTCCGCGGCCCCGGTAGTGTGCGCTGTCGGACCGCATCCCCGGCGTGGCGGCCGTTTCGTCGGTCGCGACGCTTGGAACAGTCCCGTTTCCGGCGCGTAGCCCCGCCGAAACGCGGCGGCGTCGCTGAACGGTGGGTGCGATTTATGAACGGCGCGCGGGTCGTCCCGAGTGCAACGGCGGCACTCGCGGGGTCGCGCTGTGGTTCCGAACGCCCGAGCTCGCCGTCGGTACTGCACGTTCGCGGAGATCTACCCATGAGCCAGACAGACCAACTCGTCAGTAAAGCGATCGAACTCCAGCGGAACACACTCGAGAACAGCCAGCGGGCCATGGAGCAGGCGGTCGAGCTGCCGCTCCAGCAGTCGGTGGCGCTCCAGCGCAACGCCGCCCAGCTCGTCCTCGACGGGCTGGAGATCGGCAACTGGATGGGCACCCGGAGCGTCGAGTTCACGCGCGACGCCCTCGATTCCTACCTCGACACCGTCGAGAGCGCCGCCCGCGACACCTCGGAGCTGACCGAGCGCGGGATCCGGAGCGCGGAGACGGCCGGCCAGCGCGGCCTCGACTCCACCCAGCAGTTCGCGTCCGGGATGGCCGGCGACGGACAGGCCATACAGAACGCCGGGTCGCAAGCGGGGGCGCCGCCCGGCTACCGGACGCCGGCGGAGTCGGTCGCGGCGTCGAATCCGCAGTCGGTCCCGGCGCCGGCTCCGCAGGGAGCGTCTATCGGGGAGCCGCACGCGGGCGCCCCCGGCCCGAGCGGACACGCTCGGCCGGCCGCTCGGGCCCCGCAGCCACCGGCCCAGTCCCCGCAGCCGCCCGCTCAGCCGCCACAGCCCCCAGCGCAGTCCTCACAGTCGCATCAACCAGAACAGTCGCCGACGCAGTGGATCCCGTCCCAACAGCTGCCGACACAGGGGGCACCGGGCCAGGGACCGTCGACTCGACAGGTATCCACCCAGCAGCTGTCGACCCACCAGACTCCGATTCAGGAGACACCGCAGCAGTACTCCGATGGGACGCCGACGCAACAGTCGCCATCGGCGCAGACGACGCCGCAGCATCCGCCGACCCAGCAGGCTCCGACCCAGCAGGGGCCGACGCAGCAGGAGCCGACGCAGCAGGTCCCGCACCAGCGAGCGCCGGCGGAACAGCCCCCGCAGGGAGTGTCCCAGATGGGACAGCCGGCACCCCAGCCGTGGCCGCCGATTGCGACGGGAGGGACCCCGACGCCGGCCGGGCAGGCACCGACGGCCGAGCCTCGGCAGGTCGCCGAGCAGCGGCCGACCGCCGAGCAGCAGCGAATCACCGAACAGCCGCCGAGCGGCACGATGCAGGACAGCCAGCGGCCCACAGCCCAGCCCGCAGTCGTCGGCGAGAGCGAGCGCGAGGCGGAGCCGCCGGCCGACAACGCCTGAGGGCGTTCCGCCGATCTAACGGCCGTTCGGTCGACGTACTGGCCGTTTCACCGTGACCGGTTCGGTGCGAATAGAGTAACCCGACGATACCCGTCGGCGACGGGCGTACTAGCTCGCCGATACTTATGCGCCGCGCCGGCCAAGCGCCGGTGGTGTCTCACGATGCAAGTTGTCTGTAAGGACGGCACGGCGATCCAGTGTACCGACTTCGAGGCGATCGACTCGGGCGTCCTGCTGTATCAGGACTCGCCCGGCCGCGAAACACGCGGCGAGGGGGAGGAAGAAGCGGAGGAGGAGCGCCGAGCCGCCGGGTTCGTCCCGATCACCGAGCTCCGGTTCGTCGTCCCCGACGAGATGCTCCAGGCGAGCGGCCGGGGCCAGCGGGCGCCCGCGCCCGAGCCCCGTCGCGGCGGCGCGCCGCCGGGCGCCCCGACCGGCCAGGGCGGCGGGATGGCCCAGCAACAGCAGGTCCAGGGGTTCCCCGGCGGGCAGTCCAGCGACCCCTACGGCCCCGGAAACCAGTAGACAACCACGCCGGTCCGGAACGCCCGCCGCTCTCAGTCACTGTCGACCCGAAGATACGCTCGACCACCCCGAAGCACGGTCCGGGGTCGTCTCCCCTTTCGAGTTCTCCCGCCGCGAGTCTTCGAGCGACGGCCGGCGCTATCGGGCGTCGAACGTCGGAGAACGGCGTCGAATCGGCGGTCGGTCGCGGCCGGTTCAGTCCTCCGTGTAGTACATCAGGGACTCCTTCTCGGAGCCGCAGCTGGGACAGCGGTCGGGCAGCCCCTCGTCGATCTCGCCCATCTCGCCGCAGACGGTGCAGCGCCACATCAGCTCCGCCTCGCCGAAGGAGTGGCCCGACCGGGCGTGCTCGACGCTGAGCCCCTCGACGCCATCGCGGGTGGTGACGAAGACCCCGCCCTCCTCCATCCCGCGGACGGTCCCGACGGAGTTCCCATCCTCGTCGTAGAGGGTCTGGCCGAACGACAGCGACGTGGCTTCCTCGGTGGCTTCGCCGTCCGATTCTTCCCCCGGAGTCTCGCCTCGTCCGCTCATACCTCCCGTAGGGGTCCCGCGTGGAAAACTCTGTTTGCGGGCCACTCACGTCGCCCGCGCTCGCGGCCGGTCCGCGGTCAGTTCACCGCGACGAACCGGGCGTTGCCGTCCTGATCGACCGTGATCCGATAGCCCTCGAAGGTGAACTCGACCTGGACCTGCGCGTCCTTCGACGGCGGCGTCGAGAACAGGTGGTCGATCATGTGGTCGACCGTCTCGTACATCGTCGCGATGTCGGTCGTCGCCTCCCCCCGGAGGTCCGCGACCGCTTCGGCCACCGCGGTCGCCGGGTCGTCCTGGTCGGTGTCGAACTCGCGGTGGACTATCTGCTCGCCGTCTGGAACCTCTGCCATGCCCGGACCCTGTTGCCCCTCCATCAAGTTCCTTGTGTCCGTTCGGGTGCGGACGGCGAATAATCCGGGGATTACCCGAACGACGGGAGAATCTCGGACTCGTAGAACTCGAAAAACGCCGACTGGTCGGGACCGACCTGGTGGACGTACACGTGGTCGAAGCCGGCGCCGACGAACCGCTCGATTTGCTCGATGTGGTCGTCCGCGTCGGGCCCGCAGACGACTTTCTCGGCGATCAGGTCCTCGTCGACGCGTTCGGTGGCTCCCTCGATGTCCTTCGGCGTCCGCAGCTCCCAGTTGATCGACCCGGGGGAGGCGCCGTTGGGCCAGTACTCGGCGGCCGTCTCGCGGGCCGACGCCGCGTCGTCGGCGTAGCAGACCGTCACCTGGCCGTAGCGCGGCCCCTCGCCGCCCTCGCGGAACCGGTCGACGAACTCGCCGACGGGTGCCGTGCTGACCAGCCCGTCGCCGATCTCGCCGGCCATCGCGGCGGATTTCGGGCCGGTCCCGGAGACGAAGACCGGCGGCGTCTCGTCGGGGAGGGTGAACAGCTTCGCGTCCTCGACGGTGACGTGGTCGCCGCGGTAGGTGACGTGCTCGCCCGTCCAGAGCTCGCGTATCGCCTCGACGCTCTCCGCCAGTCGCTCGGCGCGCACGTCGAAGGCCGGCCACCCCTCGCCGGTGACGTGCTCGTTGAGGTTCTCTCCGGTCCCGACCCCGAGGAAGAACCGACCGTCGAACATGTCGGCGACGGTCGCCCCGGCCTGGGCGACGACCGCGGGGTGGTAGCGCTGGAACGGGCAGGTGACGCCGGTCCCGACGCGCAGGTCGTCCGTTTCGCGGGCGATCGCGCCGAGGACGCTCCAGGCGAACGGCGCCTCGTCCTGGCGCTCGACCCAGGGGTGGTAGTGGTCGGAGATCAGCGCGTGCTCGAAGCCGGTCGCCTCGGCGGCGACGGCGTGGTCGACGAGGTCGTCCGGTGGGTGCTCCTCGCTGGACAGCGCGTACCCGATCTCAACCACGGTGTCCCCTCCATTCGCGCTCGCTACGTGCGGACGGTCCGGTGTCTGGTCGGCGGTGCGGTCGCGTGCTGTGAGAAAGCGGATGCATCGGTGTGAGGAGCGGTCGGTTCGAGCGGCGGTGGGGACCCGGTCGCAGTCGGGTGGTTACTGGGAGTTCGGCGAGGGCTGGCCGGTCACCGCACCCGTCGAGATCCCGGACGCCTGCTCGTATTGCCCGTGGGACGCGGGCGCCCCCTGGAGGTGCGCTTCGAGGAACCACAGCGACTTCGACACCTCGCGGGACACCTCGTTGAGCAGGTCCGCGGTGTCGAGGTCGCCCCCGTCGTCGACCATCCGGATCTGCTCGGCGAGGTTGGCGTCGAGCGTCGCCATCCGGTCGGCCAGCGCGGCGACCAGCGCGATCCCGTCGTAGGTGTCCCGCGGGAACGGGCGGACGATCGTCGCCTGTGCGACCTCGTGGACCGTCCCCGGCGGCCGGCCGCCCAGCGCGCTGACGCGCTCGGCGACCGCGTCGATGTGGGGGTCGAACGTCTCGATCAGCTCCTCGAACAGTTCGTGGAGCTGGTAGAACTCGTGGCCCTTGACGGTCCAGTGGGCCGTCTTGAGCTGCATGTTGATCGTCGTCAGGTCCGCGAGACACTGCGTGAGCGCGCTGATGCTCGTCGTCCGGACGGTCTCGGGGAGGTAGTTCCGCGTCGGGAACACCTGTCCCACGGGACCGGCGGCCGCCGACCCCCCGCCGGCGGGTGTCTGTCCGGAGCTGTTGCCGGACTGGCCTGACTGCTGGTGTTGGATGTTCTGGCTCATAGGCACTCGCCCGCTACGTAACGACCTGTCATCAACATTGACCGTGGGTGTGCAAGCCCCGAGCGCCGCGCGAGCGGCTGGCACCGTGGCCACCACGGTTCCGGCGCGGACGGCCCTGAGTCGTCCGTGCTACGCCGGGCTTCGGGGGCGGCCGTGGCCCTAAGTGTCCGCCGCCCCACCGTCGAGACATGGCGTCAGACTACTCCGAGGAGTCGGCCGTTCGGCACACGACCGACCCGACGCTCGCCCGCAGCGTCATCGAGGAGCGCGACGGCTACCCCGCCCACGTCCCCGGGAGCGAGGGGGAGGGCGACAGCGGGCTGCTCCGCGTCGGCTTCCGCGACCGCGACGAGGACCTGAAGGAGATCTCGTGGGAGCAGTTCCGCGAGGAGTTCGAGGGGAAGGACCTGGCCGCGATCTACCGCGAGGACGAGGCCGCCGTCGACGAGAACCGCCCCGTCGTCCTCGAGGACGAGGAGACGGCCGAGGAGGACTACGGCGGCGAGGCGGCCTGACGCGGACGGGCCGTGACCGGTCGCGTCAGATCTCCGCCCTGAGCCGGACCGCCTCCTCGCCGATCCCGGCGACGAGTTCGCGCTGGAGCGGGAACGCCTCCTTGCCGTGGTCCTCGACGCCGAGCTTCGCCGCCACGGTCTCGGCGACACCGGGATTCGGGTCGACGAACGCCGTCTCGTTCTCGTAGTCGACGACCCGTCCGACCCGCTCGCCGTCGTGGACGACCGGCTTGCCCACGTCCGCCTCGGTGACCTGGCCGCGGCCGGTCACCGTTCCTCCCGGGTGTCCCCCGTGTTCCGTGCGCCGTCGACATCCTCGTTGCCCTCGGCGTCTCCGCTGCTCCCGCCGTCCTCGGGGTCAGCCCGCGGGTCCACCGAGGTCGTCCCCTCGCGTTCGATGCCGCCGTCGCGCTCGTCGTCGTCGATGGGGCCGACCGGCCGCTGCTCGTTGTACTCCTCGGGGCCGGCGGCCTCGCCGGTCAGTTCGTAGTAGACCGCTTCGCGGGCCTCCGCGGCGGACTCGAAGCGCTCGTCGACGAGGCGGTCGAAGACGGAGCCCAGCGACTCCGTCTCGTTGGCGAGGTCGATCTGCTCGTCGCCGTACTCGACGGCCAGCTCCTCCGACGTGGTCGGGTACTTGGCCTCCCCCAGCATCTCCCCGACGCGGCCGAGTTCGTCCTCGACGATCTCGTCGCGCTCGCGGCGGCGGTCGACCGCGCTCTCCTGGACGCGCTCCGGGTCCGGGTCGTACGAGTCGCCGTCGTCTGGCATCGACCCGACTAGCCGAGCGACGCGGAAAGGTCTGGTCCCGGGCATCGCCACGGCGCGGCGGCCGGCGGCAACGGCGCGCGTCCGCGAGGCAGTCGCCGCGTCGACGAAGCGGGACGGAACGACTGGCTCCCGCCGGCGAAAGCCCGTTTACCGTCGACGCCCAACCGGGGACGTGTCCGAGTTCGACTTCGAGGCGACGTTCGCCGCGGAACTCGACGTGGTGCCCGACGAGCACCGCGACGCCGAGCGGTTCGTGCCCGCGGCGGGCCCGCTCGACGCCGAGATCGCCTTCGTCGGTGAGGCCCCCGGCGCCACGGAGGTCGAGAAGGGCGAACCCTTCGTCGGCCGCGCCGGGAGCCGGCTGGACGGCCTGCTGGAGACGGTCGGGATCGACCGCGAAGCCGTCTACGTCACCAATCTCGTGAAGGTGCGGCCGCCGGAGAACCGCGACCCGACGGCCGACGAGCGCCGCGTCTGGAAGCCGCTGCTGGACGCGGAACTGACCAAGGTCGACCCGGCTGTCGTCGTGACGCTCGGGGCCGTCGCCAGCGGGGCGGTCCTCGACACCGACGAGCCCGTCGGAGACTTGCGCGACGAGACCTACGAGGTCGACGGCCGGCTGGTCCTGCCGACGTACCACCCCGCGGCGACGTTCTACGACGACGGTATCGAGCCGATGCTCGAACGCGACCTCCGGGTGGCGAAGGACCTCGCCGAGGGCGAGTGAGGCGACGGGCGCCGGCTCAGTACTCGGGGTCGCGGCCGACGCCGGTCAGCCAGTCGGCCAGCAGGTACAGGAGGAAGAAGGGCAGCAGCGGCAACATCGCCAGGGCGATCAGCGCCCCGATGACGTAGCCGATGATAGCCATCTCGCCGTTCGGGTGCAGGCCGCGCATCTTGGAGACTGTGTCCATTGGTGGGTTGGGTAGGGGTTGCGTGAGGGTGGTGCCTGGAGTTGGTGAAATCCGGTGTGTAGAGCGAGTGTGGCTGTCGCGGTCGTCAGGCCTCGAGCCACCAGCCCAGCAGGTGTTCGGCGTCCTCGGCGGAGCGCTTGCCGCGGCGCTCGCCCATCGTCTTGCCCTTCTCGTCGAGCACCGTGCGTTCGAGGTTGTCGCGCGCGCTCCGGATCGCCGGGGCGTCGCCGTACTCCTCGCCGGTGCCGGCGAAGCGCCCCCGGTCGGTGAACAGCCGGATCGTCGCCTGGATGAGCGGCGACCCGCGCTGGCGCTCCTTGTGCCGGTGGAGGACGACGTAGGCCTCGATCACGTCCATCTCCTCGAACTTGTCCGTCACGTCGTCGATCAGGTCGGCGACCTCCTCGCGGGTCATCGTGGTGAGGTAGCGCGCACCGAACACCTGCAGGCGGGTCCCCTCGTCGGGCGTCCACGTGAGCGAGCGCAACACGTCGGTCAGCGTGACGATGCCGTCGACGCCCTCGGCGGGGACCTCGACGACCAGCGACGAGTAGTCGTCGTCGAGCATCTCGCCGACGGCGTCGTCGAGGCCGGCCGTCGGGCCGGTCGTCGCGACCGGCGGGTTCATCACGTCTCGGGCGGGGATGTCGAGCAGTCGGTGCTCGACGCCGGCGCGCTCGCCGTAGCCCTGGTCGGCCCGCTCGGCGTCGGTGGAGCTGGCACCGCCCCGGCCGAAGCCCTCGACCGACCCGCCCTGCTGTTGGTCGGTCTCGCGGACGGCGAACTCGAGGAGGTCGAAGTAGCTCACCATCCCGACCACGTCGCCGGCCTCGTCGACGACTGGGACCCGGGAGATCCCCTCGGTGCGCAGCCGGTGGATAATCTCGCCGACGGTCGTCTCGGGTTCGATCGACCGCAGGTCACGGGTGTACACGTCGCTCACGTCGAGCGCGTCGAGGAACGGTTCGGTGGCGGCAGCGACGCTCTCGGCGGTCGCGACGCCCTCGAAGACCTTCCCGTCGTAGACCGGGACGAGCGGGTACTCGCTCTCGACCATGCGGCGGGCGACCTCGCGGATGTCGTCGCGGCGGTCGACGCCCGGCACGTCCTCGCGCATGACCGACCGGGCCTTCTCCTCGGGGTCGTGGCGGGAGCTGACCAGCGCCTTCCGCGTGACGACGCCCGCGACCCCGTCGCTGTCGCCGACCAGAAGCGCGGGGTCCCGGTGGGTCTGGAAGGCGCCGAGCAGTTTCGACACCGGCGTCTCGGGGTCGAACTCCCGGTACTCGGTCGTGAGGGCCTCCGAGATGTCCATTCGTGGACGGTTCGGGCCGTCGCCGGATAGCCCGCCGGCTTGCAGGCGCCAGCGACGAGGGGCGCGCCGGCCGGCTGTGCCCTCGGCGTCTCCGGCGGTCGGCCCCCCGACCGTCTCGCGCCAGCACGGTCACAGTACGACCGGATCCCGCCAGTAAGCCGGGGCGCGGAGTCGACGGTAAGCCGGCCCTATCGTCCGGCACTGGCTCGGCGAGAATCGCGTGACGGGCGGACGGAACGGGCCGAACGATTCGGGCTTGCGTAGGCGCCGTGTTCTTTTCTTGGCGCCTGCGAATGCCTACCCGATGAGCACGATCGTCGAGGCGACAGTCCCGGCGGACCAGTTCGCGCTCCCGGAGGCGCTGTCGAGAGTCCCGACGACGGAGATCCGCATGGTGCGACTCGTCGCGCACGGGTCGGAGTACGTGATGCCGTTCGTCTGGGCCGGCTGCGACGACGCCGACCGGGTCCGCGACGCGCTGGCCGACGACCCGACCACCGAGTCCGTGACGCTGCTCTCGGAGTTCGACGGCGAGGCGCTATTCAGAGTCGACTGGTCGGCGAAGGTGCGGGTGTTCGTCTCCATCGTCGCCGAGGAGGACGCGACGATCCTCGACGCCTGCGGCCGCGACGGCACCTGGCACCTCCAGGTCTTCTTCCCCGACCACGAGCTGGTCTCGGCCACCCGCGAGTTCTGCGAGGACTTCGGCATCGACCTGGAGCTCGAACGGGTCAACCGTCTCTCGGAGGCCTCGGAGTACGGCCACCTCGGGCTGACAGAGCGGCAGTACGAGACGCTCGTCGACGCCTACGAGGCGGGCTACTACGAGGTGCCCCGCACCGTCAACCAGGAGGAGCTCGCCGAGCACTTCGACGTGTCCCACCAGGCGCTGTCCGAGCGGCTGCGCCGCGCCCACGAGACGGTCATCACGAACGCGCTGTACCACAAGATCCACCGCCGCGACCACGACGTGTCGCCGCGCATTCGCCACGAGGCCGACTGACGACGCCCTCTCTTCTCGCCCGGTGTTCGTGTCCGCCGCCGGTGTTCACGTCCGCCGCCGGGGAGTCGGTCGATCGCTCGGAACCGCACTCCGCCTCGGGGCCGCAGGGGCCGGGGGAACATCTAATCGGGTCCGGCACCAACCGCGTCCATGACAAGCGTCATCCCGAAGTCGGACTCGGCCGCGACCGACACCGCCGATGCAGCCGAGGAGGCGACGCTCGAACGAGCGCGGGCGGTCGCGACACTGCTCGACGAGTCGGTCCGGATCCCGGTGGTCGGGTACCGGGTCGGGCTCGACCCCATCCTCGGGATCGTGCCGTTCTCCGGCGACCTGGTCGCCGCGGCCGCCTCGCTGTACGTCGTCTACGCTGCCGTCGCCGTCGGCGTCCCGAAGCGGACGACCGCCGTGATGCTCGGCCGGATCGGCGTCGACCTGGCGGTCGGGTCGATCCCCGTCCTCGGCACGCTCGTCGACGCCGTCTGGAAGTCGAACCTCCGGAACGTCGAGGCCATCGAGGCTCACCTCGAATCGACCTGACTACGACCCGCAGGGCCGTCGGCCCCTCCGTCCCGTCGTCCTCCGATCCGCCGATTCGCTCTCTCCCCATCTGGGGCGTCACGGCTGTCGCGACAGACGGCGGCTTCCGCCGCGATCAGCGGGCTCGCTGGCAGTCGGTCCGCGGACGCGCTCGCCCGTGAGCTGCACCTGCATCGGCACGAGGTGGAGCGACAGCGGCAGGACGGGGTCGGCCCCCCACGGCTGCGAACGACCGGGCGGGCGGCCGCGTTCGGTCCCGGGCGAAACCCGCGTGAAACGGAGTGTGGAGCCCGTCCGCTCCGTGGCGGTGTCGCCCCGGTCCGGGTGCGGGGCCGCCGACTCGCTGCAGGTCCCGGCGGCGCTGCTGTCGTCGAGGCCATCGCCGGTGTCGTCACCGCCGTCGCCAGCGTCTCCCCGCTGGTCTTTCGGCAGGAACTGTCCGGTTTCGGGGTCGCGGGGCTGGCCGCCGGTGCCGTCGTCGGCGTCCGCTTCGGACCGGTCGGCCTCGCGCTCCTCGTCGCGGTCCGGGTCGGTGTCGTCGGGACTCATGGGTAAGCGCCAGCCGTCAAGCGTGCTGACACGGGACGGTTACCCGCCGGGTGCATAAAATCGCGTGACGATTCGACCGGTTTGTCGGCCCCTACTGGACACACACGGCAGTTCGGGCCGCGCAGTGTCGCCTGCCGGTCGGGGCGTCGGGTCGCTCCGGGCCGATGGCGGTCGGCTCAGCGCCGGCCGGGACACTCCTCCGGGAGGTCGCCTTTCGAAAGCCGCTCGGCGCCGCAGACGACACAGCGGTAGTACGACTCCCGGTAGCCGCGCTGGTCTTCGAACCCGCGGTGTGACTCGGGGTGGCGGCCGGGGACCCACTCGGTCTTGTCGATGACGAGGTGGGGGCCGACCGGCTCGGCGTCGGGGTAGGACGGTGCGACGGATCTGACCGCGTTGTTGTGGGTGCTCATGTTTCTCGATCCCACGGTGGACGGCCGGCGAACCGCGGATCTCTGGGGCGGTCGCCGGTCGAGATGAGTAGGGGATCGACCGGTATAAGCGACTCCCCTGGCAGGGTCCTGACCTGTCGCAGTCCGTTGGTTTCGACCGCGTACTCGACGGTAAGCAGCGCCGGAACGATCCGCCGGGTGGGCGTCCGAGCGGGGGCGGCCTGCGGACGGTCTTCGGGGTTTATTGACCGGCCGGGCGGACGGGCTCCCGTCGGCCGGCGAGCGTCCGCGCCGACGATCACAATGTCACCGAACCAGGACCGCGACCCGTCAGACCCGCGGGCACGACAGCAGCGAGGCACCGCACAGCGACCGCCGCAGTTCACCCAGGGCTTCCCACTCGGACAGCCGCCCCAGCAACCCCACCAGCAACCGCAACCCTCCCAGCAGTCACAGCCTGCCCAGCAGCCAGGCCCGTCCGGAGGCCAGCAGGGGCAGACACCGGTGTACGGAGCCCAGCAGGGGACCCAGCCGCAAGGAACCCGGCCCCAGTCGGGACAGAGTCAGTCGGCACACGGGCGGGCCACCCAGGGGGCACAGCCGACTGGAGGGCAGCCCCGGCAGGGCGCGCCCCCTCAGCAGGCTGCTCCACCTCAACAGGCCGCACCGCCCCGGCAACCCGCGGCGTCCCAGCAGGCCGCCGCTTCCCGGGGGACGGCCGGGACACAGCCGGGGGTTCCCCAGCACCAGCCCCAGTCTCGCCCCCAGACCCGGCCGCAGACCCGCCCGGGGCGCCCACTACTCAGGCCGGTCACCGTCGACGACGTGGTCACCGAGGACGTGGTCACCGTCAAGCGCGACAGTCCGGTCCGGACAGCGGTAGCGAAGATGAGTGAACGCGAAGTGGGATCGGTCGTCGTCGCCGAGGACGGGCGACCGGTCGGGGTCGTCACCGACCGCTCGGTCGCGCTCGCGCTCGAGGAGACGCCGGACATCGTCGACCGGCCGTCGGAGGAGCTGACCGACGGGGACCCGGTCACCGTCGACACCTCGACGACAATCTTCGAGGCGCTGCAGCTGATGAGCGACGAGGGGATCCGCCGGCTCCCGGTCGTCGACGACGACGGGCGCCTCCAGGGGATCGTCACGCTCGACGACGCGCTGGTCCTGCTGACGGGCGAACTCGACAAGCTCGCGACCACGGTCCGGGAACAGTCGCCCCGGATCTGAGGCGGGCGACCGAAGCCGTTTTACGCGTCGGTTCGAAAGCCGCCCTTAATGGCTACGCGAGAGCAGCCGTCGTTCCGGCAGATGTGCCGCGAGACGCCGTTCCGGACCGCGCTTTTCACCTTCGGGCCGCTCGTCGTCGGCGCAGCACAGGTCGCGAACGCGCTCGTTCACGGGTCGTATCTCCCTCTGCTCGCCGCGGTCGCCGCGGCCACGGTCGTCTACTCCGCCCTCGTGACGCGCTACCGGCTCGCGACGTTTCGCCGGCGGGCGCTGACGCGGGTCGCCGAGTGACCGGCGTCACAGCACGAGCGACGCGACCGCCAGCACGAGGAAGATGAGCACCAGCCACTTCGCGATCTCCATGCTCAGCCCCGCGACGCCGCGGGCGCCGAGGAGCGCCGCCACGATGGCGAGCAGGAAAAACGCGATGGCCAGCGTGATGAAGTTCCCCGTGAAGAACTGCAACGGGAGCGTCGCGACGCCGACTGCCGTACCGCCGACCGCAGTGAGTCCGTACATGGGTCTTCACCACAGGCTACTCGCGTCGCCCTCTTTGTAATAGAGCTAATATCGGACGTAACGCCGCGCTATCGCATTGACGGGCCGATATCCGGGCACCTCCTCTTCCGGACCGCCCGCCCGCGCCGAGGCTCGACTGCCCGACCGGCCCGATCCGGTCGCGTATTCAAAATATGACGACGAATACGAACGCTACGAGTTAGTATATGATGAATGGTTGGTAACTAAATCTGAAATAATAGCGGTAGAGACGTAACGAAACGCACTCTCGATATTCCATAACTGTATTCGAATAATTATAGCGAAGAAACTGGAAGCGCAACACTATTACGTTCACCTTTCGGAGAGTACGCCGACGCTACCGAACCGATGAGGGGACAATGACCGACGACGCGTCCGGGGACCCGCGACTGGGATCGGCGTATCAGACGACGCTCGGGGAGGGAGTGACGCTGGTCGGCGTGGTCCACGACCACCCCGCGAGCGTGGCGCGGGTGAGCGGGGTCGTGGAGCGGCGTCGACCCGACGTGCTCGCGCTCGAACTCCCGCCGCTGGCGGTCGGGCTGTACGAGGCCCACGCGGGCGGCGGGACCGACCCGCTGGCGTTCGGCGGGGAGATGAGCGCCGCGATCGCGGCCGCGGAGACCGACCGGGTCGTCGGGATCGACGGCCCCTCCCGTCGGTTCTGTCGGAAACTCGCGACGCGGTTCGCGCGGGAGCGTCCCGCCGCGGGGACGGTCGCCCGCTCGCTGAGGGGCGTCGCGTCGGTGACGCGGACGGCGGTCGCCTGCCGGGTCGCGGCCGCCGTCGCGCGCCGGACGCCGCTGTCGCCGACCGTCGGGTCCCGGACGGAGTACGACGTCTCCGCCGCGGACTCCCCCGAGCGACAGGCCGAGGACGAACGCCGCCAGGCGGGAGCGGCGACGGCTGTCCTCGACGCCTTCGAGAAACCGCCCGCCTCGCGGATCCGCTCGGAGACGCGCGAGGCGCACATGGCCGACCGGATCCGGGCGCTCCGGCGGAAGGGTGACGTGGTCGCCGTCGTCGGCCTCGGTCACTTCGACCCGCTCGTCGAGCGCCTCGACGGGTGAATCGCCCGCCACCCCTTCAGTGGCGGCTCCGGCGGGGCAATCTTTAGGACCCGCTCCGCCGTCCACCCGGGGAGTATGGTGCTCGATACCCACACGCACGCCTGGGGGCCGCCGAGCGAGGCCCACCCGTGGGTCAACGCGGCGCTGGTAGACGACGTCGACGGGTTCGACACCCACACCGTCTACACGGCCGACCGACTCCGCGACGACATGGACCGCACCGGGGTCGACGAGGCGGTGGTCGTCGGCTACCCTCTCCCCGAGTGGACGGACAACTACTACACCCGCCAGGTCGTCGCCGACAGCGACCGGCTGTACGGGATCGTGATGGTCGACCCGTTCGCGGAGGGCGCGGCCGACCACCTCCGCGAGTGCATGGCCGTCGACGGCGTCGTCGGCGTCCGCCTCGGGGCGGCCTGCCCGTACGACCGGATGTGGGAGACGTTCGACCCCGAGGCGACGTGGTTGCGCGACGCAATCGAGGAGCGGGCCTTCTGGGAGGCCGCCGTCGAGACGGACGCGGCCGTCCAGATCCTCTGTGACCACCGCCAGCTCGACCAGGCGCTCGAACTCGTCGAGGCCTACCCCGGGCTGACCTACCTCTTCGACCACTTCGCCCACGCGGGTCCGGGGACGCCGACCGGCGAGGGGACGTTCGCCCGCTTTTCCGACCTGGCGGAGTACGACGGCGTCGCGGCGAAGGTCTCCGAGATGCCCCACGCCTCGGATACGGCGTTCCCCTACGAGGATATGCACGACCACGTCCGCTGGCTCGTAGAGGAGTTCGGCCGCGAGCGGGTGATCTGGGGCTCGGACTACCCGAACGTCAGCGACGTGGCGACCTACGGCGAGAGCCTCCGCTGGCTGGACCACGTCGACGGCCTCTCGGAGTCCGACCGGACCTGGATCACCGGTCGGTCGTTCCGCCGGCACGTTCTTGAGTGAATGGCTGGCCGAGGCTTCAGTGGACCGCTCGGTCCCGAGACATCGCCGCGCCGCTCGCCCCCATCGCAAAGTATTAGCCGTTCCGACAGGTCGTTGCGTGTAGTTCTCGGTCGGACCAATGAAGGCAATCGTCCACACCGACGCCCGTTCGGTCGAACTGCAGGAGCGCGACCGCCCAGCGATCGGCGCCGACGAGGTGCTCGTCGAGGTCCACTCGGCGGGCGTCTGCGGGAGCGACGCCCACGCGTACGTCTACGACGCCGGCTACGAGTGGATCCAGATGCCCCGGATCATGGGCCACGAGTACAGCGGCCGGGTCGTCGAGGTCGGGAGCGAGGTCGACGAGTTCGGGGTCGGCGACCCCGTGGTCGAGGAGCCGATCCACGAGTGCGGGGAGTGTTTCCAGTGTCAAAACGGCCAGGCGAACGTCTGCCGGAACTTCTCGATCACGGGGATGCACCGCGACGGCGCCTTCGCGGAGTTCACTGCCGTCGAACCCGACCACCTCCACGCCGTCCCGGCGGACGTGCCGCTGGGCCACGCGGCCGTGACGGAACCGACGAGCATCGCGACGCGAGCCGTCCTCGAACGGTCGGCGGCACAGCCCGGCGACGACGTGCTGGTCGAGGGCCCCGGCCCCATCGGCGTGCTCGTCGCGGCCGTCGCGGACTCGCTGGGCGCGAACGTCGTGGTCTCCGGGCTCGCACGGGACGCCGACTACCGGCTCCCGCTGGTCGAGGACCTGGGGATCGCGACGGTCAACCTCGACGAGGCGGCCCTCGGCGAGCGGACCGGGGCGGTCACCGACGGCCGCGGGTTCGACGTGGTGTTCGACGCGACGGGTCACCACAGCGGCGCCGGGACGGCCGTCGAGCACGTCCGCAAGGGCGGCCAGGTCGTCGTGGTCGGCATCCCCAACGAGGCCAGTGAGGTGGCGCTCACCGAGGCCGTCCGCGGCGAGGTCGACATCACCACCTCCTACGGCTCGCTGTGGCGTGACTTCGAGCGCGCGCTCCGGCTGATGGAGCGCGGCGAGGTCCCGGTCGAGTCCGTCGCCGACCGGTCGTTCGCGACGGACGACCCGTCCGCGGCGTTCGAGGCGTTCCTCGCCGGCGAGACCTGCAAACCCGTCTTCCGGTTCTCGTGACCGTCCGGCTGTCGACGACACTGCCCGGGTGACATCCGCCGATTCCCGCACCCCCAGAGAAGCGGGAGAGGGCGCGGTGGTTACAGCGCGGCGGTCCGGACCCGCGCGACCGCCGTCAGGACGGGATAGGTCCACTCGGCGTCGGCGTAGACGTACTGGCAGAGCTCGTGGCCGTCGGTCCCCGAGAGCGGGTCGCGCCGCTGGACGAGGTTCTGGCGCCGCTCGGCGAGGTCGTCCAGGTCCGACTCGACGCCCTCGGCCGGTCCGGGGCCCTCCCAGCGGTCGAGCAGGTCCTCGACCGCGTCGCGGCTCCGGTCCAGCGACGCCAGCTCCTCGTCGAGCTGGTCGACGAGCCGCTCGCGCCACCCGACGGCCTCCTCGACGGCCGAGACCAGCGTCGACCTGTAGAACTCGGTGAACTGGGTGCCGCCCTCGCGGCGGAACCCGGTCGCCACGTCCGCCGAGAGCTCGGCCGCGGCGTGCTCGACCAGCGACTCGCCGTACACCTCGTCGTAGTGGTCGACGCTCATGACCGTCTCCCTGAACGCGCTGCGGAGCCGCTCGACGCGACGCGGCGGCGAGTCGGTCAGCTGTCGCGTCCGGTTTACCCCCGCAGGCTGCCTGCTCACTGTGTCGATTCCCCCGACTCTGTCGGCGAACCGCACGTACGCCTGCCGCTCGGCTTCGACCTCCGCACGCTCCGCCCCGACCAGCTCTTCGGCCGTCGAGAGCGGTTCCAGGACGTGTTCTCGCAGCGTCCGCGAGAGGGGATCGTCCGTCCGGTGTGAGGTCTCCATCGTCTTGGTATCACACCGCACGGTCAAAAGCGTTTCCGGGATCGGGGTTCGCTGCCCGCCACCGGTGGGTCGGTCTGTCTGTAGTGGACTCACAGCGGCTGTTTCGACCGGATTGGGGCGGTCTCGGTCAGCAGTGTTGCCTATCACGCGGCAGTGTGGCGGTGTCAGTCGGCGGTGTGGGCGTGCTCACCGCGCTGGCCGGTTTCGTCGACCGCGTCCTGCCGGTGCAGCCAGTAGAGCACGAGGAAGAGCAGCGTGGCGAGGACGTTCAACACCAGCTTGTAGTTCAGCTCGATCCCCACCTCGGCGACCTGGACGCTGGCGGGGTCGGGGATCAGCCCGGCGCCGAGGAACAGGAAGTGCATGAGGACGCCCGTGACGACGGCGGAGACGAAGATCATCCCCGAGAGGAGGGCCGCGAACGTCGTCCCGTAGTACTCCCGGTAGGCGTCCACGATCGGCGGGACGATGAGGTCGGCGTAGATGTACGAGAGCACCGACCCGAAGGGAAGGCCGTTGCTGAAGAGCACCGCACCGAACGGGACGTTCCCCACGGAGCAGACGAAGGTCGCGACACCGATACCGGCGCCGAGGACCGCCGTCCAGAAGACGTACACCGGCAGGCCGAACGTCGGCCCGGAGAACACCGACATCCAGACCTGTTCGGGGATGAACCCGGCGACGAGGCCGGCGAAGACGAACCCGATCGCGATCTCGTCCCAGAGCATCCCCCACTCCTTCCACTGCTTGTCCGCGAGTTCCTTCCAGCCCGACAGCGAGGTCGCCTTCTCGCGGACCGTCGTGTTGGCCGCCTCGGGGTCGAAGCTCTCCTTGCAGGACTGCGAGCAGAAGTAGTAGGTCCGCCCGTCGTGCTCGACGGAGTGGTCGGCTTCCCCGGGGTCGACTTCCATCCCGCAGACCGGATCCCGGACGGTCTCCGTACCCTCGTCGCGGACGTTCTCCCGGGCCCGCTCGACGACCTCGTCGGGGACCAGGTAAACGAACCCGACCGCCATCAGGCCGATGAGTGTGAATCCGCCGACGATATCCGCGAGGAGGAACTGCCAGCCGAGCAGCAGCCAGATGACTGCGCCGATCTCGATGACGAGGTTGGTCGAGGCGAACATGAACGCGCCGAGGGTGGCCGCGGCGGACCCGCCCTTTTTGAAGAGGTTCTTGGCGGTCGCGATGGCGCTGTAGGAACACGACGACGAGGCGAAGCCGAACAGCGACGCGTACCCGATCTCGCGCGGCCCGTGGCCCTCCAGCAGGTCCGAGACCGCCTCGCTGGAGGTCCAGGCCTCGACCCCGCCGGCGATGGCGAACCCGACGACCAGTGCCCACCACGTGATCCACGCCATCGCGGCCGTCGTCGTCAGGAACTCCCGCGTGCTCTCGACGAGAAACGTCGGGAGTGGCTCCGGGGTGGTGAGTACGCCGATGCCGACGGTCGCGAGCGCGACGACCGCGAGGATCGCGTATTCCGCACGCTCCATATCAGACAGATGGGCGTCCGTCCCTAACCCGATTGTGACTGTGAAACCAGTCTGACAGCCGCCGTTGATCTCCGCTCCAAAACCGTACTGCGGGTGCTTCTTCGCGGAACGGACGGTGGTCGGCGGTCGCGGGAGCCGGAGCACGACGGTGGCTGATCGCGCCCTCGCTATCGACGCTTGGTGGGCGGTCAACCGTGCGAATTCAACGGGTCGGTGTTCGATAGCCCGAGCCACCCCGGGTTTCGGATCCGAAACGCCGGTCCGGCTCCCGACTCGGTGTCGCATTCGCCCCCGGCGCCGGACCGGTATCGTGGCGTGCAGACGGTCGTCCGCGCCGGTCCGCCGTTCAGTAGGTCGTCGGCCCACGGAAACCCGCTGTCCGCGACGGGGAGACCCTCAGTTCGGGTCGATCCCGTCGAGCGCGTCGTCGCTCGCGAACTCGTGGCAGGTCATCGTCAAAAAGGCAGCGTCAGGGCCTCCGGTATCGAGCGGGAGTTCGTCGACGCCACTCGTCACGAGGGCGACGTTCTCGGGGACTCACGGTAGCAGTCGCCCACCCTTTCCCGGATATCGACGGCGTACACGCGGTCGACAGCAGATGCGACGTCGTCGGTGTCGGACCCGGTCCCGCTGCCGGGGTCCGTCACAGTCTCGTCGCCGTCCGTCTGCGAGTCTGTCGACGTCGAACGTGTGGTGCCCACGCTAGAGGTTCGCGAACGCCTCGTCGACGAGTTCGCCGGTGTCGGCGACGATGTCCGCCATCTCATCGTCATCGGGCGCCATCCCGACCAGCCGGGCGATGCGCATGATGGAGACGTGATAGACGACCTGCTTGCCGGGTTCCTCTTCCCAGATGACGACGTTACAGGCCATTAGCGCACCGAGTTTGTTGTCGGTCGCGTCGAGCGCGCGGTCGGCGACCTCGGGGTTGCAGGCACCGAGTACGTAGTAGGGGTCGCGGCCCGCGTCGACCTTCTCGTTGAGCATCTCCGAGGGCGAGAACTCGACGGGGACGCCGAACCCGGCGTCGGTGAACACGTCGCGGACGTGTTCGATGGCATCTTCGTGGCTCATTTCGAGGGTCACACGTTCTTCGCCGATGTCTTCCGGGTCGATCTGGCTCGGGTCGATTGGGAGCGTCATTCGTGTATTATCTTGGGTCTACAGAGGAAAGTCTCTTCGGATGTAATTCCGAAAAAGCGCTAAATACGGGGATAGAATCACCGACTACATTCTATGCTATAATAGTATTGTGAGATTCGGGAACAGCTTTAATCTTCTCTGTCACCCTATCCCCAGATATGATGACCGCTTCAGTGCGTGAGGACCTTGAGCGTGACATGGGGTGTCTCGACCTGCTGGGATGCGTTCACGGACTCAACGAGCGGGATCAGATGGCCTTTCAGCTGCTACAACAGGCAGAGGGAGGACTCACCGTCGATGACGTGGCAGACCGGCTGGATTGCGAGAGATCGACGGCGTATCGCTCGATTTCTCGACTCCACGAGGCTGGCGTTGTCCTACAGGAACAAATAAACTACGAGAACGGAGGGTACTACTACGTGTATTGGCCGCGGACACCCGAGGAAATCGCTCACGATATGCAGCGATTGCTCAACGACTGGTATGCGGACATCGGACAGCTCATTCAGGAGTTCGAAGACCGATATAGTCGGGACTCGGACGACCGAGAGAACCAGTCGCTGCAGTCCTGTTCCTGACTCCCGTTGTCTCGACGCTCTGGCGGAACAGTATTGTGTGAAATACACAAAAATATAAGTCGATGCGGTTCGAACGGGTACCTATGGCTGATTGAGACAGTCGAAAACGCGGCGTAGACCCGGTTATTTCCAGCCTCTATAGGGGACCGCAACGTCTTTCAGACGACGAGCAGTGGTATTGGGTAACAATGGACCGCAAGGGCAATATTACTCGCCGACGCGCCCTTCTCGCTGGCGGCGGGGTGTTTGCACTCGGGGGCGGTGTCGCGTACGTCGCGTCACAGCCTGAACCGAGTGGGCAGCGCTACGTTCCGGCTACCTCTCACGGCAGCACTGCGACGACGGACTTCGGCGTCGAACTCGCAGGGCGACCGATCGCCGGCGAGCGCGACGCTGCGGTGGACATCTACTACTGGACGGACTATCTGTGTCCGTTCTGCAAGAAGTTCGAGACGGAGACGCTCCCCGATGTCGGCCGCAACTACCTCGACACCGGCGACGCCCGCCTGGTGGCGCTCTCCTATCCGAACATCGGACAGTACTCGATGCCAGCGGCAGTCTGGGGGCGTTGCGTGTGGTCGCAGGTCGCCGACAGCAACCCCGCCGCGTTCTGGAGCTGGCACGCGGCGGCGTTCGACGAACAGCCCGATTCCGGAACGGACTGGGCCGACGAGGATGCGTTTACCAGGGTCACCGAGCGGGTAGACGGTGTGGACGTATCCTCGGTCGATACCTGCCGCGAGGAGCGAGGGGATTCGATTCGGGAGAGCATGGGTCCAAACCTCGACGTAGCCCGCGAGGCGAGGATTCAGGGCACACCGGGTTTCGTTATCTACAATCGCGAGTCGGGGGCTGCCGGGAGGCTTGTCGGGGCCCACCCCTACGAGAACTTCGCCGACGCCATCGACCGGGTGATGGAATCGTGAGCGTGAGACGGACCATCGCGAGTCGCGACTGGGCTCGCAGCCTCCGCGGCGCGCTCGCGTACCCGCTCACGTCCGATCGACGGCTGCTGATGACCGCCGCCGGGACGGCCGTCACGTACGTCGTCCTGGTCTTGAGTTCGTTCCCTCAGTTCTCGGTCCAGGTGCTCGCGAACGACCCGGGCGACGTCGTCTACGCGGTCAGCGCACTCACCCGGGAAGTGTACCTGAGCACTGGGGCGGTCGGTCTCGTTCTGGTCACTGGATACGCGGTCCTGACCGGTATCGCGACGACCAACGCGCTGGCGCTGGTCGGCCGTGCGCGTCGCCGAGGTGCATCAACCATCGTGGGCGTCCTGCCCGGAGTGGTCGCCGCCGGCTGTGCGAGCTGCGGTGCGGGCGTGCTCGGAGCGCTGGGGTTCGTCGGTGCCATGGCGGCGCTACCGTACGACGGCAACCTTCTCCGCGTGGGCGGTATCGTCCTGCTCCTCTTTTTCCTCGGGCGCGCGGGTGATCCGCGGACGTGCTCGATCGACCCGACGTAACCATCTTAATTCAGCGAGGGAATCTCGGCCTTTAGGCCGGGCGGGAATCGCGTAATTCCCACTACGCAACCGCCGTATACAGCCGTCTAACTCCCAAACATTTATGATAGCTTCCGTTGCATATGGGATTGTGATACGGCGTACCGTCGTTGTCAAGTTAGCCATTCCCCAAGAGCGGCACGACGACCTCCGCGAAACCACCGAACGGTTCCGTCAAGCCGCCCAACTGGTCGCAGACCGCGCTTTCGAGCGCGACGACGACGGCTACGTCATCACGTCGAAAACGAAACTCCACGAACTCACGTACCAGCAGGTCCGCGAAGCCACCGATGGTTTGAATGCCGATCTCGTTTGTGCCGCTCGTAACTATGCGGCGGACTCAGTGAGGGGCGTCACCTCGGCATGGCAGAACGGGAAGTACGCGACGCAACCGACGTTCACCGCGAACACAGTCGTCTACAACAAGAACGCGGTCACGTACCGTGACGACCACTGTACGCTCGCGGCGGTCAATGGGCGTGTGAAAGCCGAGTACGTTCTCCCGCCGGAAGGCGAGAACCCCCAGACAACGTACCTGCGAAACGACGAGTGGGAACTTCGGGAATCGACGCTGCACTACCGCGATGGCGATTACTACCTTCACGTCGGCGTAGCAAAAGACGACGAGCAGCAGGAAGCCGAGGGCGGGACGGTCCTCGGCGTAGACCTCGGCGTGAAGACGATAGCCGCCACCTCAACGGGCCGTTTGTGGTCCAGCGGATACCTCAACCACCGACGCCGCGAATACGAGCAGATTCGTGGCTCACTCCAACAGACCGGGACGGAATCGGCTCACCACACTATCGACTCGATAGGCGACCGGGAGAGCCGGTGGGCGGAAGACTATCTTCACCGCATATCGAAGGCCCTCGTTCAAGAGGCGATAACGCACGACTGTTCGACAATTGCCTTCGAGGACCTGACCGATATTCGGGAGCGGATGTCGGGCGCGAAAGCGTTCCACGCGTGGGCGTTCCGGCGGCTCTACGAGTACGTCGAGTACAAAGCCGCCGAGTTTGGCATCCGAACCAAACAGGTGGACCCGACGTACACGTCCCAACGGTGTTCGAAATGCGGTCACACTGAACGCGGGAACCGCCCCAAGCAGGAACGGTTCTGTTGCCAGAAGTGTAGCTACGAGGTTCACGCGGACTACAATGCGGCGAAGAATATTGGAATCAAACACGTCCGCGCGGGGCAGAAGTCTCCGAGCGGACGGGCCAACCGTCAACTGGCCCTAAAGTCGGGAACGTTGAACGTGAGCGACGAGTTTACGTCCGCCGAAGTTTCGGCTTGAACGGGAGTTCACCGACAAGCCCCGGCGTTTACGCCGGGGTAGTTGACGCGATGGAACAACCGACGACAGATGATCGAGACGTGGAATGCATCGGACGACCGAACGAATAGCACTCGACGACGGGAGGTGGGACAGTGACGGCTCTCCCGTATTCCCGACTCGCCAGGAGCGCCGGCGTCGGCGTCGGGACTTTCCTGCTGTTCGGGGTCGTGACCGGGCTGATCCCGAACCCCCTGTACGTTCGAATGGTGGGGCGTACCCCGGCGGACTACCTCTTCCTGGTCGCTACGGCGGCGTTCGCCGCCGGCTTCGTCTACCAGCGGTCGCTGACCGACGACCCGATCGGAGACCGCTACGCCGCCGGCGGCATCGTCGGCGGGTTCCTGGCGTTCGGGTGCCCGATATGCAACGCCGTGCTGCTGGCGCTGTTCAGCTCCTCGGCGCTGATGACGTACTTCGACCCGCTGCGACCGGCGCTCGGCGCCGTGAGCGTCGCCGCCTTCGGCGGACTGCTCTACTATCAGCGACGGCGCTGTGAGGCGTGTGGCCGCTGACCGTTCACTCGCCGCCGGTCCGAAGCCGGACGAAGCCGGCCAGGAGACCGACGGTCACGGCCGTCACGAGAATCTGGACCAGGTTCCCACCGAGGACGGCGGTAGTACTGCCGCCAGCGACGGCGCCGGCCGCGCCGGTCGACGCCGGGGCCGCGACGAGACAGCAGAGGCTCAACGCGCCGCCGATCCCCAGCAACGACCAGTGCGATCGCGTCGACTCGGCAGTGTCGTCCGCGTCGGTCATCTCCCGGCTTCTGCTACCGCCAGGTCTCGCTTGTGTTTTGGGGTCGCTCACTGGGGCGGGACCGTGCCACTGTCTGGAGCGGCGATTCCGCTCCGTGCGTCCCAGGCGACGAAGGTCCTTGCGAGTCGGGCGAGGGCCGCGAAGACACCCTCTGCGGCGTCTTCGGCCTCGACGGTCTCGTGAAAGTCGTCGAGCCAGCCGAGGCGCCCGACCGTCTCACGCTGGCGCTCGCGGACCGCTGCGAGCTCCTCGGCGGCGGCGTCGCTCGCGTCGGCGAGCAGGGCGGCCTCCCGCTCGCAGAGCGCGCGCATGAACTCCAGTTCGGCGGCGAGATGGTCGGGAATGGCGTCGCCGCGCTCGGGTTCGAAGCCGACGGCCGCGTGGGACCGCGCGGCCGCGGCGGCGGGGTCGCCCAGCAGTTCGCCCGCCGCCCCGGCGTCGTGGTACGGCGAGTCGGACTCGAAGTCCTCGCTGGGGTCGTCGGCCCAGGCCGACGCGAACGGGGGGACGTAGTGCGGACCGGGGACGACGAACAGGTTGTCGTAGCCGACCCGGAGCCCCTCGGTGTCGAGGTCGGGGCGGTCGAGCGCATCGCCGTCCGCGTCACCCGGGAACCGGGTGACGAGGTCGGTCAGGGTCCCGTCGCCGAGCGCGGCCGCGAGCGTCTCGTGGTCGCCGTCGAACGCCGCGGCGAGCAGCCCGTACACCGCCGCTCTCGCCCGGGCGGCGTCGGCGTCGCCACCGGATTCACCGCCCACGGCCGTGGTGGTGGCGTCGTCCATCGGGATCACTTCCGTTCGACCTCGACGAAGGCGTCGTACTGGGCGTTGCTCCCGCCGACGAGGTCCGAGAGGCCGGTGTCGCCGAGGTCCTCGTCGAGCGGCTGGAGGTGGTTGATCGCGAACCCGGCGTCGCGGCCCTTCGCCAGTCCGGCCTCTTCAGTCATCGGTTCGTCGAACTGGTAGGGCGTGTGGCCGTCGTCTTCGACCGGGCCGCGGGTCTCGCCGTCGATGGTCTCTTCGACCGCGCCGTCGCCGGACCGACCCCAGCCCCACATGGCACCGACGACGCCGGGACGGATACCATTCGTGACCATCGCGACCCCTTCGGCGGTGCGTCGGCCGGCGTCGATGACGACCTCGTCGCCGTTCTCGACGCCGCGCTCCTCGGCGTCGCGCGGGTTGATCCAGAGCGGGTTCTGCGGCCTGGTTTCCCGGAGCCACGGGCTGTTCGTGGTGCGGTGCATCCCCTGGGTCCGGGGCTTCCAGTTGATCAGCCGCAGGGGGCGCTCGGGGTCGCCGTCGTCGGTGACCGGCGCCTGGACGCCGCCGTCGTAGTGTTCGACGTCGTCGACCCGCGGGAGCGGGTCGAACCGCTCGCCGGTGTAGGAGTGTTTCCCCTTCGGCACGACCTCGCTGTAGAAGTCCACGCGCGAGCCGAGCTTGTAGCGCATCTGGTCGCCGTCGTAGGCGTTGCTGTCGTCGAAGCGCTCGGCGTAGTCGTACTCGTGGCCGTGCTCGGCGAACCGGTCGGCGTAGTCGTCGACGGGTTCCTCGAAGCGGCCGCCGCGGTTGAGCACGGTGACGACCTTCGCCCACTCCTCGTCGCTGACGGCCCGCTTCCAGCGGTCGAGGTCGAACGAGTCGCCGAGCCCCTGCTCGTGGCTCCCGCGGAAGACCCGCATCTCTTCCTCGCTCGCATCGGGGACGGGTTCGCGGTCGTAGGCGATGTTCGCCGCGAGCTTCAGGTAGAAGTCCTCGGCCCGCTCGAGCGGCCACAGCTCCCCGTCCGCGTCGGGGATCGCGTCCTCGCCGACGCCGGGGAGGTCCAGCTCCGTCCAGAGGTCGATCAGGACCTCCTCGAACGGCCGCGCGTCGGGGACCACCTCGACCGCCGGCTGGCTGATCTTCTCGTCGGCCAGCCGCTTGTTCGGGTACGTGCCGAAGTTCTCCCACCGTTCGAGGTACGTCGGCTCCGGCAGGATGTAGTCGGCGTACTTGCTCGTCTCGCCGATCACCGTGTCGGAGGCGACGACCAGCGGGATCGTGTCGGGGTCGCCGAGGATGTCGGGGATCCGGTCCCCGCCGGCGACGGCCATCACGTGGTTGTTCGAGTACGGCCGGATGAACAGCGCCTCGACGCCGTAGGGGTACTCGTCGGCGGCGCTCCCGTACAGCTCCTGGGTGGCCTGGGGCGGCGCGACGGGGAACCAGGGACGCTTCGCGGGGTAGCCGTCGTCGCGTTCGAACAGCGTGGTGTCCTCGTAGTTGACCCCGCCGCGCAGCAGCGGGATCCCCCACGGCGAGTGGCCGTCGGGGACCTGCCCGAGTTCGTAGCGGCCGGACATCGTGCTGTAGCCAGCGTAGGGCGTGATCTGGCCCCCCTTCCAGTCGTAGTTGCCGACGAGGTGCTGCAGCGTCGCGATGGCGCGAGTGTTGTAGAACCCGTTGGTGTGTTTCGCCGGCCCGCGGTAGGCCATGATCGCCGCCCGCTTGCCGTGGCTCGTGAACTCGTCGGCGACCTCGGCGATCCGGTCGGCCGAGACGCCGGACATCTCGGCGTACTCGGAGACGGTGTGCTCGAACACCCGGTCGCGGTACAGGCTCCAGACACTCTCGACGGCGGTTCCGTCGACGGTCAGCGACACGTCGAGGACACCGGTCTCGACCTCGCTGGCCGGCCGCGGCTCGCCGGTCGATGCGTCGACCGCGACGAAGTCGTCAGCCAGTTCGTGGTCCGCCGGGACGAGCCCGAGGTCGGCGGCGCGGGCCTTGGGACCCCCCTCCTCGTCGACGAGCACGAGGTGGGTCGCGTCGCTCCAGGTCGGCTCGCCGTCGCTCTCGGCGGCGCTCTCGGCGGGGTTGCGGAGATACTCGACGTCGTGGCGGTCGTGTTCGAGGATCCAGCGGGCCATCCCGAGCGCGAGCGCGCCGTCCGCGCCGGGTTCGACCGGGACCCAGGTGTCGGCCTTCTCGGCGGTTTTCGACAGCCTCGGGTCGACCACGTCCATCCGCATCCCGTCCTCGATAGCGTTGGTCAGCTTCGGCGCGAGCCACGTCGGTCCCTTGTTGGCGACCATTGGGTTGGTCCCCCACACCAGCAGGTACTCGCAGTTCTCCACGTCGGGGTACTGGCGCTTCTTCCGGGCCGCGTGCGAGCGGACGTTCCCCATGACGCTGGAGAAGCCGCAGGTCCCGGCGTGGTGGACGCTGTTGATCGACCCCAGCCCCTGGTGCCACAGGCGCGTCCGGATGAAGTTGCGCCGGAACCCGCCCACGTCGACGATCTGGTTTGCTTTCGGCCCCATGTCGGGGTGGTCGGTGTCGATGAGCGCGTCGCCCCACTTCTCGTCGAAGGCCGACTTGTCCAGCTCGCCGGACTGGACGGCCTCCCAGTCGTCCATCACCTCGTCCTCGGGCGCGTAGCCCCACAGATCGCGTAACCCGGGGTGGCCCAGGTCGTCGTCGCCCTCGACGATCTCCCCGATCGCCTGTTCCCAGGAGATGGTCTTCCACTCCCCGGAGCCGCGGGGGCCGACGCGTTTCATCGGCTTGCGCACCCGGTAGCTGTCGAAAGCCGTCTGGATGCCGGCCTGGCCCTTCAGGCAGATCCGGCCGCCCGACAGCGACCACCGGTCGGCGTCCACGGTACCGCTTCCCGCCACGTCGCCCATAGCCACGTCCTCGGGGTCGCTGTCGTAGGGCACCTGCGAGAACGGCTGAGTGTTCAGGAACGAGTACGGGTTACCGGCCAGCTTGCGGACGAGCGAGCTGTACTCGCCGGTCCCGCTGTCGTCGGCCAGTCGGACCTTGATCGGGCAGAACGTGTTGCACTGCCCGCAGGTCGTGTGGATCACGTCGCTCGCGCCGTACTCGCCGTGGTCGTCGCCGACGTAGTGTTCGGTGTCGTCGGTCCAGAGGTCGTCGGTGTCGACGTTGACGGTCGCGGCGCTGGCGGCGCCGATGGCGCCGACGGCCCCGACCGCCTTCACGAGGTCGCGTCGCGTGAGCGACGGTCCCTCGTCTTCGGTCCCTCCGGCGTCTGCGTCGGTGGTGTCGTCGGTTGACATCAGTGGTCACCTCCGTCGAGCGGCGTCAGCGGCAGCAGTTCCGCGCCGATCGTGTACAGCAGCAGTCCGACCGCGATCATCCCGGCGCTGGTCGCCCACTCCACGGCCGATGGGAAGTAGGAACCGTGCGGCAGTCCCTCCATGACGGGGCGGATCTGCGGCGGGACGACGATGTTGAACCGCACGGCGACGACCCCGATCACGACGCTGAGGCCGGCCAGCGCCATCAGCCACGGCGTGCGTCGCCACTCCCGTTTCGAGAGCATGACGAGCGGGAACACCCACCCGAACCCGACCATGAACCACCAGAACGACCACGACATCTCGCCGAACGCGATGATCTGCCAGGTCTCGACGACGTGGGGGTGGAAGCTGACGATCGCGATCAGCGCCTCGATGGCGGTCAGCGCCACGTCGACGACGACGAACGCCGCCAGCAGCTTCGCGAGCTGGTCGAGCAGGTCCCGGTCGACGGGCTCGTCGTCGAACAGCTTCGTCCGGAGAACGTACAACAGCATCACCAGCGCCGTCCCGGAGAGCACCGCCGAGACGATGAAGATCACCGGGAACAGCCCGCTGTTCCAGTACGGGCGGGCCTTCGAGACGGCGAAGAGGACGCCCGTCCCGCCGTGGACCATGAAGATGGCCAGCGGGATGCCGACGATCCCGGCTCGCGTGAGCCAGGTCCGGTCGGTGGTCCGGGAGGCCTCGGTCGTCGCCCGGCGACCCAGCGTCAGGAGGGCAGCGAGTCGGGCGCGCAGTCCCGACCCGCGCTCGGCGACGCGGGCGAGGTCGTAGCGCATCGAGAAGTACAGCTCGGTCACGAGCACGCCGATGTAGGCGACGTAGGCGTGGACCTCCCAGGAGAGCGCGGAGGTGAACTGCCGCCAGACGAACGGGTGGTACATCCGGTCCATCCGGCCGAGGTCGGTCCAGACGAACAGCAGCGCGACGGCCATACTGACGATCGCCGCGAACAGCGCGTCGCGGTCGATCCGGTGCATCGCCTCGACGCCGAAGACGTTCGCGAGCGTGCTGACGAGGAACGCCCCCGCCGAGAGGCCGACGAAGTAGATGTAGAAGGCGACCCAGGCGCCCCAGGGGGTCGTGCTCGTCAGGTTGGTGCTCGCCATCCCCTGCGTGATCCGCAGGTACATCGCGTACCCGCCGACGAGCAGGAGCGCGCCGAGGACGGCGTACCAGGCGACGCGCAGGCGGTCGCTGACGAACCCGGGGTCGAACTCGAACCGCGAGTGTTCGGTCGCCATGGTCACTTGAGGTAGTAGACGTTGGGGTCGGTCCCCTCGCTCTCTTTCAGCTGGAACGCCCGCGAGGAGTCGGCCATCTCGGCGACCTCGCTGTCGGGGTCGTCGAGGTCGCCCATGTTCCGGGCGTCGCCGACGCAGGTCTCGACGCAGGCCGGCTCCTCGCCGCGCTCCAGGCGGTGCGTGCAGAAGCTACACTTGCGGACGTTGCCGACCGGCGACTCGTCGCCCTCGCGCTTCCCGCGGTCGACGCCGTACTCGGGGCTGGTCACCTCGCCGGCCTCGTCGACCTCGTCGTCGTAGTTCTCGCCGAAGTCGAAATAGCGCGCCCCGTACGGGCACGCGATCATGCAGTACCGACAGCCGATACAGCGGTCGTAGTCGACGTTGACCACGCCGTTGTCCATCTTGTAGGTCGCGCTGACGGGACAGACCTGCACGCACGGCGGATTCTCGCACTGCATGCAGGGCCGGGGGACGTTCGTCCGCGTGACCTCCGGGAACTCGCCGTGTTCCTCCTCCATCACGACGTTGTAGGAGACGCCCGGCGGCGTCCGGTTCTCGGCCTTACAAGCGACCGTACAGGAGTCACACCCCACGCACTTCTGGAGGTCGATGACCATTCCCCAGCGCTCGTCGCCGTCCGCTCCGTCGCCGGTCGCGTCGGCCCCGTCTCCGTCGGCGGAGAGCTCGCAAGCGACCGAGTCCATCGAACCGACCGAACAGCCCAGCGAGTCCGCGGTCTCGTCGGCGATCGTCTGGTCGCCGCTCTCGATCGACGGGTTGGGGGTCTCGCGATAGGCGTCGCCGAACTCGCGTTCGGCGGCCTCGTCGTATCGCTCCCAGTACTCCTCGGCCGACAGTTCGCCCCGGGAGACGCGCTTGGCGTCCTCGGCCATCGCGATCCCGAGATCCGTGTCGTGGTCGGTCTTCGACAGTTCGTCCCCGGGATCGGCCGCCTCGGCGTCGACCATCGCGTCGGGGTCGGCGGCGCCCACGTCCGGGACGCCCGGCAGCCGGTCGTCGCTCGCGCCGCTCATCGGTACCACCCGCACGTCGGGCCGCGTCCGTATGGCCGGTCGAACTGAGGCATACGCGTAGACCTACACGAGCCGGGGAGGTGAGCGTGGTACCGATACTCTTTGCCCCGCCGGACGGGCCCGAAGCGGGGGATAACTCCCGACCCAATACTGTTTGGAACGCCGGGAACGGGCCCGTGCCGGTCGCCCGCTGGACCGCGTCCCAGCGACTGGGAAAGCCCGAGGGCTTATACGAGGTGGTGCGAACAAGTTCGAGCTATGACCGCGCTCGGTGACCGACACGCCCGACCCGTCGTCGGAGGTGGACGCTCGTGAACGGGGTCCTCGTCGCGTCCGTCATCCTCAGGCTGGCCGGGGTCGGGTACTCGCTGGTGTTGCTCGCCCGGAGCAGCGACCGTCGGTTCGGGTTCCTGACGGTGATGCTGTCGCTGATGGCCACCCGTCAGTTGCTGTCCGCCCGGAACTCGACGACGCCGGTCGAGGAGCTTCCGGGGCTTGCGGTCAGCGTCCTCGCGCTGTTGACCGTGTATTACCTGTCGAGCTACGTCGTCGAGGAGCGGCGCGTCACCGAGCGTCTCAGAGGGTTCCGGAAGGCGATCGAGCACGCCGGTCACGCCATCTTCCTGACCGGCCCCGACGGGACCATCGAGTACGCGAACCCGGCGGTCGAGAGCGTCGTCGGTTACGGCCCCGAGGAGGTCGTCGGCGAGAACCCGCGCCTGTGGCAGTCCGGGGAGCACGACGAAGCCTTCTATACGGAACTGTGGGAGCAGATATCCTCGGGCGACGTCTGGGAAGGCGAGATCGTCAACCGTCGGAAGTCGGGGGAGCTGTGCTGGGTCGACACGACCGTCGCGCCGATCACCGACGAGGGAGGGACGGTCGAGCGGTACGTCGCGGTCGAGCGGGACGTGACCGAGCGCAAGGAGCGACAGCTCCGGATCGAGGAGCAAAACGACCGCCTCGAGCGGCTGAACAACACGAACGAGGTCATCCGGGACGTCAACCGGGAGCTGGTGGCGGCGTCGAACCGGCGCGAAGTAGAGCGGGCGCTCTGCGACCGGTTCGCGTCATCGCATCTGTTCGACGCCGCCTGGGTCGGCACCCGGAGACTCGTCGACGGGGACGTCGCGGTCCGGACCGCTGCCGGCGTCGACCCGGAGGCGGTCGAAGCACGCCTCGACGGCTCGTCGACCTACCGTGACGTCGCCGGTACGGTCCTCGAACAGCGGCGACCGGCATTCGTCGACGACGGTGGGGCGCCCGTCGACGACCCCGCAGCGGCCGCGGGCGTCGTCGTCCCGTTATCGTATCAGGACGCCGACTACGGCGCGCTGTTCGTCGAGGCCGGGACGGACGGCGCGTTCGAGGCCATCGATCGGTCGGTGTTCGCCGAGCTCGGGCTGGCTGTCGGGGACGCCATCAACGCGGCCGAGAACCGCCGGACGCTCGCGTCCGACGAGGTAACTCGCCTCGAGTTCCGGCTCGACGGGACGGACGACCCGCTGGTCTCGCTGGCGTCGGCGCTGGAGTGCACGGTCGAACTCGACCGGGTCGGGGACGACGAGGAGGGCGACTGTGCCGCCTACGTCTCCGTGAGGGGCTGCGAACCGGACGCCGTCTCGGCTCACGCCGGCGACGCTCCGGGGATCGAACGGGCCGAAGTACTGTGCGACGGCGACGAGCGGTGCGGCGTCAGGCTGACTCTCGACGACGCCGTCGTGACGACGCTGGCCCGGTACGGTGCAGCCGTCCAGTCGCAGACGGTTACCGAGGGTAACGGTCGTCTCGTCGCCGATATCGCCCGGTCCAACGATATCCGGTCGGTCGTCGAGGCCGTGCAGTCGTCGTATCCGGAACTGGACCTGGTCGCCCAGCGCGAGTGCGAACCCGACGCGGCCGCCGAGACGAAACTCCGGACCGCCTTCGAGGAGTCGCTGACCGACCGCCAGCTGGAGGCCGCCCAGACGGCCTACTTCGCGGGCTTTTTCGAGTGGCCGCGCGACGCCAGCGGCGAGGAAGTCGCAGCGACGATGGGGATCAACCAGTCGACGTTCACTCAGCACCTCCGCGCCGCGGAGCGAAAGCTGTTCGCGGCGCTGTTCGACCGTGCGGACGACGCAGTCGCCGAACCGGCTGGTCTGTGACCTTCGACGATACCTCGGGCGGGATCGCCTCGATACCTGAGACTGGCGGTCGAGCCCCCGTTCCCGGTATTGTGAAATTCGCGAAATACTTTAGTTCGAGCCAGTCGAACCTACGGCTATGAGCGACACGTTCGTGGTCATCGGCGGTGACGCCGCGGGGATGAGCGCCGCGAGCAAGGCCAGGCGCGAAGACCCGGAACTGGACGTTGTCGTCTTCGAGAAGGGCGAGTGGGTGTCCTACGCCGCCTGCGGGATGCCCTACTACGTCAAGGGCGAGGTCGAGGACCTGGACGACCTGGTCGCCGTGACGCCCGAGGAGTTCCGCGGCGAGCGGGATATCGACCTCCGGACCGGCCACGAGGTCGTCGGTATCGACCCCGAGGCCGAAACCGTCACCGTCGAGGGTGACGGCGAGACGTTCGACCAGCCCTACGACCACCTCCTGGTCGCGACGGGCGCGAGCGCCATCGAACCGCCGTTCGACGGGCTCGGTCTCGACGGCGTGTTCACCATCCACGACATGGACGAGGCCGACGCCATCGAGACCTACGTCACCGAACACTCGCCCGACTCCGCAGCGATTGTCGGCGGCGGATACGTCGGCATCGAGATGGCCGAGGCGCTGTCGGCACACGGCGTCGACGTCCACCTCTACGAGATGCTGCCGCACGTCCTCCAGCCGTTCGGTGACGCGGTGGCCGAGGTCGTCGAGGACTATCTCCGCGAGCAGGGAGTCAAGCTGCACCTCGACACTGCCGTCTCGGGCTTCGAGGGTGCCGAGCGCGTCGAGCGCGTCACGCTCGACGACGAGTCCCACCCCGCCGAGGTCGCGATCGTCGGCGTCGGTGTCGAACCGAACGCCGACCTCGCGGCGGACGCCGGCATCGAACTGGGGGAGACCGGGGCGATCGCGACCGACGAGTACGGTCGGACGAACTACGAGAACGTCTACGCGGCGGGCGACTGCGCCGAGGCGCGCCACGTCGTGACCGGCGAGCCGGACCACGTCCCGCTGGCGCTGACAGCCAACCGCGCCGGTCGCGCCATCGGGGGGACCGTCGCCGGGAGTCCGGAGCCGGTCGGCGAGATCGCCGGGACGGCCATCGTCAAGGCGTTCGACCTCGGGGCCGCCCGAACTGGACTCCTCGACGAGGAGCGGGCCCGGGACGCCGGCTTCCACCCCGTCTCGGTCACGATATCGGCGCCGACGCGAGCCCACTACTACCCGGGCGGTGCCGAGCTCACCGTCACGCTGCTGGCCGACCGCGACTCCGGTCGGCTGCTGGGCGGGAGCGTCGTCGGCCGGGAAGGCGCGAAGCGCATCGACACGGTCGCGACGGCCCTCAGGGCGGGCCTGACGGTGACCGAGCTCCGGAACGCCGACCTGGCGTACGCGCCGCCGTTCAGCCCCGTCTGGGACCCGATTCTCACGGCGGCGAAAGTTCTCGAGGGGGAGTTTGAGAGCGAATGAGCGACACGACTCCCCCCGAGCACGTGCGGGCCCACCGCGAGGAACTGCTCTCGCTGACCCTCGACCTCCTCGCGATCGACACGTCGAACCCGCCCGGCGACACGCGCGAGATCGTCATCGAGATCGAGGAGTTCCTCGAACCGCTTTCGGTCGATGTCGAGCGTTTTGCGGCCGACCCCGCGAAGCCGAACCTCCTCGTCCGTGTCCCCGGCGAGTCCGACCGCACGCTGCTGTACAACGGGCACCTCGATACGGTGCCGTTCGACACAGACGCGTGGACCCGCGATCCGCTCGGCGAGCGCGCGGACGACCGCGTCTACGGTCGCGGCGCGACCGACATGAAAGGCGCCGTGGCGTCGATGCTGTTCGCGATTCGAGCCTTCGCAGCCACCGACACTGATCCGCCCGTCGACCTCCTGTTCGCGTTCGTGAGCGACGAGGAAGTGGGTGGTGACGCCGGGCTACCCGCGTTACTGGAGGCCGGGAAACTCGATGCCGACGCGTGTGTGATCGGTGAGCCGACCTGTGAGGAGGGTCGCCACTCCGTCACGGTCGCGGACCGGGGCAGCATCTGGCTGACGCTCGAAGCCACCGGAGACGCAGCGCACGGGTCGCGGCCGGTGCTCGGTGAGAACGCGATCGACCGACTCTACGGGGCCGTGGAGACCCTCCGCGAGCGGTTCGGGCAGCGCCGGCTGGAGATCCCCCGGAGTGTCGAACCGGTCGTCGAGGAGTCCGTCGAGTACTACGCGCCGTCGATGGGCCGGGGGGTCGCGCGCGATCTCTTCACGTACCCGTCGATCAACCTGGGGACGCTCGAGGGCGGGGAGGCGATCAACAGCGTCCCCCAGTCGGCCCGCGCCGAGATCGACGTCCGGCTCGCGGCGGGCGTGGAGACGTCGTCAGTGCTCGCCGACATCAGGTCCTGTGCGGCCGACTGCGAGGGCGTCTCCATCACGGACGTGTCCTGGAGCGTGGGGACGGCCGAACCGATAGACAGCCCGCTCGTCGACGCGGTGGCGTCGACCGCGGAGTCGGTGAGCGGCGAGCGCGTCTTCCGACGGAGCGCCACCGGCGGCGGCGACGCCAAGACGCTCCGTAACGCCGATATCCCGACCGTCGAGTTCGCGTTCGGCACCGACACCGTCCACGCCGTCGACGAGTACACGACCGTCGACGCGCTCGTGGACAACGCGGTCGTCTACGCGCGACTGCCGGCGGCGTGGGCGTCGGCGACCGAACGGTAGCGGCCCGCCGGACGACCGCCGGGCGGAGCGAGCGGATCGCGGGCGGCCCGCTCCGGGCAAGACTTAGGTTTCTGTGTTGTGTACTGTTGGGTATGAAGAACAATATCGGTGCCACGGACAGAGTGGTCCGGATCGCCGCCGGCATCGCACTCGCGGCCGTGGGACTCGCGTCGCTCGGCGACCTGCTCGGCTTCGGCCTCGCGGCCGGCGCGGTTCTGACGCTGCTGGGTCTCGTGCTCGTCGGCACCGGGCTCGTCCGGGTCTGTCTCCTGTACCGCCTGATAGGGGTCGACACGTCGGGCTCCCGGTAGCGATGGATCGGTTCCAGAACACCGGGCAGCCCGACTGGGACTGGTGGAGCAGACTCTGGCCGACGCCCGGTGCGACGCTCCGGGACCTCGGACTCGCGTCCGGCGAGTCGGTCGCCGAGGTCGGCTGTGGGAGCGGCTACTTCGCGCTCCCGGCCGCTCGCATCGCCGAGTCCGAGCCAGTGTATGCGGTCGACCTGGACGAGACACTTCTCGACGAACTCGATGAGCTCGCCGAACAGCAGGACATCGAGAACGTCATCCCGATCCGCGGCGACGCCCGGAACCTGACCGGCGTCATCCCCGAACCAGTTACCACGCTCGTCGTGGCAAACACGTTCCACGGCGTCGACGACCAGCCGGACTTCGTCGAGCAAGCGTTCGAGGCCGTCGAATCCGGCGGGCGCCTGGTCGTCGTCAACTGGCACGACCGCCCGCGCGAGACGACGACCGTCGGCGGTGAACGTCGGGGACCCCCGACGGAGCTTCGGATGACCCCGGGAGAAACGGAAGAGGCCGTGCTCTCGGCGGCTCCCTTCGAGCGTGACCGCCGGGTCGAGCTGCCGCCGTACCACTACGCGCTCGTGTTCGAACGGTAGTCGCACAACTCTCCCCGCGGTTCTCCGATTACCACCCGATAACCACTCCATGGATTTTCAGAATCTTGGAATGAACACACAATACTAATACTGCCCGTTCCCAACTGCCGCCTGTGAGACATCCATGACCGACATCGAGCCTGACGATACCGTCGATGCCAGAGGCGCAGCCTGTCCCGGCCCGCTGATGGACCTCATCGGAACGATCCGGGGCGCCGAGTCGGGGGACGTGATCCGACTGCTGAGCGACAACGAACAATCGCTCACCGACGTGCCAGAGTGGGCCGAGGAAGCCGGCAACGAACTACTCGCGGTCGAGGAACGCGACGACCACAGCGCGTTCTACGTGGAGAAAGCATGACCGAGCACGTCGTCATCGTCGGGGGCGGGACCGGTGGGACCGTCCTCGCGAACGACCTCGCCGACCGGCTCGACTCGGAACTCGACGCCGGCGACGTTCGCGTTACGCTGGTCAACGACGACCCCGACCACGTCTACAAACCGGTCTGGCTGTACGTGCCGTTCGACAAGCGCGAACCGGCCGACGGTCGGCGTCGCCTCGGCGAACTCGTCGACGACGCAGTCGACATCCGGATCGACCGCGTGACCGACATCGACACCGACGGCCAGCGACTCCGGTTCCACGGAGCCACCTCGCCGATCGAGTACGACTACCTCGTGCTGGCGACCGGGTCGACGCTGGAGCCCGAGCAGATCCCCGGCCTCGCGGAGGGCGGTCACGACTACTACAGCGAGTCGGGTGCGACCGACCTGCGCGACGAACTGCTCGAGTTCACTGAGGGGGACCTCGTGTTGAGTGTTATCGGAACCGCCCATATGTGCCCGGCGGCGCCGCTGGAGTTCGTCTTCATGGCCGACGACTGGTTCCGCGAGCGCGGCCTGCGGGAAGACGTCGACATCACCTACACGTATCCGGTCCAGCGCGTCCACGGCAACCCCCACATCGCCGAGTGGGCCCGGCCTATCATGGAGGAACGCGACATCGGGGTGGAGACGTTCTTCAACGCCGAGTCGGTCGACCCCGAGACGGAGACGGTCACGTCGATGGAGGGGACCGAACTCGACTACGACCTCCTCGTGACGATCCCGCCCCACGGCGGCGTCGACCTGATCGAGGAGGCGGGGCTCGGCGACGACGGCTGGGTCGACGTCGACAAGCACACGCTGGAAGCCGAGGCCGCCGAAAACGTCTACGCGCTCGGGGATACGGCCGCGACGGGCGTCCCGAACGCCGGGAGCGTCGCCCACTACCAGGCCGGCGTCGTCGGCCAGCGCCTCGCCAGCGAGATCCGCGGTCGTCCAGCCACGGCGACCTACGACGGCAAGACGCTGTGTTTCATCGAGACGGGAATGGACGCGGCCTCGTTCGTCGAGTTCGACTACGAGACTCCGCCGTCGCCGGCGCCGCCCTCGGAGAAACTCCACTGGTCGAAGCTGGCGTACAACGAGTCCTACTGGCTGACTGCACGGGGACTGCTCTGACCATGTCCGACCAGCAGAGTCCCGAGCGGTCCGAGCTGGAGGCGGCGATCGAACAGAACCCCGAGGCGGTCGCCGAGTTCGTGGACCACCTCGACGCGGTCAACGAGCTCCTGGACGTGCTCTCGCTGGGCGAGAGCGCACTCGACGACGAGATGGTCCGGGAGCTCTCGGCCACGGGGTCGACGCTGGCGGAGTCGGCCGACGGGCTGGCGACCGACGAGACCGTGGCGCTCGCCGAGACGGTCGGGGAGAACGGGGACGAACTGCGGGAGGCACTCGACACGCTGCTCGCGCTCCAGCGCAGCGGCACCCTCGACGAGCTGGCCGAACTCGCGGAGGTCGGGTCGCTCGCGACCGCGGCGCTCGACGACGAGATGGTCACGTCACTGGCCGGTACCGGCGCCGCGCTCGGGGAGGTCGCGCAGACCGCGTCCGACGACGATACTCGTGACGGCCTCGAACGGCTGCTGGAGAGTGTCGGTAAAGCGGAGCGGAATCCCCCCGAGCAGGTCGGAACCCTCGGCCTGCTTCGCGGAGTACGCGACCCAGATGTCCAGTACGGACTGGGCTACCTGCTGGCGCTTGCAGGCGCGATCGGCCGTGACCGGTCCCCCGGGGAGACGGACTGATGAGTTTCCCCCGATTCGGGCACTCTACCGCTCGATCCCGACGGCCCCCGTCCGCGGAGGGTTGTATTGTGCATCAACCCCAATACTATTAAACATGCGGGGCGTACAGTAAGATAATGGCGACACAGACAGCAGAGACCGACAGCGTGGTTTCGCTCGGCGATGACGACATCGGAGCGGTCGTCGAAGACAGCAGCGTCGCGCTCGTGGAGTTCTACACGGAGTGGTGTGGCACCTGCAGACGGATGGAGCCGGTTCTCGAGACGATCGCCGTCGACACGGACGCGACGGTCCTGACGGTCGACATCGAATCGAACCTCGAAACTGCGATCGAGTTCGGTGCCCAGAGCACGCCCACGTTCGTCCTGTTTGTGGACGGTGAGCCGGTGAAACGGCTCCGCGGCGGCCAGACCGAACAGTCGCTCCGGGAACTGATCGGCCGGTACAGTGACTAATTCGCGGAGACCGAAATGAATCCCAGAGAACTCCGCGCCGACACGCCCGCCCTGCACGAGGACGTCTACCTGAATTTCGGTGCCCACGGCCCGAGTCCGCAGTACGTCGTCGAGGCAGCCGACGAGTTCGTGCGGGCCCACGAGTACGAGACGAGCACGCGAAACGACCCCTACGAGGTGGCGTTCGACGCGTACGACCGGGTGCGAGAGCGCGTCGCTGCCTTCGTCGGTGCGGCCGACGACGAGATCGCGCTCACGGAGAGCACGACAGCGGGCATCAACGCCGTCGCGAACGCCATCGACTGGGAGCCCGGCGATACTGTCGTTCGGACCGACCTCGAACACCCGGCCGGGACACTTCCCTGGCAACGCCTGGAACAGGAGGGCGTCGACGTTCGCGTCGTCGAGACTGCGGACGGCCGTGTGGATCTCGACGCCTTCGCCGAGGCCGTCGACGGAGCGAGGCTGGCGTGTTTCAGCGCCGTGACCTGGACGCACGGCACCCGGTTGCCCGTCGCCGACCTCGTAGATATCGCCCACGACGCCGGCGCGTTCGCGCTCGTCGACGCCGTGCAGGTGCCGGGACAGCTCCCGATGGATGTCGGCGAGTGGGGGGCCGACGCCGTCGCGGCGGCCGGCCACAAGTGGCTGCTGGGGCTGTGGGGCGGCGGTTTCCTCTACGTCGACCGCACCGCCGCTGAAGCGCTCCGGCCCGCCACAGTCGGCTACCGGAGCGTCGAAACCCCGACCGCGGACCCCTACGAGTTCGCGGCCGGAGCCCGTCGATTCGAGGTCGGGTCGTCCAATCCGGCTCCGCACGTCGCTCTGGCCGAGGCCATCGACGCTATCGACGAGGTGGGGGTCGAGCGTATCGCCGACCGGAGCCAGCAATTGGCCGGTCAACTGGCCGATGGCGTCCCCGACGACCGACTTCTCGGTCCCTCGGATCCCGAGTCGGGTCTCGTGACGATAGACGTGGACGACCCCGAAGCGACGGTCGACCGACTCGCGTCGGAGGGAATCGTCGTTCGTGCCTTGCCGACGCCCGATGCCGTCCGCGCGTCTGTCCACGCGGTCAACACGCACGCCGAGGTCGAGCGCCTGCTGGACGCCCTCGAATCGGAGTGGCCCTAACGCGACCACCGTTCTCCGCTGCCCCTGCTACGATAGTTTCTCAGAGACTACTCGTTGAAATCGGACGGCGCTGCTGGAGTGGCCGTCGGTGGATACCGCTATCGGAGAGATGTCCCGTCTGCTTCAGTCGACCCGTACGCGACCGCTGTCGTCGACGACGATATCGTGACCGCGATACGCGAATCGAACTTCGAGGGCAGACGTCGTCGAATCTTCGATCAACGTTTCGAGCGCGTCCGGGTCGACGACCTCGGTTAGCGGCGGGTCGAGTGTGGCTGGCTCGACGCCCTCTGCCTCCGCGACGGCATCGACGACCTGTGGAACCGGGCCTTCGAGTTCGTTCATCGGAGTTTAGACGAGGAGCTGGATGTCGGCGTCGGCCATGTCCTGCAGGGCGGTCGCCGCGCCGACGCCAGTGGTGACGCCGTCGTAGAAGTCGTCCTCGTCGTAGTCCATCAGGTCGATGGTCATCTGACAGGCCTGGAACTCGACGCCCATGTCGAGACTCGTCTCGAGGAGCTCCTCGATGGTGGCGGTATCGTTGTCGTCGATCTTCTTCTCCATCATCTTCGTCGTCACCCGATCCATCCCGGGCAGGGCGGCGACCGCGTTGGGCACGGGCATGTTGGGGTTGCCGACGGAGCTGAGCTTGAGGTCCTTCGAGCGCTCCTCGTGGAGGATGTCCAGTCCCCAGAACGTGTGGAAGACCGTCACCTCGTAGCCGAAGGCGGCGGCGGTGCTGGCGAGGATCAGCGGCGGGTAGGCCATGTCCAGCGTCCCCTTCGTCGCGATGATCGACATCTTCTTCGTGTCGTCGTTCGCCTCCGCCTCGGCGAGCGACTCCTCCAGTTCGGCGACGCGTGCGGCCAGCTCCGCGCGGGAGGGGGCGTCACCCTCGGCCGCGTCGGGGGCGTCCTCGGCTGTCGTGTCTGACGTGTCCGTGCTCATCTTCACTCCGTCTTGCGCACGTAGTGTTTGTACACGTCACCGCTCTCCTCCTGCGCGAGCAGTTCCACGCCGTCCGTGCCGTCGGCCCAGCCGTCGATGTCGCTCATGCTGCCCGAGTCCGTCGCGAGTACCTCCAGGACCTCGTCGGCGCCGAGGTCGTCGATCGCCGATTTGGTCTTGACGACCGGCATCGGGCACGATGCGCCTTTCACGTCGAGCGTCTCCGCGATGTCGTATTCTGCACTCATTGTTGTGTCCGCTCCGTTGGTCCGTCTTGGAGCTAACGCACAATATTGGCTCCGTGGTTAAAAGAATGCCGATTCTTGTGGCGTCCGCAAACTACTGGGCCATGGATGAAATCGCAATCACCCCACCATCGGGTGTGTAGTCGTATATACCGCCCCCACCAGATCCGAAGGGCATTTCTATATTGTGCAGAAGGTGGAATACTATGCAAACCCTTTAGTACGTCCGTCCGATAGATGGGGGTGCACGACATGAACGCAGAAGACTTCCCGACTCCGGACGCCGACGTGGAGACGGTCGCCCCGGAGACGCTGAAGGATCGCATCGATGCGGGCGAGGACGTGACGCTGCTCGACGCGCGGATGAGCTCGGACTACGAGGAGTGGCGCATCGACGGCGAGAACGTCACGTCGATCAACGTCCCGTACTTCCAGTTCCTCGAGGACGACATCGACGAGGACGTGTTCGACCAGATCCCCGACGACCGCGAGGTAACCGTCCTGTGCGCGAAGGGCGGCGCCAGCGAGTTCGTCGCGGGGACGCTCGCGGAGCGGGGCTACGAGGTGAACCATCTCGAAGACGGTATGAACGGCTGGGCGAGCATCTACGAGGCCGTCGAAGTCGACCGCTACGACGGCGCTGGCACACTCGTCCAGTACCAGCGTCCCTCCTCGGGCTGTCTCGGCTACCTCCTCTACGACGACGGCGAGGCAGCGGTCATCGACCCGCTGCGTGCGTTCACCGACCGCTATCTCGACGACGCCGACGACCTCGGCGTCGACCTGCAGTACGCGCTCGACACGCACATCCACGCCGACCACATCTCGGCCGTGCGTGACCTCGACGACGAGGGCGTCGAGGGTGTCGTCCCCGAGGCAGCGGTCGACCGCGGCGTCACATACGCCGACGAGTTGACCACGGCCGAGGACGGCGACACCTTCGAAGTCGGCGACGCCACCATCGAGACCGTTTACACGCCCGGCCACACGACCGGGATGACCTCGTACCTCGTCGACGACAGTCTGCTCGCGACCGGCGACGGGCTCTTCGTCGAGAGCGTCGCCCGCCCCGACCTCGAAGAGGGCGACGAGGGCGCGCCCGACGCCGCGCGCATGCTCCACGAGTCGCTGCAAGAGCGCGTCCTGGCGCTGCCCGACGACACGCTCGTCGGCGGCGCGCACTTCAGCGACGCCGCCGAACCCGCCGCCGACGGCACCTACACCGCGCCCATCGGCGAGCTCGTCGCGGAGATGGACGCACTACGGATGGACGAGGACGACTTCGTCGAGCTGATCCTCTCGGACATGCCGCCGCGGCCGGCCAACTACGAGGACATCATCGCGACGAACCTCGGGCAGAACGCCGTCGACGACGACGAAGCGTTCACTCTGGAACTGGGGCCGAACAACTGCGCCGCCAGCCAGGACTCGCTCGCGGGTGACTAACGACGCCGATGGTCACTGACCCAGTACTGCTCCAGGCGGCCGCCGACCTGTTCCCGAACGGGATCAGCCGGTACGCCGTCGGCGGCCTGCTCGTCGGCCTCGGGACCGTCCTGATATACGTCGGGACGGGCATCCCGGCCGGGGCCAGCACGTTCCTGGAGTCGACGCTGTCGTACGTCTCCGACCAGTCCCGGTTCCAGCAGTACGTCGCCTCGCGGGACTGGCGGCTCGTGTTCACGGCCGGTATCATCCTCGGCGGGCTGGCGTTCGCCGCTACCGTCCAGTCCGGCCTGGTCACGAGCTCGCTGTACGAGCCCGGTACGACCGGCCAGCTCTACGAGGTCGCCGGCGTGACGCTCTGGCAGACCGACGTCCAGCCGTGGCGGCTGTTCGTCGGCGGTATCCTGGTCGGCATCGGAACCCGGATCGGCAAGGGCTGTACGTCCGGCCACGGCGTCTGCGGCGTCGGTTCGGCGTCGAAGACGTCGCTGGCCGGCGTCCTGACGTTCCTGACCGTCGCGATCGGGACGGCACAGGTCGTCGCCGCGCTGGGGGTGAGCCCATGAGCGACCGGCACCCGCTGTTCAAGCCGCTCGTCTTCGTCGGCGGCATCGTGTTCGGGTTCGGGCTCGGGTTCAGCCACATGGCGCGCCCGGAGGTCGTGCTGAACTTCCTCCAGTTCGAGGATCTGGGCCTCCCGTTCGTGATGTTCGGCGCTGCGATCGTCTCCGGGATCGCGTTCGCCCTGTTGCCCCGTATTCGGGACGCCGCGCCGCTCACGGGCGACCCCTACGAGCGGCGCCTGAAGCCGTTCGACAGGAACGTCCTGGTCGGCGGCGCCGTCTTCGGCGTCGGCTGGGGCCTCTCGGGCATCTGTCCGGGCGCGGCGTACGCGAGCCTCGGCGTCGGCAACGTCACGATCCTCTGGGCGCTCGCCGGGATGTTCCTCGGCGCGTACGCCCAGGGCTACTGGCGGAGTCGGAACCACGCGCGAGATACCGCCCCCACGGGCGCAGACTAACCCGCTTCTATGGATCCCGCTCTCGTCGCCCTCTTCGCCGGTGCAGCGCTCGCCAGCCTGTTCATGGCGTGGGTCATCGGCGCCGGGTCGAGCGGCGCGACCCCCTTCGCTCCCGCCGTCGGCGCGAACGCCATCGCGACGATGCGAGCCGCTTTTCTGGTCGGCATCTTCGGCTTCGCCGGCGCCGTCACACAGGGCGGCAACGTCTCTGAAGCCGTCGGGAGCGGCCTCGTCGGCGGCATCAGCCTGCCGATCGCCGGCGTCATCCTCGTGCTCGTGCTGGGCGCGGGGCTGATGGCGGTCGGGATCACGACCGGCTATCCGATCGCGACTGCGTTCACCGTGACCGGCGCCGTCATCGGCGTCGGCCTCGCCCTCGGCGGCACGCCGGTCTGGTCGAAGTACCAGCAGATCGCCGCTGTCTGGGTGCTGACCCCCTTCGTCGGCGGCGGTATCGCGTTCACCATCGCGAGCTTGCTTCCGCGTCCCGGCGTCCCCGAACGGTACAGTGTTCCCGTCCTCGCCGGGCTCGTCGGGGCAGTCCTCGTGAACGTCCGGTTCAGCTTCCTGGGTGAGGGGAGCACATCGGGAACCGTCCGCGGGCTCGGGCAGCGGGTGCTAGCAGTCGACGGGATCGCGACGGCGGTCGGGATTACGGGCCTCGCGGCGCTGGCCGTTGCGGCGGCCGTCTGGTGGGATGTCAGTCGCGACGAACACGGTGGCCTTCGGCGCGTGCTGCTCGCACTCGGCTCGCTCGTGGCGTTCTCCGCGGGCGGGAGTCAGGTCGGCCTCGCCGTCGGGCCGCTGCTCCCGCTACTCGACGAGGTCGGGATGGTCTCGACGTTCGCCGTGCTCGTCGGCGGCGGGCTCGGGATGCTTGTCGGTTCGTGGACGGGCGCGCCGCGGATGATAAAGTCGCTCGCCCAGGACTACTCGTCGCTCGGGCCGCGCCGCTCCATCTCGGCGCTCGTCCCCTCGTTCCTGATCGCGCAGCTGGCAGTCCTGCTCGGCGTTCCCGTCTCGTTCAACGAGATCGTCGTCAGCGCCATCATCGGGAGCGGCGCGGCAGTCGGCGGTCGGGAGGCTGTGGATGCCCGAAAAATCATCCTGACGGTGGGGGCGTGGGCCGGGTCGTTCGGCCTCTCGTTCGCACTCGCGTACGCCGCCGGCGTCGCAGTGTTGTAGACGCCGTCCGGCGGGTTCGACACCGGCCCGGCCCGAGATGACGGGCTCCACCCCAGGTGGAGGGACTTTCGTTCGTCGATACGGACCGGGAGTCCGGGTCACCATCTGTCTGGTATTGTGCCGTCGTTGGAGTGCTACAACATTCCATTCATTGTTATCAGTCCCCTCTCACCGTCCCATGAGGCGACGGACCTATCTCGCCGGGCTGTCGACGGCAGCGGCGGGAGTCGCGGGCTGTGCAGCCGGTGACGGGAATCCCGACGTGGTCCTGTCCGAACCGGACCGGGAGTTCGAGAGCGCCGACCTGCCGTACCCCGCGTGGGGCGAACGGGTGCCGGACGTGTCCCTCCCGGCCGTCCACGCTGACGGGACTGTCGACCTCCGGGCGGTCGAGCGCCCCGCGCTGTTGACGTTCTTCTACAGCCACTGCAGGACAGTGTGTCCGGTACTGGTCGGGACGCTCCGGAACGTCCAGACGCACGCGCTGAACGAGGGGTACGGCGACGCGGTGCGGTTCTACCCGGTGACGTTCGACCCCGCTCGCGACGACGCCGACCGCCTTCGCGCGTACGCCGACGAACGAAACGTCGCGCTCGGGGCGGCAAACTGGCAGTTCCTCCGGCCGGCCTCCGCCGAGCGGGCAGAGGCGGTCGTCGCGGACGCGTTCGGCGTCGCGTTCCAGCGGACCGAGCCGCCGGAGACGGACGGCTACATGTTCACGCACACGGCGATGACGATACTGGTCAACGCCGACGGCTACGTCGAACGCGCCTACCGGACGAAATCGCCCGATCCGGACGAACTGATCGACGACCTGGCGGCGGTCCGCGAGGCATGAACCGGCGAACGGCGGTCGCGACCATCGCGGGCGTGAGTCTCACCGGTGGCAGCGTGTTCGCGCTGGGCGGCGCCGGCCCGTTCAACGACGGCGACGGGCTGCCGGTCCGCGTCGAGGGGATCGACGCGCCCGGATCCGACGCCGGGCGACTGCGAGTCCCTCGCCCGGACCGACCGACACTCGTGGACTGCTTCGCGACGTGGTGCGGTCCCTGCGACCGACAGATGGAGACGCTGACGGCGCTGTATCCGGAGTTCGAGGACCGCCTCGACTTCGTCTCGGTGACGAACGAGCGCGTCGGCGGCGGCCTCTCGCGGGCAGACATCGCCGACTGGTGGGCGCGCCGCGACGGCGACTGGGCGGTCGGAGTCGACCCGGAGAGCGCCGTCATGTCGGCGATCGACGCCGACGGCCTCCCGTACCTGGTGCTGACGGACGCCGAGGGCGTGGTTCGGTGGCGACACTCGGGAGTCGCGTCCGGCGGGCGCCTGCGGTCGGCGTTCGAGGCGGTGCTGGAGGGATGACGGGCGCGCTCGGCGGCGCGGTGGGGTTCGCGGTCGGCGCCGGCGTCGCGACGTTCTTCGCGCCCTGCGCGTTCCCGCTCGTCCCCGGCTACGTCGGGTACTTCCTCGAACGCGGCGGCGACGATGCACCGGGAGCGGCGGCCGCCGCGGCCGCACTCGGCTCGCTCGGCGCGTTCGCGCTGGTCGCGGGGGCCGTCTACGCGCTCGGACGCCGGCTCACGTCGCTCCTGCCTGCGTTCGAGCCGCTCGTGGGCCTCGCGCTGGTCGCGTTCGGCGCGGCGGCGCTGTCCGGCCGCGGGTCGGCGACGGTCCCGCTCCCGAACCGGCCCGACTCGGTGGTCGGGTTCGGTCTCTTCGGCGGCGCGTACGCGCTCGCGGCGGCCGGCTGCGTGGTACCGGTCTTCCTCGGGGTGGTCGCGCAGGCGCTGACCTTCCCGCCGGCGGGGGCGACGGCGGTGCTAGCTGCGTATGCGGGCGCAGCGACGGCGCCGCTGGTCGGCGTGACCCTGCTGGCGAGTGCGGGGGTCGACGCCTGGCGGTCACTCGGGCGCTACGGGGGCGCGCTCGAACGCGTTGCGGCCGTCGTCATGATCGCCGCCGGCCTCGGACAGGTCGCGCTGTCGGTCGCCGTGCTGGACGTGGTCTGACCGGTCGAGCGGACCGATGCGCTCGCGCTCAGAACGACTGCGCGAACGTCAACAGGTCCACGGCGACGATGAACAGTACGACGAGGACCGCGACGAGGATGATCGCTTTCAGGAACCACGGCATCGACTGCTCGGCTGCGGGCGTATCGCTCATACACCCGGTAGTCGTGGCGGTCCCCTCAACCCACCGTTGGCACACGACAACGGCGGAGACCGGTCGCGGCACGAGCGGGGCGCGACAGCGCGACCGAAACTGACTGGCTACTGGCCGAACAACTTCGGAATAGATGCGGGAGTTCGTCTTCACGCTGACGTACGAGACGGGGGTCGACCCGCTGATGGACACGCTCGCGGGCGCACCCGAGGCGCGGTCGACGGCGCTGGTCTGTCCGGTCTCCGACTCCGAGGTCTGGCGGCTCGACAGGGTCACGGGACCGCCGGAGACGGTCGAGCGGGCGGCGGCGCTGATCGCCGACGAGGAGCGGGACCTGCTGTCGGTCAGCGACCGCGGCTGTGCGGGGCGCCGATACAGCGACGTGCTCTCGGCGACGGCGCGGCGGGCCGTCGTGTACACCCGCGTCTCCGAGGCTACTCGGTGCGACGCAGTCTCGCTGATCGCCAGTCGATACCTCGAGGGTGGCGTCTTCGCGGAGGTGACCCGCCGAGAGTCCGAGGCGCGCTGGCGGATCCTCACGGAGAGCGACGAGAAGGTCGGGATGCTCTACGACACGGTCGGGGGAACGCTCAGGGAGGGGATCACCTACCGGTTCGAGCACCTCGAAGACGCCACGGAGTCGCCGTCGAACCCGTTCGCGTCGCTGTCGCTCCGGCCCGAACAGCGGCAGGTGCTCGAACTGGCCGCGGAGAACGGGTACTACGAGACGCCGCGGGAGACGACGCTCGACGATCTGGCGGCCGAACTCGACTGCCCGCGCTCGACCGTCTCCTACCGGCTCAGGCGCGCCGAGGCGGAACTCGTCGCGGGGTTCCTCTCGACGACCTGAGGCCGGTCGCGCGGGGGGAGTCACGGAGCGGAGCGGCGGGGTCGACGAAACCGCCCTCCTCAGCCGAGGAAGACCCCGAGAGCCGCGTCGACGACGCCGACCGGAACGGGCGGCGCGGCGGGGTCGAACGGCCCGTCGGCGACCATCGAGAATATCGGGAACCCGTAGGCGATGGCGACGAGGACGACGGCGATGGCCGCCCACAGCTTGAAGTTGTCGAGGATCCGCGGGGCGTCCTCCGGGCCGGAGATCGGCTCCGGGAGGTGGCTGTCGACGCGGAGGCGCCCGCGGCCGCGGTCGGCGAACCACGTCGCGAGCATCACCGCGGCGAACAGCGCCGCACCCAGCGTCAGCAGCGTCCCACCGACGGCGATCTGGAGGCGCATCTCCGGGATCGACCCGAGCGCCGCCTCGAAGGAGACCTGGTCGTACTGGGGTTCGGCGGTCCGCCGGGGGACGCCCGCCAGGCCGGCGCGGTGCATCGCGTTGGACATCAGCGCCATCCCGATGAACCAGACGTACGGCTGGACCTGCGCGACCCCGTACAGCTGGAGGCGCTTGCCAGTGACCTGCGGATACAGCCAGTAGCTGAGCGCCATCATCGTCAGCGCGGACGCGGTGCCGACGGTGAGGTGGAAGTGGCCCGGCACCCAGAGGGTGTTGTGGATCAGCGAGTTGATGTTCATCCCGGCGTTGACGATGCCGGAGAACCCGCCGGCGGCGAACATCAGCCCGGCCAGCGCCATGCCGGCGAAGGCGGGGTTGGCCCACGGCAGCGCCTTCATCCAGCCGAAGTAGCCGCTCCCGCCGCGCTGGCGGGCGCCGTACTCCATGCTGGCGACGACGGTGAAGGCGGTGAGGAAGCTCGGTAGCAACAGGAACATCGTGTTCGTCATCGCGACGAACTTGAAGCCCTCCGCGACCCCGGGGTCGGCGTACTGGTGGTGGAAGCCCACGGGCGTCGAGAGGATCAGGAAGAGGACGAACACGACTCGGGCCAGCGGGTCGCTGAACAGCCGGCCGCCGGCGAGTTTCGGCAGGATGGTGTACCACGCGAAGTAGGCCGGCATCAGCCAGAAGTAGACGACCGGGTGGCCGAAGTACCAGAACAGCGTCCGGGTGAGCAGCGGGTCGACGCTCTCGATGAGCCCCAGCGACAGCGGCAGCAGGAAGACGAGCACCTCGACGGCGACGCCGACCGTCGAGATGTACCACATCAGCATCGTCGTCACCACCATGAACGTCTGCAGCGGCACGCGCTCGCCGGAGTTGTCGCTCCGCCAGCGCAGATACGAGCGGATCCAGTCGGCGCCGGCGAGCCACGTACCGACGAGCCACGCCGCGAGGCCGGCGTAGAACAGCGGGTGGGCCTGCAGCGGCGCGTAGAAGGTGTAGAGCACGTCAGCCTCGAAGGGGATCTGCCCGACGAAGCCGCCGAAGATGGCCGCCGCGACGGCGACGGCGCCGCCGAGCTGGAGGCCGAACCAGGCCAGCGAGAACCGCGGGTTCGGGAGGTCCCGGCCGAGGCTGCGGCTCGTCCCCCAGGTGAACGCCCCCGAGAGGAAGAAGATCGTGAAAAACAGCGCGAGCAGGACGCCGTGGCCGGTCAGCACGGAGTAGTAGTCGCTCGAACTGACGACGCCACGGAAGACGTTCGTCCGGTGGAGCGCCTGGATGATGCCCAGTACCGCCCCGATCAGCAGTGCGGTGAACGAGACGCCGAAACAGAGTCGGGTGACCCGGGCGGCCGCGGGGTACTGGTCGACGAACGCGAGGCGCTCGCCGGCGGCCAGTTCGCGCCCCTCGGCGGTCCCGGTCGTCCGCTCGTCGTGTGCGTGGGCCATCTACGCGCTCACCTCCGCGGTCGCGTTGAACTCGCCGGGCGGGACCACTTCGAGCGACCCCGCCATCGTGTGGTGACCCTCGCCGCAGTACTCGTTGCAGACGATGCCGTACTGTGCGGGCTCGTCGAACTCGGCGGTGACCTCGGCCTTCTGACCGGGGATCGCCATCGTGTTGATGTTCGTGCCCGCGACCTCGAAGCCGTGGAGCACGTCGACGCTGACGACGTGGAACGTCACGGTGCTGCCGGCGGGGACGCGGATTGGCTCGGCGGTCCCGGGGACGAACGCGAACCGGCGCGTCTCGACGTACACGTCGTAGTGGCCGGGCTCGCTCCCGTTGTAGACCCCCGGCTCACGGAAGTTCTCCCCGTCCGTCGGGTTCGTCGCGTCGACCTGTCCGCCCTCGGCGTCGACCATGCCGTAGCCGGCGACGACGGCGCCGTACGTGACCGTCCCGATGAACAGGACGATCATCCCGAGCGCGGCGACGAGCCAGATCCGCTCGAACCTGTGGACGTGCATCTCAGCCCACCACCGTCGGGCCGTTCCCCAGGAACTCGACGAAGTACATGAACAGCCAGGTCAGCGTGACCACGAGAAAGTAGACGGCCAGCAGCGCCGCCGCCCCGACCGGGTCGAACGCGTCGTGGTCCACCGACTCCGTCTCGGCCTCGGGCACCTCCGACTCGTACATCGGGCCGCCGCGATTGGCGACGGCCGTGGCGGCCGGATCCGCACTCTCTTCGCGTCGCACCCCTTCGAATGCCGGTTCCGGCGGCGTTCGCCACCCGTAGAAGTACACGGCGCCAGCCGCGAGCACGGTGGCGAGCCCGCTCACGACCGTCGCGGCCAGGAGCGCCCCTTCCCCCGGCCCGGTCGCGAGCACGAAGCTACTTTCAAGACCCTGCATATTGGGTGTCGTCCGGGCGCAGTCGGTTGTAACCTGGTTTGTCGCAGGACAACCTGCGGGCAACCGACCGCGGGGTTGTCCCGCGACAACCCGGCGTTTATCCCCCGCAGTGCCCTCGGTGAGCGACACGCCGACGACCGTCGGCGGGGTCCGGCGGTCGCCGAACAGCAATGACCGGACACACGACACGAACAGAGCGGTCGGACGCGCTCGTCCCCCCGGAGTGGGTCGCCGAGCGGCTGCCCGAGGCCCGGTCGGACGACCCGTCGTTGCGACTCGTCGAGGTGGACCTGAACACCGCGTTCTACGACGAGGGACACCTCCCGGGGGCGGTCGGGCTCGACTGGCGGTCGGACCTGCGACACGACCGGCGGCGGGACGTGCCGTCGGCGCGCGAGTTCGCCGACCTGCTCGGCGCGCACGGCATCACCGAGGAGACGACGGTGGTAGCCTACGGCGACAACGCCAACTGGTTCGCCGCGCACTTCTACTGGCTGTTGCGCTACTACGGTCACGACGACGCGTACCTGCTCGACGGCGGGCGCGGACACTGGGTCGAGTCGGGCCGACCGACCACGACCCAGGTGCCGTCGTTCACGCCCCGCAGGTACGAGCCGGCCGGGCCCTTCGAGCACGTCCGGGCGTACCGCGACGACGTGCGGCGGGCGATCGACGACCGGACGGCGCTGGTCGACGTGCGGCTGCCCGAGGAGTTCGACGGGACGGTCGTCGCGCCGCCCGGGATGGACGAGTTCGCCCAGCGCGGCGGCCACGTCCCCGGCGCGGTCAACGTCGTCTGGTCGGAGAACGTCAGGCCCGACGGTCGCTTCAGATCCGCGGACGAGCTCGCCGCGCGCTACCGCGACCGCGGCGTCACGCCCGACCGGAGCGTCGTCGTCTACTGCCGCATCGGCGAACGCTCGTCGCTGACGTGGTTCGTCCTCTCGGAGCTGCTCGACTACCCCTCGGTCCGGAACTACGACGGCTCGTGGACCGAATGGGGCAATCTGATCGGCGCCCCCGTCGAGACCGGAGAGGCCGACTCGGACGACCGTGACGGCTAACTGCTTACCGTGCGCGTCGAGTTGAGGACGACCAGCAGGCTGCTGGTCGCCATCGCGACGGCGGCGAACAGGGGATTGAGGACGCCGGCGACCGCCAGCGGGAGCGCGACCGCGTTGTACAGAAACGCCCAGCCGAGGTTCTCGCGGACGCGCCGGCGGGTCCCCTCGGTCGTCGCGAAGACGGCGGGCAGCGGGTCGAGCGAGTCGCGGGTGACGACCACGTCGGCGGCGTCGACGGCCAGGCGCGTCCCGCGCTCCATCGCGATCCCGAGGTCGGCGGCGGCCAGTGCCGGCGCGTCGTTGCTCCCGTCGCCGACCATCGCGACCGGGCCCTCCGCCGCGAGGCGGTCGACGACCGCGGCCTTCGCCTCCGGCGGGACGCCGGCGAACACCTCGTCGATCCCCGGGTGGGACTCGAACCGCCGCGCCGCCGCCCGGTCGTCGCCGGTGATCACGACGACCCGTCTGTCGGCGGCCAGGTCGTCGACGACCGCCGCCCAGTCGTCGCGCACCTCGTCGCCGACGACGACAGCCCCGCGGACGCGGCCGTCCCAGCCGACGTAACTCGGGACGGCGTCGGCCGGCGCGTCCTCGTAGGCGGTCGCGACCTCGTCGGGCACGGGCCAGCCGCGGTCGTCGAACAGCGCCGCGTCCCCGACGAGGACGCGCCGGTCGCCGACGGTCGCCTCGACGCCCTGTCCGGGGTGGGTCTCGAAGCCGGTGACGGCGTCGTCCGGGATCCGTCCGGCCGCGACGACGGCCTCGGCGACCGGGTGCGTCGCGAACTGCTCGACCGCGGCGGCGAGCCCGAGCGTGTTCTCGTGGCCGACCACCTCGCGGACGGTCATCGACCCGGTGGTCAGGGTCCCCGTCTTGTCGAAGGCGACCGTCTCGACCTCGGGGGCGGTCTCCAGCGCCGAGCTGTCGGTGATGACGACGCCCGCGGCGAGCGCGTCGCGGATGCCGGCCGCGACGGCCATCGGCGTCGCCAGCCCGAGCGCACAGGGGCAGGAGACGACGAGCACGGTCAGCCCGGTCAGCAGCGCCGCCGTCGGCCCGGCCCCGAGCAGGAGGTGGACGGCGGTCGTCCCGACCGCGAGGACGAAGACCAGGGGGACGAACGCGGCGGCGACCCGGTCGACGAGCCGCTGGGCGCCGGCCGAGCCGCTCTGGACGGCCCACAGCGTCTCGACCAGCCGGTCGGCGGTGCTCGTCGGCTCCGCGTCGGCGCGGACCACGAGCCCGCCGTCGGTGACGGTGCCGCCGCCGACCACCTCGTCGCCGGGTTCCTTCGAGACGGGGAGCGACTCGCCGGTGACCAGCGACTCGTCGACGGCTGCGGTTCCCTCGACGACGGTGCCGTCGACGGGGACGCGTTCGCCCTCGCGGACCACGAGTTCGTCGCCGCCCGCCACCGCGTCGGTCGACACGGACTCGGTCCCGCCGGCGGTCCGGCGCCGCGCCGTGTCGGCCTGCTGCTCAGCTGCCTCCGAGAGCCGGCCGGTCGCTCGCCGGCGGACGCGGTCGCGATAGTAGTCGCCGACGGTCACCGCCAGCACGACGACGACGGCCACGTCGAAGTACAGGTCCGTGTGTCCGAGCGCCATCGCGAGCGTGCTGTATGCGTAGGCGGTGACCGCCGCGACGGCGACCAGCAGATCCATGTTCGGCTCACGGACCCGCAGGCTCACCGCGGCGCCGCGGAGCAGCGGGTAGCCGGTGTAGCCGACGACGACCGTCGCCATCGCCCAGACGTTCGCGAAGAGGAACCCCCCTGCGGGGCCGTCCAGGTCGACCAGCAGCGACTCGGGCGCGACGCCGAGGTAGACGGGGTAGAGGAAGAGGACGTACCACGCCATGACCATCATCCCGAAGAAGCCGCCGACCAGCAGGCGCCCGACCGTCTCCTGGTCGTCGTCGCCGGCGTCGTGCCCGGTCGGCGCCGCCTCGTACCCGTAGTCGGAGACGCTTTCGGCGACGCCCGCCTCGTCCGTCAGGTCGTCGTCGTAGACGACGCGCATCATCCCGGAGGTGTAACTCGCCTCGGCCGCTCGCACGCCGGTCGCGTCGGTCGCCGTGGCTTCGAGGAACGACTCGCAGGTGGCGCAGTGCATCCCGGACACGTCGAGGTAGGCCCGCTCGCCGTCGACGTCCTCGACCGCGGGGCCGCCGTCGAGCGCCTCGGGGTCGGCCTCGGCCGGCGCCTCGTCGAGCGTGCGCGCGACCTCCAGACAGCCGCGACAGCAGAAGGCGCCGTCCACGTCGTCGTCGGCGTGGGGCGAGTCGGGCGTCGGGAGTCCGCAGAGGGTACACTCGGCCATGGTCACCCCAGCGGCTGGTAGGCGGGCAGCGGCGGGTGGGGCAGGTGGATACCCAGTAGCATCAGCCCGTGGGCGAGCGGGAGGTAGCCCATGAGGAGAAAGGCGACGCCGAGCGCGCGATGAAGCGGCCCCTGGACCCGCGGCGAGACTGACTGGAACGCGACGCCGTAGGCGAACACCGCCGGGACGGTCGCCAGTCCCAGCGTCGCGAGCGAGAGCGCGCCGTAGACCGGCGACCCGGCGGCGAAGGCGTAGAGGAACGCGGGGTACAGCAGCGGACAGGGGAGGAGTCCGTGGACGGCACCCAGCGCCGCGATGCGCGGGCCGCGGACCCAGCGGTCGAGGCGGGCCATCAGCGCACCGCTCACCCGCTCGAACGCCGAGGGCGTCCAGCCGTGACCGAGGACGCCCCCGGTCGACCCGGTGAGCGCGTACGACGCGCCTGTGAGCAGGATGAACCCGCCAACCAGCACGCCGGCGACCGCGCGCACGTCGTCGGCGACGGCCGCGACCCCCGCGGCGTCGTAGAGCACGGCCCCCAGCGCGCCCATCAGCGCACCGATCAGCGCGTAACTGACTGTCCGGCCGAGGTTGAACAGCAGGTGCTGGCGGATCTCGGAGAAGCCGACCGGCCCCTCGCCGCCCAGTCGGTCGGCGTACAGCGTCACCAGCGGCCCGCACATCCCCAGACAGTGGGCGCCACCGAGCAGGCCGACGAGCGCGAAGACGGCGAGTCCCGCCTCCGCCCCGCCGACCGGTACGGCGGCCTGGAGCGGCGCCATCACTCGCCGGTCAGACGAGCCGGGAGGTACCGCTCGTCCGTCGACCCGAACATGATCCGCACGGCGACCACGATGAGGACCGTGTTGAGAATCGCCAGGGCAGCGACCGGTTCGAGCCCGAGTGCGAACGCCAGCGCCGACGGGACCGCGAGGAGCCCGACCAGCGGCAGCCACGATAGCGGAACGGAGTCCATGCAACAGGCTGTTCCCCTCGGCCGATTAAAATGCGGGTTGTCGCAGGACAACTTCCCGGGACCGGGGATCTGTCCCGCCGACCAGCCCAGTTCGGCCACGGGATCGCCCCACGACCCAACTGTGCGCTGCGGCGAGTTGCGAACGTCTCGGTCGTGGGCACAGTCCGAACCGTAGACCTACACGAATTCAGTCGTGGGAGGAGGCCACACTGTCTCTCCGAGAGCTGTTTGGCCGATGCGAATTTCTCCCCGGGCGTATCCTCCCGTGTCCGGAACTCTGTCGCCTTCGAATACAGCCCACTCCCCGTGTGTTTGCCATAACGTATGGCGCAGTCCGCCGAATAGAATTGTATTATAATCCCAAAACCGTTAAGTGCTGTAATGGATTAGACGGGGTTGAGCAGAAACCCATGAACTACACAATACCAGTTGGGGTGATGACGAATGTTCGGGCTTGAGAACGCCACTGGCATCGACGGCGCTGTGCTCGTCGTCGGTGTCGTTCTGGTCGAGGCAATCGTCCTGTACGTCGGCTACGGGCTCCTGGAACGGGTCTTCGGACCGGCGATCGTCGACGCGGTGAGTGGTAAATGACGATGGAACTGTTCGGCGTCGCCGCCTCGCTTCTCGCGCTGTTCGCGGGGTTCGGGGTCCTCATCGGGCTGTTGTTCGGGTTCTTCGGGATGGGCGGGTCGTTCCTCGTCACGCCCGCGCTGATGGTGATGGGCTACGAGACCGACGTCGCCGTCGCCTCGGGGCTGGCGTTCGTGTTCGCGACCTCGGTCATCGCGACGCTCAAACACCGCGACCTCGGACAGGTCGACTACAAACTCGGCGTGCTCATGATCGCCGGTACCACGGCCGGCATCGAGGTCGGGAAACTCGGGCTGCACGCGCTCCAGGCGATGGGGCTCGCCGACACCGTCGTGAGCGTCATCTACGTCGGCCTCCTGGGTGGCATCGGCGCGTTCATCACCTACCAGTCCACGAAGGGCGACGGTGGCGGCGGTATCAGCCACGACGCCGAAGCCGACGCTGACCCCGGAGATATCGACGCTACCTCCGAGGATATACCCGATATTGCGAAGAAGATTCAGTCCTACCGGGTGCCCCCGATGATAAGTCTCAGGGGCGGCATCACCGTCTCGCTGTGGATGATCCTCGGGGTCGCGTTCGCGACGGGTCTCCTCTCGGGGTTCCTCGGCGTCGGCGGCGGGTTCATCCGGATGCCCGCGCTGTTCTACCTCATCGGCGTCCCGGTGCCGGTCGCGGTCGGTACCGACCTCTTCGAGATCGTGTTCTCCGGCGGGATCGGAAGCTTCCTCTACGCGATGGACGGCGCGGTGAACCTCTCGATCGTCGTCCCGCTGCTCGCAGGGAGCGCGCTCGGGGCACGACTCGGCGCGGCCGCGACGAGTCTCGTCGACGAGGACGAGATCAAGGTCTACTTCGGCGTCATGCTGCTGCTGGGCGCGCTCGCCGTCGCAGTTCGCAAAGTCGGGAATTTCATGGAGATCCCGGAGCTGCAGACCGTTTCGCTGGTCATCATTCTCGGTGCCGCGACGCTCGTCGCCGGTGCGGTCGTCGTGAGCTCGATCCGGGCGCTCCGCTCGGGAGAGCCGCCCGCGGCCAGCGCTGCGGACTGACGACCGCGTTCCCGACGCCACGCCCCGGTTCCCGACGACTCGTGCGTGCATTTGTGCGATCCGTACACAAATCTTTTAACGGCGTGGTGCCTACGTCGACATGAAAACGATGCCAGATTCGATGTCAGAACAACTCCGCCGGGACATGGAGTGCGAGGGGCTGCTGGAGTGTTTCCACGGGCTCAAGGAACTCGACAAGGAGTGTTTCCAGGCGCTCGTCGAGGCCGAAGAACCGCTGACCGTCGACGAGATCGCCGAGGCCGTCGACCGCGAACGCTCGACCGCGTACCGGGGCGTCCAGCGCCTGCTCCAGGCCGGATTCATCGAGAAAGACCAGGTCAACTACGACCAGGGCGGCTACTACCACGTCTACTCGCCGGCGGACCCGTCACAGATCGCCGACGACATGCAGCGGCTGCTCAACGACTGGTACGCGAAGATGGGCCAGCTCATCCAGGAGTTCGAAACCAAGTACGAACAGTCCGAACCCTCGGCTCCGCCCGCCGAAAGCTAACGCTGCTGTTTCTCCGCGTGGATCTCCGGTCCGCTCACCGATGGGCTGATCTGCGCCGGCCGTTCGTAGGACCTCTCGGAATCCTGGTCTCGATTTGCATTGGTTAGTATTGTAAATACCATCCAAAACTCTTAATTGGTACTGGTGCGTACAGTATGGTGATGGCAACTGATACTGCGACCGATGCCGGCACCGGGTCTGCGAACGAACCCCTCCACGTTGATGGCGAAGCCCACCTCGACGAAGTCGTTGCTGAAGACGGGGTCGTCCTCGTGGACTTCTACGCCGACTGGTGTGGCCCCTGCCAGATGCTCGAGCCGGTCGTCGAGACGCTGGCCGCGGAGACCGACGCGACCGTCGCCAAGGTCGACGTCGACGCCAACCAGCAACTCGCTCAGGCCTACGGCGTCCGGGGCGTGCCGACGCTCGTCCTGTTCGCCGACGGCGAGCAGGTCGAGGAAGTCGTCGGAGTGCAGGGCGAGGAACAGCTGCGCTCTCTGGTCGGGAGGTACACCGAGTAAATGACCGAGGAGAGACGGGACCTCGTCGTCGCCGGGTCCGGGGTCGCCGGCCTCTCGGCGGCCGTCTACGCCGCCCGGGCCGACCTCGACCCGCTCGTGCTCGAGGGCGACGAGCCCGGCGGCCAGCTGACGCTGACGACCGACGTCGAGAACTACCTCGGGTTCCCCGAGGGCGTCGGCGGGATGGAGCTGGTCCAGCGCGGCAAGGAGCAGGCCGAGCAGTTCGGCGCCCAGTTCCAGCACGGCAGCATCGAAGCCGCCGACCTCGACGGACAGCCGCTTGAGCTGTCACTGTCGACCGGCGAGACGCTCCGGACTCGCGCGCTGGTAGTCGCGACCGGGGCGAGCGCCCGCTGGGTCGGTGCCGACGGCGAGGACGAGCTGATGGGCTACGGGCTCTCGACGTGTGCGACCTGCGACGGCGCGTTCCACCGCGGCGACGACGTGCTCGTCGTCGGCGGCGGGGACAGCGCGATGGAAGAAGCGCTGTTCCTCGCGAAGTTCGCCGACTCCGTGACGGTCGTCCACCGCCGCGACGAGCTCCGCGCCTCGGAGATCATGGCCGACCGCGCCCGTGAACACGACGACGTCGAGTTCGCCTGGAACACGGAACTCGAAGCGATCCGGGGTTCGCAGGCGGACGGCGTGACCGGCGCCACCCTCGTCTCCCACCCCGACGGGTATCCCCGCGAGAAGTACGAGGCCGGCGCGGATGTCGAAGTCGAGGAGGTCGATGTCGGGGGCGTGTTCTACGCCATCGGCCACGAGCCCAACACCGACTTCCTGCGGGAGACGCCGGTCGAACTGGACGACGACGGCTACGTCCGGACGGCCGACGCCGACACGTGGGCGACGACGGCGACCGCCGCTGACGGCGTCTTCGCCGCGGGCGACGTGATGGACCGCGACTACCAGCAGGCAGTGACTGCCGCCGGGACGGGCAGCATGGCCGCGCTGGACGCGGAAGCGTGGCTCGAATCGACTGTTGCACCCTCGGGCGATAGCGCGCGACAGCTTTCGATGGAGGCTGGAGACTGATGGACGCGACCAAACAGCGAAACGTCAACACGACCGACCCGTCGACGGTCGAGGACCAGGCCGACCGGATCGTGGTCTCGTTCCGGTCCCCGGAGACCGATCCCGACGAGGACGACGACTGGTGGGTCGCCGACAGCGAGTGGCTGCAGGAGAACATGACGGAACACACGTACCGACGATACCTCCGGTGGGCCCACGCCGGTCCAGTCTCGGTCGGCGACGAGTGGGAGGAGTTCGTCAACTGCGGCTGTGCGAACCCCGAGGACGTGCTCCTCCGTGTCGAGGAGGTCGATGGTGGAACGGCTATCGGCTCGGAGACGACGATCGACGTGGTATCACGGAAGGCTGTCGTCGAACGTTCCGATGGTTGACGTTCCGGGTTGACGTACCTACCGGGCGATACCGGATGATCACTTGAATCGCCCGGCGAAGTCCGTTCGATCTCCACAGACGACAGGTCTATCCACGTGAAGAACCGTCCAGGCGTTCGAAATTGTCCACGAATATCGGATCGTTCCATGGCTGTCCCGCACCGGGAAACTCGGATCGGAGAGACGAAGCGACGAGGTGACAACGTGAAAACAGACGTTCTATCAGTGGGACCACACCTGTACCGTCCACCCTTTCTGAAGTTCGATAACAAATGTGGGTCTGGAATTCCGGACAGTAGCGTTACGATACGCATCGCCTGGTTGGGGCATTGGCGCGGACTCTCACTAAATAAGACGACACCGCGACGCCACATCGGCGGCAGTCGAACCGAACACGCCCTTATCGGGTCCATCTCTTTGGGTTCGGGGCGAGAATCGGAGATCATGCGGAAAGCATCGCGAACGGGAAAGCCATCACGAATGCGACGGTGGGGTGTCCTCGCAGCCTGCGCCGGAATCGCTTCCGCTGCGGCCGTCATCGTCCGCCGTCACCGGGTGTCGCGTCGCATCCGCGAGTACGCGTTCCGGGTCCGGACCGGTAGCGACCCTGTCACCTCCGACCCGTACGACCCGAGCGACGCGACCGACCTGCCGGCGCCCGTCCGGCGGTACTTCGAGACCGTCCTGCGACCGGGTTTGCCACACGTCGAGAGCGTCGACCTGTCACAGGCGGGTGAGTTCCGCCTCGGTGGCGCGGATTCACCGTGGCGCCCCTTCACCGCGACGCAGGTCTACAGCGTCTCGCCGCCCGGGTACGTATGGGACGCCGCTATCGAACTCTTCCCGTTCGTCAATGCGCGAGTCCTCGACGCCTACGTCGAGGGCAACGGCTTGCTCCGGGCAACCCTCCTCGGTGCCGTTCCCGTCGCCAATGCGGGGCCGAACCCGCGGATGAACGAG
>NZ_JBLKNX010000013.1:0-173488 GCF_051414055.1 Halosimplex halobium
GACGGCGGCGGCGATGGCGCTGGTCGCGAGCGCCGCGGGCGCGGCCGTTGCGGCGCTCGGGACGGCCGTGTTGCTCGCGGGGGTTCGACGGGCGAACCACCGCGCCGTCGACGCCGGTGGGGCCGTCGCGTTCGTCGGCGTCGCGCTCGCGGCGCTGTCGGAGGCGCCCGCGGCCCCGATCCTGTTCGGGACGGTCGCCGCCGTCGTCGCCTGGGACGCCGGCACCAACGCCGTCTCGCTGGGCCGGCAGCTCGGCGCGGAGGCCGACACCGTCCGCGCCGAGAACCTCCACGCGATGGTCGGCGCCGTCGTCGGCCTCGTCACCGCGGCCTTCGGCCTCGTCCTCTTCGCGGTCGGCCCGACCGGCCAGCCCGTCACTACCCTCTTCGTCCTCCTGATCGCCGCGACCTTCCTCGTCGTCGCGCTGAACCGTTGACATCCTCCTCCGCCTGAAGGCGGAGGAATCCCGACCGCGTTTGGGATAATAATCGAACGCCGACGGCGGCCGGCCCACAGCCGCCCCCGGTCGGACCGCGGCCCGGAAGTTATACGCTGAACAGGCGCAATACCACGGCGTTCACGCCGTGGATACGCGCCGTCACTTGGGAGAGAACCCACGTTCGACAGCACTCTGAGTTTCGGGATACCGACGTTTAAGTGACAGGCAACCCTAGTAACGGAGAGGAATCGGTCGGAACGGAGCGGATTCCGAACCGTCCTTCGGAGGTGGCCTGTCCACCCATCTAATGAGACAGTATCCGAAAGGGCAGTCGGTGAACACACATGCTAGAAGCGTGTGCCCGTGCCGACTGCTCAAAGCAAACCAGACGATACCCCCAAGTCCGGTGACGCCTGCTGGCGTCCCCGTGGCAAAAACAACACCGGGACGCCGTACACGGTCGAGGAGAGGGGTAACGGCGGCTTGGCACTGCCAGCAGTCCACCAGTCCGATACCGTGGGACTACCCGTGCCCGAAAGGGCTTGGAGTCCGGTGACTGGACTGCGAACCTGAAACTCCCACCGCTCGGGATTCCTCCGCGGTTACGCGGAGGAGGATGTCAAGGTGATCGAGCGTATCAGATCGAAACGTGGTGATCGAATGAGTTCGACCGACGACGCCGAGGGGGAGGAGTACGGCGAGGCGGAGATCAACGACCGGGGACGGCTGACGATCCCGAAGGAGCTCCGGGAGGACCTCCAGCTCGACGAGGGAACGACGTTCCGCGTGGTCCGTGAGGGCAACGACATCCGACTCGTCCGGCAGTTGCCGGAGTTACAGACGCTCTCGTCGGGGAAGTCCCGGGACGAGTGGGGCGACGAGGCGTTCCGCGACGCGGGCGAGGGGACGTTCGGAGGCCGATAGATGCGCGCCCTCCCGGACCTGAACGCCCTCGCGATCCAGCTGGTCGACGACCATCCGGGCCATCGGTACGTCGCCGAGGAGCTGGTCCCCGTTCTCCAGGGGGAGGACACGCTGTTGCCGTTCGGCTACCTGCCGTTGCGGGTGCAGTGGGTGCTGGAGGACCTGGAGTTCTCGACGGTCGAGGCGCGGAACGCGGTCAGTTCGCTGCTCCGATATCCGATGGAGTCCGTCGACGTGACGCCCGAGACGGTGCTGCACGCCTACGAGGTCAGCGCCGAGAAGAACCACGACGCCTACGACTGCTTCTACGTCGCGCTCGCCCGGGAGGCCGACGCCGACCGGCTCGTCACGACGGATCGGGACTTCGAGACCCTCTGTGCGGACGAGCCGTTCGAGTACGTGAACCCGGTCCCCGACGACGTGCTCTCGGAGTTCCACGACGTCTCGACGTAGGCCGCCCGGCAGGTTCCGGCCGCCGGCTTTTCCCGGCCGGTCACCAACGGTTCGCATGACACGACTCCGGTCGCTCCGTCGCGGCGGGCGGGCCAACGCCGCGCTCGCGTGGCTACTGGCGGGCGCGCTGGCCGCGGTGGCGGTCGCGAGCGCGCTCGCTGGCGACCTCGCGTGGGCGCTGCTCGCGCTCGTGCTCGGGGTGCCGGTCGCGGCGCCCGCGGTCGCCGCCCGCGACCCGACCGCCACGGTCCCGTGGGCACCGGCGCTGGCGGCGGTCGCCGCGGTCGCCGGTCCGTTGGCGGGCCTGCCGACCGAACTCGCGGGGTACCTCGCGGTCGCGGCGTTCGCGACGCTCGCGGTCGTCGACCTGGTCGCGTTCACGAGCGTCCAGTTGAGCCCGCGGTTCGCGGCCGCCTCGGTGGCGCTGACGACGATGGCCGCCCAGGCGGTCTGGGCCGTCGCGCAGTTCTACTCGGACGTGTGGCTCGGGACGGCCTACATCCCCTCGAAGACCGAACTGCAGTGGGACTTCGTCGCCGCGACGGCCGTCGCGGTCGCCGCCGGCGTCGCGTTCCTGTGGTACGCCGGGCGGTTCGAGGACGCGCTGTCGACGAACGGACCGACGGGGGCGACGTGAGATGACCCTGGGCGACGCGCTCGGGCTCTCGGACGGCCAGGAGCGGCTGCTGACGCGGGGGCTACAGGCGGCGCTGGCGGCGCTGGTGGTCTACGGGGCCGCGACGGGCAGCTGGGGGACGGTCGTCAACGGCGCGGCCGCGCTGGCGGCCACGTTCCTCCCGGCGCTGGTCCGCCGGGAGTACGGCTACGCGATGGACCCGGGACTGGTGCTGTGGATCGCCGTCGCCGTCTTCCTCAACGCCCTCGGGTTCGCGGGGCTGTACGAGCAGTACCAGTGGTACGACGAGATCACCCACACCGTCTCGGGGACGATCATCGCCGGGATCGGGTACGCGTCGTTCCGCGCGGTCGAGGAACACTCCGGCGAGGTCGAGGCGCCGCCGGCCTTCCGGGCGGCGTTCGTCGTCGTCTTCGTGCTCGCGGCCGGGGTCGTCTGGGAGCTGCTGGAGTTCGCGTCCGAACAGCTCGCGGCCGCGCTGGGCGCCGCGGCGCCGCTGGTCGTCTACGGCGTCGACGACATCGTGACCGACATGGTATTCAACGGGGTCGGCGGACTGGTCGTCGCGCTGTGGGGCAGCGACTACGTCGGCGGAGTCACCGGCTTCCTCCGGGACCGGCTCGGCGGGGGCGAGGACCCTCCGGCTGACGGGTGAGCTACAGGTCGCCCTCCTCGTCCATCGTCCGGAGTTCGCTGACGCGCTGGTAGACCTCGTCCATCTCGCCGTCCTCGCGCTTGTCGTCGACGTGGCCGTAGACGAGGCCCATGCGGTGGTTGCTCCGCAACTCGTCCTCGTTGCGCGCGAGGAAGTCCCAGTACAGCGCGTTCAGCGGGCAGGCGCCCTTGCCGGTCGTCCGGTCGGGGTCGTAGGCGCAGCCCTCGCAGTAGTCGCTCATGCGGTCGACGTAGTTGGCCGATGAGACGTACGGCTTGGTGGCGAAGACGCCGCTCCCGTACGACCCCATCTCGACGACGTTGGGCGTGGTCACCCAGTGGTAGGCGTCGACGTAGGTGGCGTGGAACCACTCGTTGAGTTCGGCGGGGTCGACGCCCCACAGCGTCGCGACGTTCGCGAGGACCATCAGCCGCTGGATGTGGTGGGAATACCCCCGTTCGTACACGTCGCCGACGCTGCCGGCGACGCAGGCCATGTCGGTGTCGCCCGTCCAGTAAAAGTCGGGGAGCGGCCGGTCGGCACCCAGCCGGTTCGCCTCGGCGAGGGCGGGCATCGTCCGCTCGTAGACGTGGCGCACGAACTCACGCCAGCCGAGGAACTGCCGGACGGCGCCCTCCGCGGAGTTGAGCGGCACGTCCGCCCGGGACTCGTAGGCGTCCTCGATAGCGGTAACCGCCTCCCAGGGGTGGACCAGCCCGAGGTTGACCGCCGGCGAGAGCAGGGCGTGGGCCATCGCGGGGTCGTCGGCCCGCATCGCGTCCTGGTAGGGGCCGAACTCGGGGAGCCGTTCGGCGACGAAGTGGTCGAGCGCGGCCAGCGCGTCCTCGCGGGTGACCGGCCAGGCGAAGCCCTCGGTCGACCCCCAGGTGTCGAACTCGTCGGCGACCCACTCAGCGACCTCCGCCGTGAGGGCGTCCCGTTCGGGCTCGTACACCGGCGGGGCCTCCCAGTCGTCCGGCGGGACCTCGCGGTTGTCCTCGTCGAAGTTCCACTCGCCGCCGACGGGCTCGCCGTCCGCCATCAGGACGCCGCTCTCGCGGCGCATCCACCGGTAGAACTCCTCGTGACGGTACTGGTCACCCTCGCCCCCGCCCCCACCGTCCGCCCACTCGTCGAAGGCCTCGGGAGTAGAGCAGAACAGTTCGTTGGTGACGAGTTCGAGGTCGCCGCCGACGGCGTCGACGAGCTCGCGGAAGCGGTCGCCGCTGCGGTGGCTCGGCGAGCGCATCGCGACGAGGGTGTCGTCGGGGTGGCGGTCGAAGTACGTCGCCAGCCCCTCGCGGAACGTCTCGGTCCGCACGTACTCGACCTCGTAGCCGGCTTCGCGGAGTTCGTCCCGGAAGTGGCGCATCGCGGCGAAGACGAGCGTGAGCTTGTGGTGGTGGTAGGGCTTGCGCCGGGCGAACCCGTGGGCCTCGATCATGCAGACGCGCGACCCCTCCGGAGCGCGGTCGAGCGGACCGACCCCGGGGTGGAGGTGGGTCCCGAGGACCCAGGGGACGCGGGTCGGGTCGTCCAGGTCGTACTCGTCGGGCGTGCCGACGACCGGGCGTGGCTGTGTCATGGCGGAGACGGGGCCGATACCGTGTCTAGCGGGACTCGCACAATAGAGACGGTACCCACACAGTTCGATCGGGGTGCGGGCGAGCGATAGCCGCCGTCCGCCGGTCGTCGGCCGACCGACCTATGGCGCTGGCGTGTGAAGGCGCCCCATGCCGATCGACGTTCTCGACGGGGAGGCTCGCGCCGTCGACACGCACGCCCACCAGCCCACGTCGGTGTTCCTGGAGGACGCGGGCGGACAGCTCATGCGGGACGCCGCCGAGCGGTTCGGGACCGACCTGGAGCCGTGGAGCTACGCGGAGATGGTCGACGAGTACCGCGAGGCGGGCGTGGGACGGGCGGTCCTGCTGGGCTGGGACGCCGAGACCAACACGGGCAACCCACCGGTCCCGAACGAGCACGTCGCGGAGGTGCGCGACGACTACCCCGACTTTTTCGTCGGGTTCGGGAGCGTCGACCCGCACAAGGACGACTGCGTGGCGGAGGCGCGCCGCTGTATCGAGGACCTCGACCTGTCGGGGTTCAAGTTCCAGCAGATCGCACAGGGGTTCGACCCGAGCGACCCCGCCCACGACGAGCTGTGGGCGACCATCGAGGGGCTGGGCGTGCCGGTCGTCTTCCACGGCGGCAACACGACCCTCGGCGCGGGCGCCCCCGGGGGTCGGGGCCTCCGGATCGAGTACGGGGACCCGATGCTGGTCGACGACGTGGCGGCGCGGTACCCCGACCTGCAGATCCTGGTCGCCCACCCCGCGTTTCCGTGGGAGAAAGAGCAGCTCGCGGTCTGCCAGCAGAAGGGCAACGTCTACATGGACCTGTCGGGGTGGCACCCGAAGTACATCGACGACCAGGTGCTCCAGTACGCCCGGACCGTGCTGCAGGACAGGGTGATGTTCGGGACGGACTACCCGATGATCCGGCCCGGCGAGTGGCTCGAGGGGTTCGCCGAGCACTGCGACTTCCCGGCGGAGGTCCAGCGGAAACTCCTCTGGGAGAACGCCGAGGCGTTCCTGGGGCTGTGAGCGGGAGCGCGCTCGCTCGGTGCCGGGTCACGGGGCTACCGCGACGGGTCGGTCGCAGACTACCGCGGCGAATCGGTGGTCGCGACAGTCGCGTCACCGGCGGCGGACCGCGCGGCCACCCCGTCGACGGTGAGCGTGCGGCCGCTCGCCGTCAGGGCGGAGGTGGTGACGGTCGGCGCCGGGCCGGCGTCGGTCGGCGCCAGTGGGGTCCCCGTGGTGGCGTTCGACGACGGGTCGGTGCCGGCGACTGTCGCGTTGGCGTCCGGGGTGTTGACGGCGACGACGTCGGGGCCGGGGACGCAGAACGCGTCCGGACGGCGGACGGCGACGCCGCCGACCTCGGTGACGGTGAACGTATCGATGCTGGTGGTGTTGACGACCCCCTCGATGGTGTCGCGCTGGATCGTCCGCTCGTGGCGGACGTGGCGGACGACCCCGCGGCGGTCGACCAGGACGGTGGACTCGACGGTCATCGCCTCCCCCGAGCCCACGAGGATCTCGATGTCGCGGGCCTCCTCGAAGACGCGCACCTCGGTGCCGTTCCAGGTGCGCGTGCCGACCCGCGTGTAGTTGTACGGACCGATCCGGTCGTCGAGCCAGTTCTCGCCGGTCAGGGCGTCGCGGTACCAGGCCGACCCCGGCGAGTCGGGCCCGTAGGGCCGGCGGTCGACGGCGACGCCGTCCTCGACCTGGCGGAGCCGGTAGACGGTGCCGGCGACGGCGAACACGCGGACCGACCGGAAGCCGAGCGTGACCCCCTCGTAGGTGAACGCGCTGGCGCCGGCGGTGGCCCGCACCCGCGTGCCGTCCATCCGGAGGGCGAAGCTGTAGTTGTCCAGCGCGGCGCCGTGGCTGGCCACGAGGTCCGTGCCGGCGACGATCCCGTCGGTCGTCGGGAGGGGGGCGGGTGTCGCCGGCGTCGGCGGCGGGGTCCGGTCGTCGGCCGCGACCCGTGGGGCGAGACACTCCGTCGGCGTCGGCGTGGCCGTCCGCAGCGACTCCGCGGTCGGCACCTCGGCGGGCGTCAGCGTCGGCGTGTCGGGATCGGCGGTGTCGCCCGCCGGACCGCCGAAGGCGTTGCAGCCGGCGAGGACGACCAGCAGCGCCACGACGACGGTACGTCGGTGCACGCTCGCCACTGAGGATTCGACCCGCAAAAACCTACGCACGGCAGCTCCGGGCGCGCGCTCGCCGGCCGCGACCGCCGGTCCGGCGCCGCCCGGGCTGGACGCGCGTCCACGCGCCGCGGCGACGGGGCAGGCTTATCGGCGCGCCGCCGCAGGGTCCGGTATGGACGCAGCCGACGCCGCCGACGACCGCGACGCCCGCCTGGGCGTCGACGTGGGCGGCACCTTCACCGACGTGGCGCTGGTGGTCGACGGCGAGCTGACGACCGCGAAGGTCCCGACGACCGACGACCAGTCCCGCGGGGTCGTCGCCGGGATCGAGGCGGCCTGCGACGCCGCCGGCGTCGACCCGGGCGAGGTCGCCGGGTTCCGCCACGCCACCACCGCCGCGGTCAACGCCGTGCTCGAAGGGGCGGGCGCCGAGACGGCGCTCGTGACGACCGAGGGGTTCGCCGACGCCGTCGAGATCGGTCGCCAGGACCGCCCGGCGCTGTACGACCTCTCGGCGGGGAAATCCGCGCCGCTCGTCCCGGCCGAGCGCCGCTTCGAGGTGGACGAACGGGCGACCACGCAGGGGATCGAGCGCCCCGTCGACCCGGAGGAGGTCCGGGGCGTCGCGGACGCGCTCGACGGGGACTACGAGAGCGTGGCGGTCGCGTTCCTCCACGCCTACGCCCATCCCGACAACGAGCGGCGGGCGGCCGAGATCCTCCGGGAAGAGCTAGATGTTCCGGTCTCGGCCAGCCACGAGGTGCTCGCGGAGTTCCGCGAGTACGAGCGGACGGCGACGACCGTCGCCGACGCCTACGTGACGCCGGTCGTCGACGACTACCTCGCCCGGCTCGACGAGGGGGCGGCGGGCCTGGGCCTGCCGCCGGTGCGCGTGATGGGCTCGAACGGCGGGATCGCCGACGCCGAGACGGTCCGGGAGCGCGCGGTCACGACGCTTTTGTCGGGGCCGGCGGCGGGCGTCGTCGGCGCCGGGCGCTTCGAGCGGGAGGAGGACGCGGGGCTCGTCACCTTCGACATGGGCGGCACGTCCTCGGACGTGAGCCTCGTCCGGGACGGGCGCGCCGAGCGGACGACCGACGCGGAGATCGGCGGCCACCCCGTCGGCGTCCCGATGGTCGACGTCCACACCGTCGGTGCCGGCGGCGGCTCTATCGCCCGCGTCGACGAGGGCGGGGCGCTCCGGGTGGGTCCCGAGTCCGCGGGCGCCGAGCCCGGTCCGGCCTGCTACGGGAAGGGGGGCGACGAGCCGACCGTCACCGACGCGGCCGTGGTACTTGGGTATCTCGGCGCGGACACGACGCTGGGCGAGGGGCTCGCCCTCGACGCCGACCGCGCGGAGGCGGTCATGGAAGACCTGGCCGACGAAGCGGGGCTCGACACCGTGATCGACGCCGCGCAGGGCGTCTACCGGGTGGCCAACGCGACGATGGCCCGCGCCATCCGCGGCGTGACCGTCGAGCGCGGCCACGACCCGCGGGAGTTCGCACTCGCGGCGTTCGGCGGCGCCGGGCCGATGCACGCCGCGACGCTCGCCGACCGGCTGGGTATCGAGACGGTCCTGGTCCCGCCCGGCAACGGCGTCCTCTCGGCGCTGGGGCTGCTGGCCGCCGACGAGCGCCACGACGCGACCCGGACCTACCGGACCGGGCTCGCCGACGCCGACCCCGAGGCGGTCGAGTCGGTGTTCGAGGGGCTGGCAGCGGACGCCCTCGGGGACGCCAGCGAGCCCGAAGCCGCGACGGTCGAGCGCGAGGCCGAGTGTCGCTACGCGGGCCAGAGCTTCGAACTCGCGGTCGATGCGCCCGCGCCGTTCGACGCGGCGACGGTCCGCGAGCGGTTCCACGACGCACACGAGCGCGCCCGCGGCTACCGCATGGACGAGCCGGTCGACCTGGTGACCTGCCGGGTCACCGCGACGGTCCCGGGCGACCCGCCGGACCTGGCCTACGACCCCGGGGGCGACCCCTTGCTCGGGAAACGGGACGCCTTCTTCGAGTCGGGGTTCTATCGCGCGCCGGTCTACGACCGCGCCCGCGTCCCGGTCGACGTGCCCGTGGAGGGCCCTGCTATCTTCGCCGGCGGCGAGAGCACGGTCGTCCTCCCGCCGCAGTGGACCGCCCGCGCCGACGACCGGGGGACGCTCGTGCTGGAGGCGGGCGAGGAATGACCGTGACTGAAACCTCACCGACCAACCGACCGGCGCGCGCTGGAGCGCGCTCTCGTGCGCGCGACGTAGCCGCGCGAGGGATGAGCGACGACAGGAGCGAATCGGCTGGGGAGGCCCGTGGTTCGCGGTGGCAGTGCGGCCGTGTCGGGTGGACTGAAAGGGGCCGTCCGCTCCGGGAACCCGGGCGACGCAAGCACCGAAGCCGAGCGAAGCGAGGCGAGGCGCGCAGCGAGCCCCGGGACCGGAGCGGACGGGGGCTTTCAGCACTCGTTCCCGTCGGCCGGCTCGCAGCCGCTCGCATCATCAACCGATACGACACCGAAGGAGGCGACGACGAATGGTAGACCTCGACCCGGTCGAACTGGAGATTCTGCGGAACCAGCTGGAGAGCGTCGCAGAGGAGATGGGCCAGACACTGATCCGCGGCGCCTACTCGCCGAACATCACCGAGCGGCGGGACTGTTCGACGGCGGTCTTCGACGCCGACGGGCGGCTGGTCGCCCAGGCAGAGCACATCCCGGTCCACCTCGGGGCGATGCCCGAGGCCGTCGACGCGGTGCTCGACCGCGACCCGCAGCCGGGGGATGTCTTCGCGCTGAACGACCCCTTCGAGGGAGGGACGCACCTCCCCGACGTGACGCTGGTCTCGCCGATCGCGCCCGACCGGGATCCCGGCTCCGATGCCACCGACTCGGAGGGCCCCGATATCCTCGGTTACGCGGTCTCGCGGGCCCACCACGCCGACGTGGGCGGGATGGCGCCGGGGAGCATGCCGGCGGGCGCCCGCGACATCCACCAGGAGGGGCTCCGCATCCCGCCGGTCCGGCTGGTCGAGGGCGGCGAGATCCGCGCGGAAGTCGAGTCGCTGATCCTGGCGAACGTCCGGAATCCCGACGAGCGCCGGGCGGACCTGCGGGCGCAGATCGCCGCCAACGACCGCGCCGAGGAACGGATCGGCGACCTCCTCGACGACCACGGCGACCGCCTGCTCGCCGCCTTCGACGCCGTGATCGACTACTCCCGCGAGCGCGTCGAAGCGGAACTCCGCGAGTTGCCCGACGGCACCTACCGCGCGGCCGACGCCATGGAGGGCGACGGCGTCACCGACGACGACGTGCCCGTCGAGGTGGCGGTCACCGTCGACGGCGCGACCGTCGACGTGGACTTCGCCGGCACCGCCGACCAGGTCGCCGGCAACGTCAACGCCCCCCTCACCGTCGCCAAGAGCGCTGTATACTTTGTGATCAAATGTATTACGGATCCCGAGATACCGCCGAATCAGGGCTGTTACGAGCCCGTCACGGTCGAGGCGCCGGGCGGATCGCTGTTGAACCCCGAGCCGCCGGCGGCGGTGGTCGGCGGGAACGTGGAGACGAGCCAGCGGGTGACCGACGTGGTCTTCGCGGCGCTGGCGGAGGCGGCGCCGGACCGCGTGCCCGCGGGCGGCCAGGGGACGATGAACAACCTCGTCGTCGGCGACGCGGGCTTTGCCTACTACGAGACCGTCGGGGGCGGCGCGGGCGCCACCCCGGACGGCGACGGGCTCTCGGGCGTGCAGGTCGGGATGACGAACACGCTGAACACGCCGGTCGAGGCGCTCGAAGCGGCCTACCCGCTCCGGGTCGAGCGCTACGCGCTCCGCGACAGTAGCGGCGGCGAGGGGCGATACCGCGGCGGCGACGGGCTCGTCCGCTCGGTGCGGGTCGAGACCGACGCGACCGTCTCGCTGTTGACCGAGCGCCGGCGCCACGCCCCCCGCGGCATCGCCGGCGGCGCGGACGGCGAGCCCGGGATCAACCGCATCGACGGCGAGCGCGTCCCGGCGAAGGTGACACGGGAGGTGTCGGCGGGCACGACCGTCACCGTCGAGACTCCCGGCGGCGGCGGTCACGGGCAGCCGGCGAGCGGGTCGGACGACGCCTCCCACGGAGACGGTGCCACCGACGACGGTTCGAACGACTCGGCGTGATCGACCGGTCGCGACTGGTCGGGGTGAGGGCCGGGTTCGAGTGCAAGGGGACTGCCGCGGTGCGGTCGGCGCGCGCTGGAGCGCGCGTTCATGCGCGCGACCGTAGCCGCGCGAGGTCTTCGGGAGCCTGCGACCGAAGGCTCGTCGGAGCGTGCTCCGACGGCGGATTCGCGACTCGCGTGTCGCGAATCGGCTGGGGAGGTGTGAGGCCCGTTGCGGTGCTGTGCGGTCGTGGTGCGGTCGCTGTGTGGTTGCGGTTCCTGGTGTCCGCGCGAACGTGTGAGCGCGGGCTCGGGAGAGCTTGCTCTCCCGGTGGACTGAACGGGCGAGGCGCGCTCGCGCCGATAGTCGCCTGAGCGACCCCTATCCGCGCGGTGCGAGGCGCTGTGCGCCTCGAAGCGAACGGCTGTGCCGTGAGCGGGCGGTGCCGAGAGCACGGATATGTCGCTCAGCGACCGCGAGCGCGGCGAGGGCTTTCATCGCCTGCTGTCCCCTGCAGTACCGACTCCAGCCAGCGAGCGGACCGAGGGCTTTCATCGCCTGCTGTCTCCTGCGGTACCGACTCCAGCCAGCGAGCGGACCGAGGGCTTTCATCGCCTGCTGTCAGTTGCGGTCGCATCCCCTGCGGTACCGACTCCAGCTAGCGCGCCGAGGGCGTTCACCGCTCACCGTCGAATACGGTCGAGAGGAGTACGGTCGAGACGAGTGCGGGCACAGCCGTCCCCATCCTTCCCCCGACAGGTCGACCAGAATCGCCTCCTCGACACACCCGTTCGAGCACACGCGACGAGGAGGCGAACGCTGAAATGGGGCGGCGTCGTGGCCCCGGGTATGAGTCTCGTCGCCGACGAACTGGCGGGCGTGGTCGACCTGTTCGGGGGGTTGACCCGGGCGGAACTCCACCGTGGGCTCGAAGAGCTGGCCTACAAGCGCGGCGAGGAGCCCGACGCCGACGCGGTCGCCGCGGCCGTCGACGCCGCCGTCGAGAGCTACCACCTCGTCCCCGTCGAGCGCGACGACGCGACGCTGCTCGTCGCCGGGCCGACCGCCTTCCCGACGCTGCCCGAGGGCGCAGCGGATCTCCCGCACATCATGGACGTGGAGGCGCGGTCGGTCGACCGCGAGACCGCCGCGGCCGCCGCCCGGGACCGCCTCGACGCCCAGGCGGTCGAGGTCGCCAAGGCGGGCGACGCCGACCGCGCCGACGAACTGGTCGAGGTCTGCTACGACCTGGAGACGTGGGCCGCCGTCGACACCGCCGAACTGCGCGAGCGACTGGACGACGTGTGAGTCCCCGCGAGCGGCCGGGCAACGACGCGATCGGGCACCAACATGACCGGACACCAAAGCGACCGACTCGCCGCCCGTCTCTCGTACCCCGGGCGCTCCCGGGAGCGTCACGTCGCTTCCGCGACCGGAAGGTTCTCCGCGCGGCGCCCCGATCCGAGCGACACTCGTGACGGATCCTGACAGCTACCTCTCGGACGACGGCCCGACCGCCGACGACCCCGCCCCGGTCGTGCTCGCGACCGACATCGGAACGGACGTGGACGACACGTGGGCGCTCGCGCAGCTCCTGCGGACGCCCCAGCTCGACCCCCGGCTCGTGGTGACCGAAACCGGCGACCCGACCTACCGGGCGAGCGTCGCCGCGAAGCTGCTGGAGCGCGCCGGACGGACCGACGTGCCGGTCGGGCTCGCGCCCGACGCCCGCGAGATGGACGCGGGCGAGCGCACCCAGGCGCCGTGGGTCGACGAGTACGACCTCGGCGACTACCCCGGCGAGGTCCGTCGGGACGGGGTCGAGGCGCTCGCGGCGGTAGTCGACGAGGCCGACGAGCCGGTCACCGTCGTCTCGATCGGGCCGACGCCGACGCTCGCGACGGCCGTCGAGCGCCACCCCGGCCTCACGCGCGAGTGTCGCTTCGTCGGGATGCACGGCAGTTTCCACGAGGGCTACGACGGCGGCGAGCCCGACGCCGAGACGAACGTCCGGGTCGACCCGGCGGCGTTCCGGACGGTCTGTGCCGCCCCGTGGCGCGACGTGCTCCTCACGCCGCTGGACACCTGCGGGCGCGTGACTCTCGACGGCGAGCGCTACCACCGGGTCTGGTCGGCCACCGACGACCCGCTCGTCCGCGGCGTCGTCGAGAACAACTGCCTCTTCGCCGCGCGCGTGCCGTGGACCGCCTACGACGACTTCGCGCGCCGCTCGTCGACGCTGTTCGACTGCGTCGCCGTCTACCTGGCTCACGACGAGTCGCTCGTCGAGACGGAGCCGGTCCGCTTCGACGTGACCGACGACGGGTTCACCGAACCCGACCCCGAGGGGGAGTTCTCCGCCCGCGTCGCTCTTGAGTGGGCCGACCGCGACACCTTCGAGGCGTACCTGACCGAGCGGCTGCTGACAACGGAGCCGTCCCCGGACTCGACGCATCGCTGACGCCGGACGGCTCGCGGGCGACGGACGCCTCGACGCGGTCGGCGGCGACCCGACGGCCGTTCCTTCGAGGGTAACCCGCCAGTTAAGACCACCCGGACCGTTCGGCCGGACATGGACCTGTCGCGGGTGCGCGAGCGCGACCCGGTCGAGCTGGCCGCCGGGGAGTCGCGAGCGGAGGGGAGCGACCGTCTCACCGGCGAGGAGCGCGAGGCGGCGGTCCTGGCGCCGGTCGTCGCCCGCGACGGCGCCGACCACGTCCTGTTCACGAAACGCGCCGACCACCTCAGCGACCACCCCGGACAGATGAGCTTCCCCGGCGGGGGCCGCGAACCCGAGGACGCGGACCTGCTCGCGACCGCGCTCCGGGAGGCCGGCGAGGAGATCGGGCTCCGCCCCGAGGAGGCCGAGGTCGTCGGCCGCCTCGACGACATCCGGACGATCACCGACTACCTCGTCCGGCCGTTCGTCGCCCGCATCGCCGACCGGGAGTACCGACCCAGCGACGACGAGGTCGCGGAGGTGGCGGTCCTCCCGGTCGCCGGGCTCGTCGACCCCGACAACTACGAGAGCGAGCGCCGCGACCACCCCCACTACGGCGAGATCCGGCTGCACTTCTTCCACGTCGACGGGTTCACCGTCTGGGGCGCCACCGCCAACATGCTCGTCCAGCTGCTCGAACTGGCGACCGACTGGGAACTGCCGCCCGAACCCGACCGGACCGTCGACGCCGACGCCGACCTGCCCGGATAGCGGACACCGGTCCGAAGCCGCCCGGCGCCGCCGGTTCGAGACGGCCCGGACGCGCGGAACAAATCTTCAAGTTCCGACCGGACGGACGGACAAGTATGAACGAGGAGGCGGGGATCTACGCGCGCGAGTCGTCGTATCTCGACCGGCACGTCCAGTTCGGGGCGGCGCAGGGCCGGGTGCTCTCGGTGAGCTTCCCGGAGAGCCCCGACGACGAGGCGGTCGACGACCACGCATTGCTCGACCGGATCGAGGAGTACCTCACGGGCGCCGAGGACGACTTCGCCGACGTGACCGTCGCGCTGACGGTCCCGACCGACCGCCGCGCGGTGCTGGAGGCGGTCCGGGAGATCCCCTACGGCGAACAGGTGAGCGTCGACCAGCTCGTCCGGATGACGCCCGACGGCGACCCGGACGACGAGGAGGACGTGCGCACCGCACGGAGCGCGCTGGCCGACAACCCCGCGCCGCTGCTGATCCCGGACCACCGCGTCCGCGACGGCCCCAGCGCCGCCCCCGCGGCGGTCGAGCAGCGCCTGCGCTCGCTCGAAGGCCTGTAGTCAGGCCGCCGCCCCGTCCGCGTCCTCAACCCCGTCCGCGTCGTCCGCCCCGTCCGAGAGGATCAGCAACATCGCGGCGAAGATGGCGAGGTCCGCCAGCAGCGAGAGCGTCCCCGTCCCGACCGGAGACCACCCGACGCCGACGGGTACCGGCCCGGCGACGACCGCCGACAGCACGAGCGCGGTCCCGCCGACGGCGAGCAGTCCGCCGGCGAGCAGGCGCGCCTGCGCGTCCGTCCCCGCGACGACGACCGCGCCGACGCCCCCGAGGACGAGCGCCAGCCCGACCGCGAGGTCGGCCGGCGGGAACGCGGGGCCGCCCGTCGAGTCGGTCACCGCTACCGCGAGCCACGCCAGCGCGAGCAGCACCCACCCCGCGAGCGTCGCTCGGCGGACGAGCGCGTCGTCGACGTTCACGCGCGACCGTTCGACCGGTTGTCACTAAACGGTAGCGCTCCGCTCACGACCAGACGGGGTCGGGCAGGCCGAGGCCCTCGTGGACGAGAAACTCCAGGGCGTTGACGAGGTAGTGGGCGACGACCACGGCGAGGAGACTCCCGGTCAGGACGAACCCGGCCGCGAGCGCGAAGCCCAGGCCCCCGGTGACGAGGACGCCCACGCGACCCTGGGCGCCGTGGCCGAGCGCGAACGCGGCCGACGAGACGACCGCGAGGACCCACGGCGAGGCGCCCAGCGCGGGCGTCACCGCGCCGACGACCGCCGCGCGGAAGATGAACTCCTCGACGACCGCGATGGTCGGCAGCGTCGCCCCAAGCAACAGCCCCCAGCCGCGGACGCCCTCGGGCGCGAGCAACTCCCGTAGCCCCTCGTCGTAGTCGGCGCCCGAGGCCGCCGCCAGCCCGGAGGCGAGCTCGTTGCCGACCCAGAGGACGACCCCGAACGCCACGCCGACGGCCACCGCCGGGAGGCCGGTCGAGAGAGGGGTGTCGCTGACGCCCAGCACGTCGAGCGGGACGCCGAAGTACCAGGCCCCGCCCGCGAGGATGGCGCCGAACAGCCCCTGCGTGAGCGCCACGTTCAACAGCAGGAGGCCGGGCGACATCGCCGGACCCTCCCGGGCGTCGTGCGCGACCGCTGGTTCGAGCGGCTCCCGCACCCGGTCCGCCTCGGCGGCGTCGTGCCGGTCCGCGTCCCCGGTCGGGCCCACCGCCCCGTCGGGCGCCAGGGGGTGTGCGACCGGCGACGACTCCGGTGGGTCCCCGTCTTCGTCGGACTCGATGTCGCCTGCCGTGTCCCGTCCGGTCGCGTTCGGGTTCCGAGCGGCCGCGCCCGCATCGCGCCCGTCGGGACCCGACACCTCCCCGGAGCGCGGCCGCTCGGAACCCGTTTCTCCGTCCGACTCCATCGCTCCGTCGTCCCCGTCGCCGTCGACGACGCCCTGCGAGAGCCGCGCGAGGATTAGAAAGCCCGCGAGGACGACGGCGACGAGCCAGGCGAACCCCGCCAGATCCGTCTCGGGGGCGGGCAGGGTCTGCGCGACGGCGAGCGCGGGACTCACACACGGAGTTGGGACTCGGCGGTCGAAAGTCGTTTCGAAGAAAGCGGGTTCGCGGGTCCGGTGGGCGGTCGGGCCGCCGAGTGCGGTTACTGCGGGCTCGGCGAGCCGCCGGTCTGGCCGACCTCGCGCTGTTCGAGCGCCTTGCCCGTGATGGACTTCAGGCGGTCGACCAGCGAGTCCTTCTCGGGCTCGCCGGCCAGCGCGACCTCCAGCACCTCGGAGATGTGCTGGACGGGGACGATCTCGATCTCGTCTTTGAACTCGTCCTCGATCATCACGTCCTGCTCGTTGGCCTTCGGGATGATGACCGTGTCGAGGCCGGACTTCGCCGCGGCCTCGATCTTGTGGGTGACGCCGCCGACCGGGAGCACGTCGCCCCGGACGGACAGCGAGCCGGTCATCGCGAGGTTCTGCTCGACGGGCACGTCCTCCAGCGCGGAGATGACCGCCGTGGCGACGGTGATAGAGGCGGAGTCGCCGTCGACGCCGCCCTCACCCGCCTGCACGAACTGGATGTGGACGTCTTTCTCGGAGATGTCCTCGTCGCTGAACTTCTTGATGATGGCCGAGACGTTCTGGACCGCCTCCTCGGCCATCTCCTGAAGCTGCCCCGTGGCGATCACTTCGCCGGGGCCCTGCGAGGGCGTGACCTCGGCCATGACGGGGAGGACGATCCCGCTGTCCTCGCCCATGACCGCGAGGCCGTTGACGCGGCCGACCACGTCGCCCTCGTTGACGGTGAGCTCGTAGTCCTTGCGCCGTTCGATGTAGTTGTCCGCGAGCTGCTGCTCGATCGAGCGGGAGCGCCGTTTCGCCTGGAGCACGTCGCCCCGCTCGGTGAACTCCTTGTCCTCGGCGCGAGCGATGTCGCCCGCGACGCGGACCAGCCCACCGAGGTCACGCAGCTTCAGCGAGAGGTGGCCCTTGCGGCCGGAACGCCGGCGGGCCTCGAGGATGACCTCCTCGACGGCCTCCTCGTCGAAGTGGGGCAGGCGGCCGTCCTTCTCGACCTCCTGGGCGACGAAGCGGGCGTACTTGCGCCGCATCTCGGCGTCGTCCTCGATGGTGTCGTCCATGTACACCTCGTACCCGTAGCCTTTGATACGCGAGCGCAGGGCCGGGTGCATGTTCTCCATGGCGTCGAGGTTGCCGGCCGCGACCATGATGAAGTCGGTCGGGACGGGCTCGGTCTGGACCATCGCGCCCGAGGAGCGCTCGGACTGGCCCGTGATGGAGAACTCGCCCTCCTGGATGGCCGTCATCAGCTTCTGCTGGCTGCGGATGTCGAGCGTGTTGATCTCGTCGACGAACAGCACGCCCTTGTTGGCCTTGTGGATGGCGCCGGCCTCGACGCGGTCGTGGCTCGGCGTCTCCATGCCGCCGGACTGGAACGGGTCGTGGCGCACGTCGCCCAGCAGCGCGCCGGCGTGGGCGCCGGTGGCGTCCTCGAAGGGGGCGGTCTGCTGGTTGGCGTTGTTGACCAGCAGGTTCGGGATCATCGCGTCGTTGCCCCGCGAGCCGTAGCGGAAGGCGAGATAGACGACGCCGGCCGCGAGGATGCCCAGGAGCACGGAGCCCTGGATGAGCAGCGCGTACCCGATGATGATCGCGATGATGATCCACATCAGGAACGACCGCATCTGGTTGCGCTTGCGCGCCTCCTCCTTGTGCGCGTCGACGATCTGTTCGCCCTTCCCCGCCGGCACGGTGCGGATCTTCGGCTCGTTGCCGTCGTCGGGGTTGTGGTAGACGAGCACGTCCTGCAGCTCCTCCTTGGGGAGCAGCTGGCTCATCGCCTTCGCCAGCATCGACTTGCCCGTCCCGGGCGAGCCGATCATCATCACGTGGCGGCGCTGCTTGGCCGCCTTCAGCACCACGTCGCGGGCGTGGTCCTGTCCGATGACCTGGTCGACCAGCCGGTCGGGCACCTCGATGTCGGCGGTGGTCTCGACGTCGAGCCCCCCGAGCAGGTCCTCGTCGGCGTTCTCGACGACGGCCTCGTCGGCGTCGATCTCGACGGCGCTGCCGAGGTCGTCGTCCCCGGCCTCGTCGTCCTCGACCTGGACCGTCCCGCCGGTCCCGGACTCGTCGGCGGCAGGCTCGTCGCCGCCCTCGGCGTCGCCCGGCGACCCCGGCTCCTCCCCTCGCTCGTCGGGGGCGGAGTCCGGCGCCTCGTCGGCCACGCCGACCTCCTCGGTCTCGTCCGCCTCCTCGGCGGACGGATCGTCGGTGTCGATATTCTCACTCATATAAACGATTCTGACATCAGAAGCCAAGGGCTGTTTATTGATATACTTTCTCCCCTCGACCGTCCCGATAACGCCCTCAAACCGCCGGACGTGAGCGGTATCGGCCGCTTCGGGGTACACGCCACCTACCGGTCGGACTCAATAAATCAGGGCGTGTCTAGCGGTGGCACACGCCGGGGTCGCGCTCGTCGGCCGGTGCTCGTCGGCCGGTGTCGTCCGGGCGGGTCGGCACGCGCGGGTCGGCCGGCGAGACACGGGGGTTAATGTGGTCGCTCCGCACACCGTGGGGTATGACGCGCGGGTTCTACATCGGGCGCTTCCAGCCGTTTCACAACGGCCACCGGGCGATGGTCGAGCACATCGTCGACGAAGTGGACGAACTCGTCCTCGGCATCGGCAGCGCGGACGCCTCCCACACGGTCCGCAACCCCTTCACCGCGGGCGAGCGCGTGATGATGGTGAGCAAGGCCGTCCAGGACGTGGACGTGCCGACCTACGTCGTCCCCATCGAGGACATCGACCGCAACGCCGTCTGGGTCAGCCACATCCAGAGCATGTCGCCGAGCTTCGACGTGGCCTACTCGAACAACCCCCTCGTCGTCCAGCTGTTCGAGGAGCGGGGGATCGAGGTGCGCCAGTCGCCGATGTTCGACCGCGAGCGCCTGGAGGGCAGCGACATCCGCGCGCGGATGCTCGCCGACGACACCTGGACCGACCGCGTCCCCGACGTGGTCGCCGGCGTGATCGACGAGTTCAGCGGCGTCCAGCGGCTCCAGACCGTGGCCAAGGACGACGTGTCCGAGCGGTGGGAAGCCGACGAGGACGACTGATCCGTATGAGCGGTCACGTCCCCGCGCTCAGACGATGTCGGGGCCGACCGACTCGACCTCCTCCTCGATGGCGTCGCGCTCGAAGTAGAGCAACTCGACGGTGACGACGACGACCGCGAGGACGACAACGACGTAGAACGTGTGGCGCTGGTTCGTGTAGAGGTGCCAGAACAGCAGCGGCAGGAACGCGGCGGTGCCGACCAGGCCGATCGCTGGCAGGGCGGGGTTGACCCGGTCGCGGTCCCGTTCCCGGAGCGCGAGGTAGCTCATCGACCCGAAGACGACGAGGAAGGCGACCGAGGCGAAGGCGGTGATCCCGCCGAGGCTCCCGACCGCCGCGAACGCCGCGGTGACGACGCCCAGGAGCAGCAGCGTCCGGGTCGGGATCCCCTGGGCGGCCGAGTCGCCGATCCGGTCGGGCAGCAGGTCGTCGGAGAGCATCCCCTTCGCGAAGTGACCCGTCGAGAACAGCGTCGCGTTGATGGCCGACCCCGTCGAGAACAGCGCCGACAGCGAGATGGCGAGCATCCCCGCCCGGCGCAGCCCGAGCGGCTCGGCGATCGCGCCGGCGGCGTCGACCAGCGCTGTGTGGGGATGGGAGCGCAGCGCCTCGGGCGCCAGCGCGATGGTGACGACCGCGACCAGCGCGTAGATGGCCACCGCGACCGGGACGGAGACGTACACCGCCTTCCTGATCGTCTCGACCGGGTCCTCGATGCGCTCCTGGTCGTAGAACAGGAGCTGCCACCCCTGGAAGGCGACGAACGAGACCGCTGCCGCGACGACCGGCCCGAAGGAGGTGAGTTCGGCGGCACCCAGCGAGAGCGCCGCGCCGCCCGCCCCGGTGGCGACGTAGGCGACGCCGCCGACGCCGAACGCGACGAGCACGCCCACCTTCGCCGCGACGAGGACGTTCTCGGCGCCCCCGGTCGCGCGGGCGCCCAGCAGGTTCAGCCCGACGAACCCCGCGACGGCGAGCACGGAGACGACCGGTCGCAGCGGGACCGCCGCGACCGAGTCGGGGACCCCACGGAGCGCGACCGTGAACTCGCCGAACGCGAAGGCGTACATCGCCATCGACCCGACGTAGCCAAAGAGGAGCGTCCAGCCGACCATCCCCGCCAGCGTCGAGTTGCCGACGAACGACTGGACGAACGAGACCGACCCGCCCTGGTTGTCGTCGTCGATGTCGTTCAGGGCGTTGTAGGAGTAACCCGCACAGCCGGCGACCAGGCCCGCCAGCGCGAACGACACCCACGTCGCGGGGCCGGTGATGCCGGTGACGACGCCCAGCACGGCGTAGATGCCGCCGCCGATCATCCCGCCCAGCGCCATCGAGACGCTCTCTTTCAGCCCGAGTTGTGCTCCGGACACGACTGGGTCCGTGTTCGAGTCTCAGTCGGTTGAAGGTGGCGCCGGTGGTCCCGGGCGGGGGACGGGAACGGCGAGCGGCCGCGCCGCTATCCGGTCGGGCGGCGAAAGAATTCGCGGATCGGGAAACTGGACGGCGAGCGACGGAGGCTCGCGTCTCTAGCTCGCCTCGAATCTCGGCGAGTTATGCGCTCGCGACGAGATGCTCGCGTGGCTAACTCGCCGAGATGACGTCGTCGATACGGACGATCATCGTCGCGGCCTCGGCGGCGGACTCGACGGCCTCGTGCTTGACCGCGACGGGGTCGAGGACGCCCAGCTCGACGGGGTCGTCGATGACGCCGGTCTGGCCCTCGGAGATGATGCCGGCGATGCCCTCGCTCTCGTACTCGGAGCGCAGGTCGACCAGCGCGTCGATGGGGTCCATGCCAGTGTTCTCCGCGAGCGTGCGCGGGAGCACGTCGACGGCGTCGGCGAAGGCCTCGACGGCGAGCTGCTTGCGGCCCTCGACGCTGGCGGCCTCGCTGCGGATGTGGTCGGCGATCGCGATCTCCGCGGCGCCGGCGCCGGGGACGACGCCGCCCTGGTCGAGCGCGGCGGTCACCACGTCCAGCGCGTCGCCGAGGACGCGCTCGAGCTCGTCGGTGACGTGCTCGGTGCCGCCGCGGGCGAAGACGGTGACCGACTGGCCGGCCGCGCCGTCCTCGACGAAGGTGACGTACTCGTCGCCGAACTTCTCGACGCCGACGGAGCCGGCCGAGCCGAGGTCGTCGGCCTCAAGCTCCTGGACGCCGGCGGCCCGCGAGAGGCCGCTCGCGTGGGCGAGCTCCTCGCCCTCGTCGTCGCCGACCTCGAAGGCGGCGATGTCGTTCTTCGCGAGGATGGCGGCGACCTGGTCGGCCACGTCGCCGTCGACGAACAGCACGTCGACGCCGAGGTCGATGATGTGCTCGGCGTAGCCGCGGAGTTCGTTCTCCTCGGCCTCGATGGCCGTGTTGAGGTCGTCGACGCTGGAGACGTTGTACTCGGCGTCGATGGAGGCCTCGCGGACCTCGATGTCGTCGTTGACGAAGGCGATCTGCGGCTCGCTGAAGCTGCGGGGCATGTTGTCGTGGACCGGCTCCTCGTCGACGAGGACGCCGTCGACCAGGCGGGTGGCCGACGAGGACGAGCCCGTCTGCGTGTAGACGGTGACGTTGTCGCGGACGACGCCGCCGTCGCTCTCGACGCGGCGGACGGCGTCGACGACGACCTCGGCGAGCCGTTCGGCGGAGACGTCGCCGGTGCCCTTGCCGGTCATGCTGGACTTGGCGACCGTCTCCAGCAGGTCGTCGTCGAGCTCCTCGTCGAGCTTGATCTCGTCGATGGCCTCGTGGGCCATCGAGAGGGCCGCGTAGTACCCCTCGACGATAGTCGTCGGGTGTACGTCGTCGTCGAGCAGGTCCTCGGCCTGGCTCAGCAGTTCGCCGGCGAGCACCGCCGCGGTGGTGGTGCCGTCGCCGACCTCGGACTCCTGGGTCTCGGCGACCTCGGAGATCATCTGGGCGGCCGGGTGCTCGATGTCCATCTCGTCCAGGATGGTCGCGCCGTCGTTCGTGATGACGACGTCGCCGCTGTCCGAGACGAGCATCTTGTCCATGCCGCGCGGACCGAGTGTGGTCCGGACGGACTCGCTGACGGCCTTCCCGGCCGTGATGTTGGAGCTCTGGGCGTCTTTTCCTTGCGTGCGTTCACTGTCCTCGTTGAGGATGAACATCGGCTGTCCACCCATGCGTCGCTGGCCGGATGACATGGTTGAGGTTCATCTATTCATCGTTAGCGGTTCTATATAAAGGTTTCCAAGCCCGTCCCGCAACCACCGCCAGCGGTGTGTGAGGAGTCACCACTCGCCCGCCCGGGAAGCGTTTATATATGACGGTCCGGACGATGTCCCGTCGCCGGGTCGGACGCGGGCGCGAGCGCCGCGGTGGGCGCCCGTCTCCGCCGGTCCGGCGCGACGGGCTGTCACCCGTCGCCGTCGGCGTCCGGTCCGCTGATCCCGCGGTAGTCGGGCACCTCGGGAAATCCGTCGTAGGGTTCGACCCCCTCGTGACAGCAGTTCCAGGCCCGCATCGACGCCACGTACCGGAGTTCCTCCTCCCCGACACGGGACGCCATCTCCTCGAACGACGCCGCGTGGTAGGTGCCACACGTCGAACAGAGCGCCTGACACCTGCTGGGCTTTGGTTCGTCCAGGTAGCGGTTTATCTCACGGTCGTACTCGAACCGGACCTTCGTCACCACGGCGGAGAACTGCAGGTCGGTCATCCGTCCCGGTGTCTCGCCACCTCGGATTAAAATTTGTGCACGTCGGGGCGGACGGTTCGAGCGCGGTACGCGCCCGGACGGCGCCGAGTCGGCCGCCGACCGGCCCAGTCGCTCCCGGATCCGAGCGAGTCCGACGGCTCTCGCGCTCCGACAACCGTTTTAACCAGGTCCACACATGGTAGGGTGAATGCTGGAGCTGGAGCACGGGTTCCGGGTGGTCGACGTACACGCGCGGCTGGAGCCGGACGAGGACCGGCGCCAGCGGGAGGGGCTGGGCGACCCCGAGCGGCTAGAGCGGGAGATGCACCAGGCCGGCGTCGTGCGGTCGCTGGTGTTCCCGAGCGCACGCGAGGGCAACTACCTGCCGGCGAACAACGCCGTCGCGCGGATGAGCGTCGGCCGGCCGTTCGTCGCCGTCGCCCGGATCAACGGCGCCCGCGACCCCGCGGACACGACCGCCGCGAAACTCCGGAACCTCACCGCGAGCCGCCGCGACCACCACACCTCCCCCGGCGACGTGGAGCAGTACGCCTACGACGACCGGTTCGTCGGTTTCAAACTCCACCCCGCCCGCGACGGCCTCCCCGACGAGGAGGTGCTGGAGCAACTCGACGAGGTGGGCCTGCCGACGGTCGTCCACGGCGGCCGCGGGTTCCCGCCGGAGGCCGTCGAGGCCACCCTCCTCGAATACGACTTCCCGGTCGTGCTCGCGCACTTCGGGGGCCACCCGCTGGACCGGGAGCTGATGGAGCGCAGCATCGACCTGCTGGACGCCGCCTCGTCGCTGTACCTCGACACGAGCTTCGTCCGCTACCGCGACCCGCTCGAGCGGGCGATCATGGAACACCCCGACCGCGTCTGCTTCGGCAGCGGCTCGCCCGCGGCCCACCCCAACGTCGCCGTCATGGAAGTGCTGACCCTCGACGTGCCCGAGGACGCCATGACCAAGGTCTTCTCGAACAACCCCGGCCGCGTCTTCGACGCGCTCGCGCCCGCCGGCGACGGATAGCGAGTTTGCTGACACGGTATCGCGGACGGACCCGGTGGCGTGTCCATCGTGATACTTCCAGTCGGGAGTGAACGGTGACCGCTCCGGTCGCGCTCGCTAGCTGTCGCGTCTACCGCACTCGACGGTGAGCGCCGAACGCCCTCGACGCGCTCGCGGTCGCTGAGGCGGGATATCCGCGCTCTCCGCACCGCCCGCGCGGATAGTGCCCGCTCAGGCGACTCTCGGCGCGAGCGCGCCTCGCCCGTTCAGTCCGCCAGGGACCGCAACAGCACGGCACGACACCGCAACCGCCCCGCACAGCACCGCAGACGGCCACGAGCCTCCCCAGCCGATTCGCGACACGCGAGTCGCGAATCCCTCGCGCGGCTACGGTCGCGCGCACGAGAGCGCGCTCCAGCGCGCGCCGACCGCGCCGCACCCGCTGTTCACACGGAGTTCGTCACGAGTGGCTGTCGAGTGGTTCGACGGGTCTCGCTCTCCGGAGTTCGGCGAGGAATCGGTCAGCGGCGGTCGTAGACGGCGACGGCTCGCTCGGAGCGGGCGGAGCGGCCGTAGGGGTTGCGGCGGGGGGAACGGTCGAGCAGGCGCGCCCAGGCGCCGTCCTTGGCGCCGACGGCCAGCCCGGAGAGCACGTCGCGGCCGGTGGTGAGCCAGCTCGAGGGCGTGCCGTCGCCGCGGGCCACGTCCCGCAGCGAGTCGAGGGCGTCGCGGCCGGCGTGGGCCACCATCCGCGCGGCTACGCGCGGGCGGACGCCGTAGTTCTTGACGAGGCGGTAGGAAAGCGAGCGGTACTTCCAGCCGGGGTCGCTGGTCGGCCCGCCGCCGTCGGCGCCGACCTCGCGGGCGACGCCCATCCCGGACTGCCAGGAGACCGTGTAATCGAGGTTGGCGAGCCGGTGGGCGCCGTCGCGGGCGCTGCCGATCTCCAGGTACTCGTCGAAGCCGTCCAGGGCGTCCAGGGCCGCCCGCGAGAAGGCGACGTTGCCGCCGTTGAAGTAGGTGACCTCGCGGCCGGCGAGCGCGTCGGACTCGACCTCCTCGGTGGTCATTCCGCCGCGCAGCCGCTCGTGGACCGGGCCGGAGACCACGTCGGCCCCGTCGAGGCCGGCGACGAGTGCGTCGTGCCACTCGTCGGTGACGGCCAGTCCCTGGTCGACCAGCGCGACGATATCGCCGGTGGCCTGCTCGATGCCGGCGTTGCGCGCGGCGGTGACGGTGCGGTCGGCGACCTCGACGAGCACGTCCACGTCGTCGCGCTCGCGGACCATCCCGGTCGTCCCGTCGGTCGACGGCCCGTTGACGACCACCACCTCGGCCGCGGGGACGTGCGCGACCAGCGCGTCGAGCGTCCGGGCGAGTTGCTCCCGGCCGTCGAGCGTCGGAACCACCACCGAGAGCTGCATACAGTCCGTAGCAGCCTCGACGCGTATAAAAGTCGTGGGACGAGCGGACCCTGCGACGGCGAACCACGGTGCCCGGGCGCGCTACTCGACGGTGGCGTCCCAGTAGGAGATCGAGGCGAGGCTGTCGCCCAGCGGCGTGCGGTCGACGGCCTCCTCGACGCTGCGGAAGGCCTTCGCGACGCCGCCGGGGAGCTTGCGGTAGAGGCCGAACGGGACGACGAACTCGTGGGTCTCGTCGGTCAGCCGCAGGTCGGCGGCCGCGAGCATGCCGTCGACCTCACGGCGGGAGTAGAGCCGCGACCCCATCGGGAGTGCCCAGTTGTACAGCGACCGGCCGGAGAAGCGGTTGTACGTCTCGAAGACGACCTGGTCGCTGGAGACGCGAGCCAGCTCGCGGAGGTACTCGGCGGGCTCGTCGACGAGGTGGAAAAAGCGGATGGCGAACACGGAGTCGAAGTGGTCGTCGGGGAACGGGAGCCGGGCGGCGTCCCCGCGCAGGAACTCCAGATGGTCGTCGACGCCGGCCTGGCGGGCCTTCCGGCGGCCCTCGCCGAGCATCGGCGCCGAGATGTCGAGCCCGACCACGTCCGCGCCCTGCTGGGCGAGCATCACCGAGAACCGGCCGGTGCCGCAGGCGATCTCGAGTATCTTCCTGTCCTCGACGGGCGCGAGCGCCTCGCCGACCGCTTCCTTCTCCAGCCGGTCGGTGAGCCGACCCCCGCCGCGGGAGAAGCGCTTGTCCTCGTAGGACTCGACGACAGTTTCCTGCTGGTACCACTCCTGACCCTTCACGATACCGAAATTAGCCCCCTCGGGGGGCAAAAGAGTACTGAAAGCGGTCGGGGGGCCACGCGCCGGCGGGCGTCGGTCGCCGGCCGCCGGTGCTCACCTCGGGGTCGCTACGAAACGTCGGACGCGAACACCTCGTCCGGTCGGATCTCGAGGATCACTCTCGGGCCGGGGTCGTCGTCGTAGCTGGGGTAGGTGTCCACGCCCAGGTATCGGGCCGCGAGTTCGTCGATGTGGTCCTCGGCACCCGCCTCGGTCAGCGCCGTCACCTCGCCGGTCACCGACAGGTAGCGGTACGCGTCGTCGGGGTCGACCATGCTGACGCCGACGCGGGGGTCCTCGCGCACGTTGCGTTCCTTCCGCCGGCTCCGCGCCGTGTTGACCAGGACCCGGTCGGCCTCGGGGTCGTAGTCGACCCAGACGGGGGTGACGTGCGGGAACCCCTCCGGCGTCAGCGTCGCGAAGTGGGCGTACGTCTCCTTGTCGAACAGTTCGTGATACGACTCCGGGATCGACGCCATACCGGACCGTCGGCCCACAGCGACGAAAACGTGTGGCCCGCGGCGACCGGGTCCGCTTTTTCCGCGTCGAATTCGTCCGAAACCGCCGCCTACCGGCGATACGTTCGACGGACGGGCAGAAATAATAGGTTACCTTATATGGTTTGGACTGTATGGTCACCCATATAGCCAACTTTTACCAGTACCCTCGCGAGACGAGGAGACATGAGCACGACGATAGACGAGGCCGCAGCGGAGGAGGCGCTGGGTGAGGCGGAGTTCCGCGAGCGGCTCCGCGAGCTCCCCCCGAGCGCGAAGCTAGTGGCGAAGGTACTGGAGACGGACGCCCCGCTCTCGCAGGGCCAGCTGGCCGAGGAGTCGCTGCTGCCCGACCGGACCGTCCGCTACGCACTCAACCGTCTCGAAGAGTCCGGCCTCGTGGGCTCGCGGTACAGCTTCCACGACGCCCGAAAACAGGTCTACTTCCTCAACAACTAGACCGCCGCGGCCGCTCGCGTCCGTTTCGAAAACGGGTGGGTCGCGGGGCCGGCGCGTTCACGCTCGCTACTCGGCCAGCGCCGCCTCGGTTTCGTCGAACCCCTCGATGTCGACGCCCTCGGCGGTGACTTCGGCGACGTAGACGCCGTTGCCCGAGCCGGTGTCGCGCTCGCTGGCGGCCTCGACGGCCCGCACTGCCAGGTCGCGGGCCTCGGCCATGCTCATCGCCTCGTCGTACTCGCCCTCGATGGCCCCGTGTGCGAGTTGCATCCCCGAGCCGGTGACCGTGTAGTCGTCGGCCATGACCCCGCCGGCGGGGTCGATGCTGTAGACGTGGCTGCCCTCGTCGTCGACGCCGGCGAGGATCGGGTTGATCGCGAACCACGGGCCGCCGCGGGCGAAGTTGCCCGCCAGCGTCGCCAGCGCGTGGATCCCGATCGGCTCGCCCTCGCGGACCTCGTAGAGGTCGGCCTCCGAGCGCAGCGTCCGGATGAACGACTGGGCGCCGCCGACGCTGCCGACGAGCGTCAGCACGCCCGTCGGGTGGATCTGCTCGACCTTCTGGACGGACTTGTTCGAGACGAACCGCCCGCCCAGCGAGGCGCGCCTGTCCGTCGCGACGACGACGCCGTCCTCGGTCGCGATGCCGACCGTGGTCGTCCCCGTCTTGTTGACCGACTCCTCGTCGCGGGCCCGGGCGTTCCCGGTGCCGTCCCCGGCTCCGCTTCCGCCGCCGGAGTGGCCGCTGCCGAACCCGTCGGCGAGTTCGGGCGCGGTCGGGTCGCCGACGGCGTCGGCGCCGGTCAACGGGTCGGTGAATCTACTCATCGACCTCACCTCCCAGGTCCAGCTCGGCGAGGTGGCTCTCGATCGCCTCGGGGTCGAGCGAGCGCACCCGGTGGGTCTCGGTGTCGACCACGGTCACCTCGACCGCCTCGGAGTCGACCGTCCGGTCCTCGTCGCCCTCCCCGATCGCCTCCAGCGCGAGGGCGACCCCCGCGTCGAGGTCCATCCCCTCGCGGTACTCGTCTTCGAGGAAGCCCATGAGCCGCTCGCGGTTCCCGCCGATGGCGGTCGCCTGCCACTCGTAGGGCGTCCCGGAGGGGTCGGTCTCGAAGAGCTTCGGCGTCCCGTCGGGGTCGACGCCGCCGATGGCGAGCGCCACCCCGAACGGGCGGACGCCGCCGCTCTGGGTGTAGCGCTGGATGTAGTCGGTGACCTCCTTCGCGAGCGACTCCACGCCGATCGGTTCGTCGTAGCGCAGCCGGTTGACCTGCGCCTGCTCGCGCGCGTAGTCGACGAGCTGGCGCGCGTCGGCGACGTGGCCCGCGCTCGCGACCGCGATGTGGTCGTCGACGCGGTGGAGTTTCTCGATGCTCCCCTTCTCGACGAGCGGCGACCGGACCTGCCTGTCCGCGGCGAGCACCACGCCGTCGGCGGTGCGAACCCCGACGCTGGCGGTGCCGCGCTTGATCGCTTCCCGAGCGTACTCGACCTGGTAGAGGCGTCCGTCCGGCGAGAAGATCGAGGTCCCGCGGTCGTACGCCTGCTGGTTCTGATCCTGCATAGTGCGTCACTGAGTCGTCGTGACTAACTCGAGGTTAGGGGTTGTTATATAAAAAAACTCGCCGGTTGTGCGTGGAAGATAACCGACCGCGACGCCGTAGTCGCGTGGTTTCAGTACAGCGAGAGGTCGCCGGTCACCTTGTCGACGAGGTCGTCGCGGGCGGGGCCGACGGCCAGGGCGCTGGCGGTCCCCGGTTCGAGTTGCGTGTGGCCGGCGTCGCGGACGACGGCGTGGGGCAGCCCCTCGCGTTCGGCCTTGTCGGCGAGTTCGAACAGCTGGGACTCGCCGTCGGCCTGGAGGACGACCTTCTTCTGGCCGCTGCCCTTCCACTCGCTGGCGGCCCCCCGGTCGGCGTCCTCGTAGGCCATGAGCGAGGCGTGGGCGACCTGCGCGGCGAGTTTCCCCTCGCCCATCCCCAGGTCGGCGCGGGCGACGATGGCCTGCTTCATGGTCTCCTCGAGGCAGGGGGCGCGTAACTGCCTTTCCATCCCGCACCGACTCCCCGGGCGGTGCGAGGGTCCGCAGGAGTTACCACCCCCGCCGCCGAGCGGTGGGGTATGCCGACCACCCCCGTCCTGCCCGGCTTCCACCCCGACCCGTCGGTCTGCCGGGTCGGCGAGACGTTCTACCTGGCGACGAGTTCCTTCGAGTACTTCCCCGGCCTGCCGCTCTACCGGAGCGAGAACCTGGTCGACTGGGAACCGATCGGTCACGCGCTCACGCGCGAGTCGCAACTGGACACCCGCGATGCCCGGGTTTCGGGCGGGATCTTCGCGCCGACGATCCGCGAACACGACGGCACTTTCTACCTCACCTCGACGAACACCAGCGGCGGCGGCCACTTCGTCGTCACCGCCGACGACCCCGCCGGCGACTGGTCCGACCCCGTCTCCGTCGACGCGCCCGGCATCGACCCGGACCTCTTCTGGGACGGTGACACCGCCTACTTCACCTACTTCACGACCGACACCGACCGCGGGATCGAACAGGCCGAGATCGACCTCGAAACCGGCGAACTGGGTGAGCCCCGGACCGTCTGGACCGGCCACGAGGACCCCCACGCCGAGGCGCCCCACCTCTACGAGCGGGCGGGGAGCTACTACCTCGTCGCCGCGGAGGGCGGCACCCACACCGGCCACTCCGTGATGGTCGGCCGGAGCGACGACCCGACGGGACCGTTCGATCCCCACCCCGGGAACCCGGTCCTCACCCACCGCGACGACTTCTACCGCGACGTACACGCGACCGGCCACGCCGACTTCGTGACCGACCCGGAGGGGAACTGGTGGCTGGTCTGTCTGGGCATCCGCCCTCGCGGCGGTTTCCCCGGCTGGCACCACCTCGGCCGCGAGACGTTCCTCGCACCCGTCGCCTGGGAGGACGGGTGGCCGGTCGTCGCCGGCGAGGAGGTGCCGGCGGAGATCGACGCCGGGGATCTGCCGGGTGACGCTACCCCTGTGAACGCCGGCCCAGGTCCCATCGAATACACGGACACCGACTTCTCCGAGGGTCGGAGCCACGAGTGGGTCTACCGGCGGACGCCCGACCGCGACCGCTACGACTTCACCGACGACGGCCTCGTCCTCCGGGGCGGCCCCGAGACCCTCGACGAGAAGGGGACGACCTTCCTCGCGCGCCGGCAGACGAACTTCGACTGTCGGGTCCGCGCCGACCTCGCCTTCGACCCCGACCCCGGCGAGGAGGCGGGGCTGGCGCTCGTCATGGACGAGGAGCACCACTACGAGGTCGGGGTCGTGGCGAGTAGCGGCGGTGGCTCCGACGGCCTGACCGGTGACGGCGACGCCGAGGCCGTCGTCCGGGTCACCGTCGGCGACGCGACCGACGTGCTCGCGCGCGAACCGGTCGACGAGCGGGTGACGCTCGGTGTCGACGCCGCCGCCGAGTCCTACGAGTTCCGCGTCGACGGCGAACCGATCGCCGAGGCGCGGCCGAAGTACCTCGCGACTGAGGTCGCGGGCGGGTTCACCGGCGTCGTGGTCGGACCCTACGCCGTCGCCGGCGACGGGCCGACCGGGGCGACACCCGCCCGGGTCGAGCGGTTCGTCTACGAGCCCGTCGAGCGGTAGCCGATACTGTCTCGCTCGCCCACCGAGGAGCAGCCCGCGGCGACGACGAACGCGGCCGGCGTCGCCACCACGGTGTGGATCCGGGCCGGCGGCAACCGTGAGATTTTCACGCCAGCGGGGAGAGACACCTGTATGATACTGTCGGACGCCGATATTCTGCGGCGCCTTGAGGCGGGCGAGTTGGTCGTCGAACCCCTCGACGACCCGGACATCCAGATCCAGCCCGCCAGCGTCGACCTGCGGCTCGGCCGGGAGTTCCTGGAGTTCCAGCACGCCAACATCCCCTGTATCCACCCCAACAGCGAGCAGGAGACGGAGGACTACACCGACCGCGTCGAGGTCCCCGAGGACGGCGAGTACATCCTCCACCCCGGCGACTTCGTGCTCGGGACGACCCGCGAGCGCGTCGAGATCCCCGACGACCTCATCGCCCACGTCGAGGGGCGGTCCTCGCTGGGCCGGCTCGCCATCGTGGTGCATGCGTCGCTCCCGTACGACGAGGAAGTGTTTCTCTGGACACCGAAAGATGGGTTCGGATTCTACGAGATCGGTAACGTAGTCGAGAACGAGATCGACGCCTATGCAGTCTCGTTCGATCCGAAGACACTTCGAGTCGGGACTCATCGGGTAACCGACTACATAACGAACCCAACGAAACGGATCTTCCGCGTAACGCTCGACTCCGGACGACAAGTCCATGTGACGAAGGATCACAACCTCTTCACGCTTGACGAGGACGGAGGAGTAACTCGGATTGCGAGCGAAGACGCCGAGGGGACTCACGTGATGGTCCCGAAACAGCTCCCGGGTTCACCAAGCGAGCGACGCTCGCTGGATCTGTTGGACTACGTAGAACCGACCGAGACGACCCTCTACGCGACTGACGGGCTCGGACAGATGGATCGATCCGGCATGCCGAGCGGTTCCGAGCGGTTCTACGAGGACAACGGGAGTGCACCGATGGAGGCGGTATCACGGGGCTCGATGCCTGACGAAGTGGCGGTCGCCTTCCGACAGAGCGATCTCAAACTACCCAGGGAAATACCACTGACCGAGGAGTTCGGATGGGTACTGGGATTCTATATCGCCGAGGGATCCGGACGGCGGAAACACCTCCAAGTGGCGAACACGAACGACCAGTATCTAGATCGGTTTGCCTCGTTCTTCGAAGAGTATGACACCCCGATCTCGTGGGACGAACAGGAGCGTATTACCAGACTGACGGTCTGTTCCGCGCTTTGGTCGAAGGTGATCCGTAGCCTCGCCGGATCTGCCGATGGAAAGACGATCCCGGATGAGGCCTTCGAGTGGCCGAGGCACGTGCTGGAAGGGCTGCTTGACGGGCTACTTGACGGAGACGCGTGTCGTCGAGAACATCAAGCAACCTTCTACACCGCCAGAGCGGACCTCGCGAACAGAGTCATGTACTTGGCGTCACGGCTCGGGCGTATTAGCTCCACATACAATCGTGAACGCGAGAATCACATCCCGATGAGCGATGTGGACTGGGAAGGCGAGATGTGGTCTGTCGATGTCAGTGGGGAGCGTTACAAGCGAGGTCAGTATGTTCCCACTCCGCACAAGCTGCTCAGAAATATGCGGAATGCGGCAGATATGCGGATGAAGGATGCCGCAGACGCGATGGGATACTCGTCGAAATCGAGCATATCCAACGTCGAAAACGAAGAGTACGATACGGTCAAGCGGGACACTCTCAGGCGATTCCGCGATGCATATGCGGAGGCGGGGGTAGACACGACCCGACTCGATCAGATTCTGGACGGCGACGTCAGGTTCGAAAAAGTCGTTTCAGTCGAGGAAACCGACCGAGTCGAACCGACCTACGATCTCGAAGTACAGCCCAACGGCGAGACGATAGAGAACTTCCTCGGTGGTCGCGGAGGTGTGTTCCTCTCGAACACCGCAGGCCTGTGTGATCCGGGGTATCAGGGCCAGATCACGCTCGAACTCTCGAATCTCGGAACCGCGCCCGTCGCGCTAACGCCGGGGATGCGCATCTCCCAGCTGACATTCACGGAGCTGAAGACTCCTGCCGACCGGCCCTACGGCGAGGAACGCGGCTCGAAGTACCAGGACCAGTCCGGGCCGCAGGCCTCGAAGATCCAGGGCGACCGCGAGTTCGGAGGCGACCAGTGACGACCGCTTCGCGTGTCGGCACGGTGTCGGCGAGAAACGAGATGGCGTTCGGAGGCGACCAGTGACATGCTGGCGAGAACGGCGGTGACCGGCCGATGAAGTTCGTCGAGGAGGTCGTCGTCGACGAGTTCCTGCCGACGTTCAGGTCGATGCTCGCCGAGGCGCTGCGCGAGCGCGACCTCACCCAGAGCGAGGTCGCGGAACTGCTGGGGATCAGCCAGAGCGCCGTTTCGAAGTACGTCCACGGCGAGGTCGAGCGCAACGAGCGCCTGCTGGCCGACCGGCGGATGGACGAACTGGTCGAACGGCTCGCCGAGGGGCTGGCCAGCGGCGAGATGAGCCCGGTCCAGGCGCTCGTCGAGGCGGAGGTGTTCGTCCGCCGGCTGGAGCGGGGCGACCTGCTCGCCCAGCTCCACGAGGCGGAGATGCCCGGCCTCGCCGAGTACGGCGACGACCGCTTCGCCATCCACGACCCCGACAGCACCGTCCGCGCGGCCGAGCAGGTGCTCGCGTCGCTCCGGCGGGGCGTCCGCATCTTGGAGAACACCGACGACTTCCCCGAACTGGTGCCCGCGGTCGGCTCCAACCTCGTCGAGTGCCTGCCCGACGCCGACGGCATCGAGGACGTGGCCGCGGTGCCGGGCCGGATCCTCGACCTGGAGGGGACGACGGCGATCCCGGCGGACCCGGAGTTCGGCGTCAGCGAGCACGTCGCGAGCGTGCTGCTGGCAGCACGGGCCGGCGGCAGCGACGCCCGCGCGGCCCTGAACGTCCGCTACGACCCCGAACTCGTCGAGGCGCTGGAGGCGGCGGGGTACACCGCCGTCGAGTTCGACGCCGACCGCGACCCGACCGCCGCCGTCGCCGACGCGCTGGCGGAGTCGCCCGACGCCGACGTGCTCTACCAGACCGGCGGGTTCGGCGTCGAACCGATCGTCTACGTGCTGGCCGACGAGGCGCCGGCCGCCGCCCGCGCCGTCAGGGAGCTGTAATGGCCGACGACACCCGGGCGACCCAGGCGTTCTACGGCCGCTGGGCGAACGCCTACGACTGGCTGGCGACCGCGCCGGGCGTCGAATCCTGGCGCGACCGCGCGGCCGACCGGCTCGACCTCGACGCCGGCGACACGGTCGTCGAGGTGGGCTGTGGCACCGGCGCGAACTTCGCCCAGTTACGCGAGCGGGTCGGCCCCGAGGGACGGGTCGTCGGGATCGACGTGACCCGGGGGATGTTGCGGCGGGCCGGCGAGCGCGTCGACCGCGCCGGCTGGGAGAACGTCCACCTGCTGCAGGCCGACGCCCGTCGACCGCCGGTCGACGGTCCCGTCGACGCCGTCCTCGCCACGTTCGTCGTCGGGATGTTCGCCGACCCGCGTCCGGCCGTCGAACGGTGGATCGAGACGCTCGGTCCGGGCGGGCGGATCGTCCTGCTCAACGCCGGCCGCTCCGAGCGGCGGGTCGCCGCGCCGCTGAACCTGGGCTTCCGCGCGTTCGTGCGCCTGGCCGCCCCCGGGGACGGCCGCGTCTCGCCGACAGAGAGCCTGGAGCGGCGGGTCGCGACCGCCCGCGATGCCGTCTACTCGAACTGTCCCGACCACGGGTTCGAGGAGTTCGGGCTCGGCTACCTGGGGCTGGCCTGGGGCGAGCGGGCGTGAACGAGTTCGGTCAGGCGTCACCGTCGCCGAGAACGTCGCGGAGCGGCGCGGGGACCGACAGCGCCCCCGACTCGACGCGGTAGACGAGACAGCCCGCGAGCGTGAGCAGGCTACCCCAGAGCACGGGCGTCCCGAGACGGAGCACCGGGAGCGCGGCGTCGAGTATCGCCTGTCTGGTAGCGGGACCGACCGGGAGCGCCCAGAGGGTCTCCCGGAGGTTGCCGTAGGACAGCGAGACGTTCGCCAGCAGGGCGCCGGCGACGAACAGCCGGCGACCGCGGCCCGCGGGGAGGTCGTAGAGGAGGACCACGAGCGAGAACGCGGTGTAGGCGTAGTACAGCAGCAGCGACGGGAAGGCGAGGACCATCGCGACCAGCGTCCCGTGGACGGCGACGTGGCGGTCGGTGACGGTCCGGGGGCGGTAGTACAGCGCGGCGAGGACGGGCGCCAGCAGCGCGGCCGCGCCGACGGCGTACCAGACCGGGTCGACGTTCGGGAACAGCACCGACAGCGGCCGGCGGAGCGTCACGAAGCTCTTGCCCGGCGGCAGTCCGCCGACGAAGTCGGCCGTCTCGCGCTGGGGGAGCAGGGCGTCGGTGACGTACGTCCGGGTGGTGTCGACGCCGAAGACGAGCAGTCCGAGGCCGAACAGGCTCGCTGCGGTCCCGACGGCCGCCCCGATGGCACGCCAGGCGCGCCGCCGGAGCAGCCAGAGGCCGACCGCGGCGGGGAAGACCTTCACGAACGCGGGGATCGCGAGCGCGACGCCCGCCCGGGTCTCCCGGTCGCGGGCGAGCCGGACGAACCCGGCGACGAGCGCGAGGGTGAGGACGTGGTTCACCTGGCCGTAGCCCAGCGAGGGCGCCGAGTGGGCCGACGCGAGCAGGAAGGCGAACAGGAGCGCCCGTTCGAGGCGGCCCACGTCGTAGCCGAGCGACTCGACGTAGTCGACGAGCAGGCGGGCGGCGACGGCGCTGGCGGCGACGGAGACGGCGGTGATGGCGATGAAACCCGGGACCCAGCCCTCGGCGAGCGCCGAGGGGAGGAACGCGAGGACGGCGGCGGGCGGGTAGACGTAGTGGTAGCCGCTGTCCGGCGGCGTGACGGCGTAGAAGTCCCCGCCGGCCAGCGCGGCCTCGGCGGCGACGTGGTAGACGCGGTAGTTGAGGCCGAAGGTGCCGGGCCGGTTGACGGCGTAGTTGCCCAGGATCGCGACGCCCAGCAAGGCGCCCGTGGCGAACACCGCCAGCGCGTCGCGGCTCCGGTCGGTCACGCTCGCCGGTCCGCGGGCGCCCCTCTTGTGCGTGCCGGATCGGGGCCGGCGTGAGCGGTCCACGCCGACGCCGCCGTCGTCTCCGGGCGCGGGCGTGCCGCGGACGCTCCTGCGCCGCCGGATTTTTCGGAACCGCGCGGAGATTCTAGACGATGCCCTCCAACAGAGCAACAGGCGCAGCGCCGATAGCGACCGGCGTCTTCCTCGCCGGAACGGCCGCGCGAGAAGTCACACAGCACGGATTCGAACGCTGGACGACGCTGGCGCTCGTCGGCGGCCTCTCGGCGGTTGCCGTCGGGGTCGGCGTCCTGACCGGCCGCGGCGGGTTCGACGCCGACGACTCCGACGACCGGCGCGACCGGACGACGACGGTCGCACTCGCCGGCCTCGCGCTGGCGAGTCTCGCCGTCGGCGCCGCAGTCGCGCTGGCGTAGCGCCGTTCGCTGGTTACCCGCCCGTTGTCGGTCGTCGGGCGGAAGTGACGGCAGGCGGATCGTAGTGTGCGGTCCGCCCGGTCACCGTTCGGGGGTCGACGCGTTCGCCACCGTGTACTCGCTCTCGTTCAGCGATAGCTGGACGAACGCGTCGCTGTCGGTCGTCAGCCGCGTCGCGTTCGTCCCGCTCGGCGCGGCGGTGCCGCCGGAGTCGACCCGGACCGTCCCGTTGCCGACCCGTTCGATCTCGATCTTGTCCCGTTCGAACTCGTCGGCGGTCACGACGACGGGTTCGCGGACGTCGACGACCGAGCCGTCAGACACGTCGGCGACGACACGGGTCGGCGCCGTCTCGTTGCGCGCGACCCAGACCGACACCGGGTCGCCGTCGTCGACCGGCGCCCACACCTCGAAGCGGACGCGCTCGCCGTCGACGGCGTCGCGGACGCTCTCGTTCGCCCACGCCGTCCGCCAGGCGTCCTCGACCGTCGCCGCGTCGAGTTCGTCGTCGGGGTCGACCGTCTCGACCGTGTAGTTCTCGGGCGGTTCGACTGGCGCCGGCGTCCCCGTCGCGGGGGCGGCCGGCGAGTCCGTCGCGGTCGCGGCCACCACGCTGCCCGTCCCGAGGACGAGCACCGCGGCGGCCGCGAGTGCGAATAGTTTCCGTCGCATCGTCTCACTGGGGCGGTCGCCCCGGCGACACCTTCGGAGAAAGCCCTCAAAGTCGTTGATTGGAAAGGGGACGGAAGCGGTTCGAAACGCCCGAAATCCGCCGTTTCGTGGGTGGGGTGAGCGTGCCGAGCGGGTCGGGCGAGCGTGACGAACTATCAGATGAGGGTGACGAGGTTCCCCATGCCGCGGCGCTTGCGCTCGAGGAGGTCGCGGTGTTCGAGCGCGTCGAGCGTCCGGCTGACCGTCGCCTTCGACAGGTCGGTCTCCTCGACGATCTCCCGCTGGGGGAGCTCGCCACCGGCGTCGAGGACGAGCCTGAACACGGTCTCCTCGTTGCCGGTCAGCCGCTCCGCGGCCGCTTCCCACTCCTCGCGGCGGGACTCCGGGTCGGCCGCGTCCGCTGCCCTGGGATCGGCCGCGGTCGCCCGCCCGGAGTCGTCGCCGGCCGCCCCCTCGGCGCGTTCGGGCGCGGCGGTCGCCGCGCGGGTCGCGCCGTCCGCGACGGGCTGTGTCGCGCCGGCGTCGGCGGATCGGACCGGGTCGCCGGCACGGTCGTCCGGCCGGTCGGGGTCGCCATCGGACTGGTGGGGGTCAGTACCGGACTGGTCGGGGCCGCCAACCAGCAGGTACGTGCCGGCCGCGCCGAGGAGCGCCGCCGAGACGCCGACCACCGCCACGTCGCCGTACGTGAAGTACTGCCCGATCCGGGTGGTCTGAGCGCCGTCGCCACCCATCGAGACGACGACCGGGGACGGCGAGATCAGCTGGACGGCGAGCACGAGCGCCGCGGCGACGACGGCGACCGCGGCGAGGAGGTGTCGCGGGTGGAGGGCGCGGGGGTCCATGGCCGACGCTAGCCGGGGACACCCCCAAATGCGTATCGCTCTCAACCCGTCGTACGAGGGCTGAAACGCCCGTGGAACGCGTTTCCAACGCGTTCGGAACGCGTTTCATCGACGGGTTGATTGGCTCTTCCGACCGACCGATCACGGGATGGCGACCGACGACCGCACGCGGACGACCGACTCTCGGGCTCGGGCGGCTCTGCTCGTCGGGCTAGTAGCGCTCGGCGTCGGACTCGGGGCGGCCGGGGCTGCGCTGTTCCCGGGCGGACCCGCGGGCGCCGGCGAGCCCGGCGCGGCGTTCGTGGTCTCGGAGCGGAACGTGAGCGTCGCCGACGCCGACCGCGACCCGACGGTGGTCGCGAACGTCTCCTCGGCGAGCCGGGTCGAGATCGAACGGGTCGACAGCGGCCGGTTCAGAGTCAGCACCGACACGCCGCTGACCGACCGCGAGCGCCGACGCGCGAAGTCGATCACCCGGTCGAACGAAACCGTGCAGCGGGCGCTCGCCGCGATGGACGGGCACGAGTTGGCGGTCGAACCGATACGGAAACTCACCGTCGGGTCCGCGACCCGGGTGAACGCGACCGTCCAGTCGACGAACGGCTCCGGCGGGGTCCGGACGTTCCGGGTCGAGAACGTCACCGGCGGGTCGGACGGGTCTGTCGTCGTCGAGCGGTCGCGCGACTACGTCGACGGCGCGGCGAGCGTCGAGATCCGTCGCTCCCCGTCCGGCGAACTCGCCTACACGGCGCGGGTGGACCTGACGAACGGGACGGTGACCGGCGTCACCGACTGGGCGGCGGTCCGGGACGGCTGACGGACGGGCCGACGCACTCGGCGGGAAAGAAAACAGGGTCCGGAGTCGGTCGGTCGCCGCGCGCTCCCAGTGGAACTACACCCGGTATCGCTCCGCGTGTTCGGGACAGAACTCCGGGTCCCGAAGCTGTGCCCGAACGACGCCGGGCTGGCGGTGGGGATTCGTCAGCCGACAGTCCTCGTCGTCGCAGAAGCCCTCGCCGGTCTCCAGGTAGTGGTAGCACTGGAGGACGTAGCCCCGAACGGCCTCGGTCGTCCGGGGGTCGTCCTCGACGAGGAACTCCCCCTCGACCTCGTTCTCCAGGACCTCCCGCGGCGGCGCGCCGCCGGAGACCAGGGCGTGTTTCTGCTGTTCCTTGTAGTACTGTTCGGGCTTGGCCGGCGCCTCGTAGAGGCCCGGCACCGACACGACGCCCGGCTGGCCGAGGACGTTCACCCGCTTGTGCCAGCGGCCGTCGTGGTCGCCCCAGGTCCCCACCACGCGGTCCAGCAGCGGGACGTGCAGGTGGTCGAGCCCGCGTTCCTCGTCCGGAAGCAGGCCGTTCAGAATCTCCTGGACCTGCAGCCCGTCGTAGATGACGCCGCCGCCGCGCTCGGGGTTCTCGATCGCCCGCTCCTCGTAGCGGACGATGCCGACCATCGTGTTGCCGGTCTCGCGCTCGTACGGCGAGAGCACCCGCGCCTCGGCGAACGACTCCGCGAGGTCCTGGTCGTCGTCACCGTCCTCGTCGCCGTATACGGAGAGAAACCGGTCGCGCACCGCCACGTCGGCGTCGACGCGCTCGCGGAGCCACTCGGCGACCGCGTCGGCGTCGGCCGCCGTCGTCGGCGCGCGGTAGAGCGTGACCTCGTCGACCATACGAATCGGTGGTACCACCGGGTAAAACGCGTTGCGGCTCGGGACGAGCGCTAGATCTCACTGCCGTCGAAGCGTTCGTGGCGCTGGTCGTCCAGCTCCGCGAGGTGTTCCCTGATGACGCTGCGCCTGTCCTTCCGGTTGCACGCCGGCGCCGGGCAGCCGACGTACTCCCGCTCTCTGGTCGCCGTCTCGGGCATACGTCGTGCTACGAACTCACACACTATATTCGGACCGGTCACTCAGTTGCCGAGTACCTGCGGGTTCCTGACTCGCAAATACTATACATCGATGTACAGATAGAAACATCAGGCTACAATTATGAACAATAAGAAGTTCGAAGTCGAGGCCGACTTCCTGACGATCGGTCGGACGTTCGCGGAGTACCGGCGGATGTTCGACCTGCGGGCCGGGGACATCGCGGGGCGGGAGCTACTGGACTGCGGCGGGGGCGCGGGGGCGTTCACGGCGACGGCGGCGGAACTGGCCGAGCGGGCGGTCGCGGTCGACCCCCTGTTCGGTCCGCCGCCCGACGCCCTCGAACCGGAACTCACCGATGCAATCGAGTACAACGTCGCCCAGCTCCGCGAGAAGCGGGATCTCTTCGTCTGGGACTTCTACGGCGGCGTGGACGCCCGGGAGTGGTACCTCCGCGCGGCGGCCGAGCGGTTTCTCGCTGACTACGCGACCCATCCCGAGCGCTACGTCACGGGCGCGCTCCCGGCCCTCCCCGTCGCGGACGACGCGGTCGACCTCGCGCTGGTCTCGAACCTGCTTTTCACCTACGACGACCGGCTGGACCGGGCGTTCCACGAAGCCGCGGTCCGGGACCTCGCTCGCGTCGCCCGCGAGGAGGTCCGCGTCTTCCCGCTGCACTCGCTGGATCGGGCGCGTTCGGCGTTCGTCGAGCCCGTCGCCGACGCGCTCCGGGCGGACGGCCACGCCGTCGAGTACCGCGAGGTGCCCTACGAGTTCCAGCCCGGCGCGACCGAGATGCTGGTCGTCGAGCCAGCGTGAGGCCGACGACGAGCGGGAGTCGACGGTCGCCCGAACGGCGGCATCCGCCGTCACCACAGCGGGGGCATCCGGCGATCCGCTTCGGCGTCCTCGCGGACGGCCGCGGCGGTGTGCTCGGCGCTGATGAGACACATCGGGACGCCGATGCCTGGCGTCGTGTAGCCGCCGACGTAGTAGAGCCCGTCGGGCTCGCCGCGGTGTGACGGCCGCAGCGGTCCGGTCTGGAACAGCGTGTGGGCCAGCCCGAGCGCGGTCCCCTGCGGGGCGTTGACCCACTCGGCGAACTCGGAGACGCAGGCCTCCCGCTCGACGGCGATCCGGTCGCGCAGGTCGACGCCCGCGTGGGCCGCGATGTCGTCGAGCACCTGTCCGCGGAACCGCTCGCGGCGCTCGGGCGAGTCGTCCAGTCCGGGCGCGATAGGAACGAGGACGACCACCGTCTCGTGGCCGTCGGGAGCCACCGTGTCGTCGGTCCGCGAGGGGACGTTCACGTAGTACGCCGGGTCCTCGGGCCAGGCCGGGTCGTCGAAGATCCGCTCGAAGTGGCCGTCCCAGTCGGTCGGCAGGACGAGCGTGTGGTGTTCCAGCTCCGGCAGGTTACCCTCGACGCCGAGGTACAGCATGTACGCCGACGGGGCGTACGTGCGGTCGGCCCAGTAGTCGTCGCCGCGGCCGTACTCGGGTCCGAGGAGTTCGCGCTGGACGTGGGCCGGGTTGGCGTTGCAGACCACGCGGTCCGCGCGGTGGCGGTCGGTCGCCGCGGCGTCTCCCTCGTCGCTCGGTCGGGTCGAGACCGCCAGTCCGCGCGGTCGGTCTTCGATGGCCGTCACCGTCGTCTCGGTCCGGTAGTCGACGCCGCGCTCGCGGCCCAGTTCGACCAGCGCCTCGACGACGCTGTAGATCCCGCCCCGGGGGTAGAAGACGCCGAGTTCGAAGTCGACGTGGGCCATGAGGTTGTAGAGCGCGGGAGTGTTGTGGGGGGCGCCGCCGAGGAAGACGAGCGTGTACTGGACGAGCTGGCGGAGCTTCGGGTCCTCGAAGTAGCCGGCGGCGTGGTCGGCCATCGACCCCAGCAGGGCGATCCCGCGGGCCGACCGCGCCACGTCGGGGTCCGCGAAGTCCCGGAGTCGCGGGCGGTCCTCGTAGACGAACCGGTCCATGCCGACCTCGTAGGTGAACTCCGCCTCGTCGAGGTACTCGCGGAAGGCCTCGCCCGCGCCGTCCTCGTAGGACTCGAAGATGTCGGCAACCGCGGCGGGGTCGTCCGGCACGTCGACGCGGTCGCCGTCCTTCCAGAAGATCCGGTAGTGCGGGTCGAGCCGGTCGAGGTCGTAGTAGTCGGCGGGCTCGCGGTCGAGGCAGTCGAAGTACCGCTCGAAGACGCCGGGCATCAGGTACCACGACGGCCCGGTGTCGAAGGTGAAGCCGCCGGCCTCGATGCGGTTGGCGACGCCGCCGACTCGCTCGTTCTTCTCGAGGACGGTCACGTCGGCGCCGAGTTCGGCCAGCATGGGAGCGGTCGCGAGCCCACCGAACCCGCCGCCGACGACGGTCACCCGCTCGCCCGCCAGGGGGTCGCCCGACAGGTCCGGCCCCTCGGGCGTCGTCTCCCGCGTCGGCGGAGCGGTCGGATCCTCTGTCGATTCGCGTGCCATACCGGAGGGGGAGGACTCGCCGCCTATCACCCACGGGTCGCGTTCCCAGCGGGCTGGAACGCCGGTCGGTTTTTAAGCCATGTCAGTCCTCCACATCCACCGATGGCGCACGCAGACCCCGAACTCTCGCTGCCGGGAGCCGAGCGGGCGGGACCGACCGGGCGCCTGCTGCGGGCGTCGCGAGCCGTCTTCCTGTGGCTGACGGTCGCGTTCGCGGTCGCCACCTACGCCGGCGTGACCCTCCCGCTGGACGCGCAGGCGGCGGTGTACCTGGGCCTGATGGGGACGGTCAGCCTCTACCACGGCGGGTTCGAGCACGTCGCCAACCTCCGCGGTCGCGGCGAGTCGCTCCAACTTCGCTACCTCGCGGCCTACGTCGGGCTGTTGGGCGCGGCGCTGGCGCTGTTCGTCGTCGCGCCGGTCGCAGGGCTGGTCGTCGCCGTCGGGATCACCGTCCTCAAGGCGGGCCACGGCGGGATCGCGGTCCGGCAGCGGGTGCGCTCGGGCGAGGGCCTGGGCACCTGGCGGGCGCGGTTCGTCGGCGCGGCGGTGCGGGGCGGCGCGGTGATGGTCGTCCCGTACCTGGCCGCGCCGGGCGTGTTCAGCGCCGTCGCCTACGCGATGGCGGGGCTGTTCGCGAGCGACCCGGCGGTCGGCTGGCTGTTCGACCCCGTCCGCCGGGCGTTCGTCGGCGGCTGCTACGCCGGCCTCCTCCTCGGCTACCTCGCAGCCACGCGGGGGACCGCCGACCCGTCGGCCTGGCGCGCGGAGGCCGCCGAGGTTGGCCTGCTGGTCGCCTTCTTCGCCGTCGTCCCGCCCATCGTCGCCGTCGGCGTGTACTTCCCCTGCTGGTACGCGACCCGGCAGGTCGCCCGCATGACCGACGGGTCGCCCGACGCGACGCTGGCCGACGCCGTCCGGCGCGTCCTCCGCGACGGCGCGCTCCCCTGGGTCGGTGCCCTGGCCGTCCTCGCCGGACTGGTCGTCTGGCTCCCGCGACCCCCGACCAGCGCCGTCGGCTGGGTCGCCGTCTACAGCGTCTTCGTCGCCTGCGTGGCCGTCCCCCACGTCGTCGTCGGCAGCTGGCTCGACCGCACCCGCGGGATCTGGTCGGTCCACTGAGCGCTCCTCTCGCCGGCCCGCCAGTTCGCGGTGGCGGTGGCCTGTCGCCCGGTCGCACATCACCCCAAGCGGTTAGGTCCGGCCGGTCGAACCGCCGGCATGGTCGACGCCCGCGAGTACCACGAGCGGACGAACCACTCGCCGGAGCGACTCCGCGAGCTGTCCTTCGAACTCGACGAGTCCAACCGGCCCCGCCCGTACAAGGTCTACGAGGACCTGCCCCGCCTGTCGCCCGACGGCGACCCGGACCCGCCCGAGACGCCCGCGCTGGCCGCCGTCGCGACCGACGGCGCGGACCCGCCGGCCGCCGCGCCCGACGCCGGCGGCGACCCGGACATCACGACGCTCTGTCACTACGCCGCCGGGGTCACGAAGGAACTGGAGATCGGCGGCCGGGAGATGCGGTTCCGCGCCGCGGCCTGCACGGGGAAGCTCTACCACGTCGACCTGTACGCCGTCACCGGCGACTGCGGGGAGTTCGACCCGGGCGTCTACCACTTCGACCCCGAGGGCGGCGAGTTCGACGTGCTCCGGGAGGGCGACTACCGGGGCGTCCTGGCGGCGGCCAGCGGCGACCACGCCGGGGTCGCCGACGCGCCCGTGACCGTCGTCGCCGCGTCGGAGTGGTGGCGCAACGCCTGGAAGTACCGCGAGCGCACCTACCGCCACGCCTTCTGGGACTCGGGGACGATCCTCGCGAACCTGCTCGCGGTCGCCCACGGCGGCGGCCACCGCGCGGAAGTCGTCGCGGGCTTCGCGGACGACCCCGTGGCGGAGTTGCTCGGGGTCGACCCCGACGACGAGGCGCCGCTGGCGCTCGTCCCCGTCGGCTCGGGGACGCCGGCCCCCGAGAGCGCCGAGATGCCCGAAATGAACCCTATCGACCCCGCGGAACGGCCGCTCTCGGAGGACCCAGTGGACTATCCGCTGGTCGCGGACGCCTGGCGCCAGAGCCGGCTGGAGAGCGGGGCGGCCGCCGAGTCGTGGCGCGACGCCGTCGCCCACGAGGTCGCGGACACCTCGCTGGGCGAGCGCGCGGACGACGCGGAGTGGATCGCTCTCGACCCCGTCGACAGCGAGACCGCCTCGGCGCGACCGGTCGGGGCGACCATCGAGCGCCGCGGATCCTGCCGCGAGTACAGTCACGAGTCGATCAGCGCCCGGAAATTCGCGACGGTGATGGACCGCGCCATGCGCGGCGTACCCGCCGACGCCTTCGCCGGCGACCTGCGCGGGCTCGTGGACTGCTACTGTCTCGTCCACGCGGTCGAGGGGATCGACCCGGGCGTCTACGAGTACCACCCCGGGACGGACGAACTGGAGTGGGTCCGCGAGACCGACCGCGAGACCGCCGGCCACCTCGCGCTCGGGCAGTCGGTCGTGGGCGACGCGGCGGTGAACGTCTACCTGATGGCGGACGTGGACGCCGTCGTCTCGGAGTTCGGGAATCGCGGCTACCGGCTCGCGCAACTGGAGGCGGGGATCGCGCTCGGGCGGCTCTACCTGGCGACCTACGCGCACCTCGGGCTGGGCGGCCGCGGGTTCACCTTCTTCGACACCGAGGTGGCGGAGTCCCTCTCGCCCCACGCCGGCGGGCAGACGCCGATGACGCTCTTTGCGTTCGGCAAGCCGGCAGAGGAGTGAGCGAGTGGACCGCCGGCGCCCGCCGGGGGTCCTGCTTTCCGTGGAGCGACCGAGCGGTCACTCGCTGTCGGCGATCGAGTCGATAGCGTCGGCGGCCGCCGCGGCCAGTTCCTCGTTGGCCGTGTGTTCCTCGGCGTACCGGAGCGCGTCGAGCCCCTCGGGATCGCCGAGCTTTCCGAGCAGTTCGACCTGTGTCTCCCGGGGCGCGACGGTGAGAGAGAGGCCGCTCCCGAGCTCCCCGTCGGTCTCGGCCTCCTCCTCGACGCTCGACCGGAGCGTCCGCGCGATCGGTTCGACGAGCGCCGTCCTCGGAACGTCGACCGCGCGGTCCTCGGCGGCGACGCGTGCGAGCGCGAACAGCGTGTGGGGTTCCAGTCTGCCGTCGGCAGCCATCAACGCCGCCAGGTCGTCGACGACGGGCGAGAGGTGGTCGGGGTCGGCCTCGGCGAGTTCGAGCAGCACCGACCCCGCGAGCAGATCGTTCATGAAGGCCCTGTCGGCCTCGCCGAGCGTCGTCTCCCCCCACTCCTCGGCTGGCCGGTTCGACAGGGTCTCGACGACCTCCGGCGCGAGGGTCGCGGCGCTGCTGGGGCGCTCCTCCGCCAGCGACGCCGCGGCGCCGAGGGCGAGCCCGACGACCGCCTCGTCGTCGCGCCCCAGCAGCGCCGCGATGTCGTCGACATCGTCTTCGTCGACCTCTCCGGGCGACTCGTCCGCTTTCGCTTCGAGTCGCTCGGCCAGTTCCTCGTCCGACGGCCCGGTCACGGTCCGCCGGATCCGGCCAACTATCGAATCGGTTCCGTCGTCCGTCATACGTCAGGGAACCGTCCGGCGGACAATAAGTGTGGGCAGCGACTGGCGGTCGCGGGATCGGTCTCTGCGCGTGTTCCGCGGTCGGATCTGGGTCACTTCGTCGGGCCGACACCCACGACGCGGTTCGCGGTCGGCGGGCCGACTGCGGTGTGAATGGGCGGGTTAGCTCGGGTCTGTCGGCTCGCTCGTCGCGTGATGGGGTCCGACTGGCCCGTGCTCGGGACAGGTGCCCGCGATGGGCGTCGCGTTGAGACAGCACTGCCGGCTGTCCGTCGCCGCGAGGTCTTTCTGGAGCTTTTGGCCGCAGAGTCGGCAGTACTCGGGCTCGTCTGTCACTATTCGTGTGTTGAGGGGTCATCAGGGAAGGTCTGTCGATGGTGGCCGGCGGAGGGCCTACAATCGCACTGGAGGCCGATAACGATGTGAGGGGGTTCGCTGTCACGACGGCGGGACCGCCCCGGAGCGCCGTGGCCATCCTCGTCCTGCTGTTCGCGCTCTACTTTGTGAAGCAACTCTACGAGTGGGGGAAGGCCGGGTTTCTCTGAATCTGTTCGTGGCGAGTTCGAGTGGCTGCGAGCGACAGCAGAGGTTGAAAGCCCTCGGCGCGCTCGCTAGCAGCCATTGCGACCGCAGGAGACAGCAAGTGGTGAAAGCCCTCGGCGCGCTCGCGGTCGCTGAGCGACATATCCGCGCTCTCCGCACCGCCCGCGCGGATAGGGGTCGCTCAGACGACTAGACGAGCGCGAGCGCGCCTCGCCCTTTCAGTCCGCCAGGAACAGCACAGCACCGCAGACGGCCACGAACCTCCCCAACCGATTGCGATGCTCGCAGGCTGCGCTTCTCATCCCTCGCGCGGCTCCGTCGCGCGCATGAAAGCGCGCGACAGCACGCGCCAAAACGAGTGTTCAGTTGGCTACGCTAATCGTCGGCCGGGGCCGCGGCGTCGCGGCTCGTCAGGTCGACCGGGTCGGCGTCGACTTCGAGTTCGTCGAGCGCGACCTGGGCGGCGCGCTTGCCGGAGACGAGCATGGCGCCGAAGGTCGGGCCCATGCGCGGCAGGCCGTAGGTCGTCGCGGTGGCCATGCCGGTGACGACGAGGCCGTCGTGGGCGAGACCGGTGTGCTCGACGACGGCGTCCTCGCTCTCGCCGACCCACATCGAGTCGTGGCCGGGCGAGTCGTGGCCGGGGGCGCCGTAGGTGTCGTCGTCGGTCTGGTCCATGCCGCTGGCTTCCTCTTCGAGGCCCGGCGCGTTCAGGACGCCGCGCTCGTCGAGCTTCTTGACGGCCATCGCGTCGTGGCCGGTCGCGTCGATGACCAGATCGGCCTCGACGGCGATGGGGTCGACGCAGGTAATCTCGCGGGGCAGCGCGTGGACCGGCGTCCAGTTCATGACGATGCCGCCGACGCGGTGGTCCTCGCGGATGACGATGTCGGTGAACTCCGTCATGTTCTGCATCTTCGCGCCCGCGTCGCAGGCGGCCTTGATGAGGCCCGAACACGCTTCGGGCCCGTTGGCGACGTACAGCCCCTCGCTGTCCTTGGACTGCTTGTGGTCCACGTCGAGTTCGTCGAGGACCTGCTGGGCCGGATCGCGGACGGTGACCTTGTTCATCAGGAACCCGCCGAGCCAGAACCCGCCGCCGAGGTAGTTGTTCTTCTCGACGACCATCGTCTGGACGCCCCGCTCGGAGAGCTCCTTCGCCGCCATCAGCCCCGAGGGGCCGCCGCCGACGATGATCACGTCGCTGTCCGAGAAGTCCATGAACTCCTCGGTCCACTCCTGGCCGATCGCTCGGGTGACTTCCGCCTCGCCGACGTCGCTGAACTTGTCGAAGCCTTCCTGGCTCATATCACTTGGTGTTACCAGCCAGTGGTAAAACACCTTTCGTTATAACTCGCTTGTACAACCGACTGAATACGAGCGCGATAGCGGGGGTCGAACCGGGAGGGCAGCGGGGTCGTTGTACAACGCGCTTATACGGCGGCCGGAGCAAGCAGTGGTATGGCACTGCGGTTGCCCAGCGAGATCGTGGTCGAGCGGTTCCTCCCGACCGCGCGGGCGATGCTGGCGACGGAGTTGCACGACCGCGGGTTCACGCAGAAGGAGATCGCCGAGCGCCTCGGACTCACGCAGGCGGCGGTGAGCAAGTACCTCCGGGGCGACGTGACCGTCGAGGAGCGGTTCGCCGACGACGAGCGGATGGTCGCGACCGTCGAGACGGTCGCCGAGGGGTTCGCCGACGGCTCGATGGACGGCTACGAGGCGCTCGCGGAGTTGCTCGACCTCGTCCGCGCCTTCGAGGACCGCGGTCCAATCTGTGCCGTCCACGAGGAGGAGATGCCCGCGCTGGAGGGGCTGGGCTGTGACCTGTGCGTCCGCGGGACCGACGACGCGGTCCTCGCCGAGCGGGAGGCGCTGGCGGCCGTCCGCCGCGGGGCCCGCCGGGTCGCGAACGAACCGGCGATGGCCGAGCACGTCCCGAACGTGGGCACGAACGTCGGTACGGCGGTCCCCGACGCCGCCGACGCGACCGACGTGGCCGCCGTCCCCGGGCGCCTCCAGGCGGTCAACGGCCGGATCATGGTCCCCGCGGACCCGGAGTTCGGCGCCTCCCAGCGCGTCGCCGAGACGATCCGGGCGGCGATGGCCGTCGACTCCGACGTGCGGGGGGCCCTGAACCTCGCCACCTCCGAGGTGCTGCTCGACGCCGCCCGCGAGCGCGGGATCGACCCCTTCGAGTTCGACGCCGACTACGACGACCGCGGCGAGCGCCTGCGCGCGGGCTTCCGCGAGCGCGGCGGCGTCCCCCGCGTCATCTACCACGAGGGCGCGTTCGGCATCGAACCCGTGACCTACGTCTTCGGCGAGACGGCGACCGAGGCGGCCGCCCTGGCAGTCGACCTCGCCGAGTCGGCGCGAACGGAGTGACAACCGGAGCCGTTTCACCGACCGGAAGTATTTATTGAGTGACAGCCCCAGGTCGGGACGATGGGTCCCCGCCGCTCGACAGCGACCGTCCTCCTCGCTGCACTGCTCGTCCTCGCCGGGTGCTCGACGCTCCTCGGCGGCGGTTCGACACCCGGGTCGACCGACGGAGCGACGCCCCCGCCGACGACTACCGGCGGGTCGACCGGACCGACCGCGACCTCCACCTCCCCGCCGACTCCCACGGTCACCCCGAACCCTGTGGCGACGCGGACACCCGGGACGGCGACGCCATCGCCGACGCCGAGTCCCACCGCGACGGCGACATCTACCCCGACCGCGACAGCGACGCCGACCCCGACCCCGACCGCGACCTCCTCACCCACGCCGACGGCGACACCGACGGCCGTTCCGCCGAGTGGGAACTCCTTCGAGGGAGTCGGCGAGAGCGACCCCGTCGTCGTCCGCGGCGGTGACCTCCCGGTCAACGCGACCGCCGTGTACCAGCGGGTCGAGCGGGTGATGGACGCCGACGCGCCCGCGCCGACGGTGCAGGTGAGTGACGACGGCCCGATCAACTTCTCGGCGGCGTCGCTCTCCCCGCTCCAGGAGGCGCTGGGCTACCGCCGCGGTGCCGAGTCAGTCGCGAAGTGCGGACGGTTCTACCCCGCCTTCGCGACCGACGACACCGTCACGGTCGCTCCGGGGAACCTCTCGGCCGGCGCGGTCGAGCTGATCCTCGCCCACGAGTACGTCCACATCCTCCAGGACGGCGTCGAGGGGTACGACCGGGTCAGTGACGTCGAGAGCTTCGCGGTCAGGCGCTCGCTCTCGGAGGGGAGCGCCGTCTACGTCGCCGACCGGTACGCCGACCGCTACGACAGGCGCTGGAACGGGACGACACCGCTGGGCATCCGCGAGTGCATCTATCACCGTATCGGCGACGCCAACCGGGGGCTCGCCGGCCGCTACTACTTTGGCGCGCGCCACTTCGCACAGCGGGTCGACTCGCCGGCGGATCTCTCGGCGGTGTACCGCTCGCCGCCCCGGACGACCGAACAGCTGATCCACGGGCTCGGCCCCGACGAGGAGCGGGTCGCGAACCTCTCGGTGTCGGTCCGCCAGCGCGGTCGGTGGATCGGCGACACCCGCCAGCGGGCGGGCGAGCTGCGACTCCGGTCGTGGCTCCGGACCGGCCTCGACGCCGACCGCGCCGGCACCGCCGCGACGGGCTGGGGCGCCGACGAGCGGCTCACGTTCGACCGCGGCGAGCGGACCGGCGTCGCCTGGGTGCTCCGTATGGACTCGCCCGGCGACGCCGACGAACTCGCCGCGGCCCTCGACGATCTCGAAGCGACGCTGGAGTCGCGTGACGCGACGAGCGTCGAAACGGCGCGCGTCGGCGACGGGACGGTCGTCGCCTTCGCCGGCCCCGAGTCGTTCGTGGCGGGCGCGGAGGCCACCGGCTCTGCGGGCGACGTAACCGTCACCGTTCCGTAGCCGAGTCGTCCCCTACCGGACCGCCCCGACGCCCGCCGGCATCGCGCTTTTGTCCGTCTCGCTCCAAGCTACCGTATGCCACAGCAGGAGCCCGACGACGCCGCGGTCGGCGAACCGAGCGACCGGTGGCGCGCCGACCCGGGGGCGTCGACGGGGACCGACATCGAGTGCGAGGGCTGGCGTCAGGAGGCCGCCCTCCGGATGCTCGACAACAACCTCGACCCCGAAGTCGCCGAGCGACCCGAGGACCTGGTCGTCTACGGCGGGACCGGCCGCGCCGCCCGCTCGTGGGATGCCTACGACACCATCGTCGCGGAACTGCGCGACCTCGGCGAGACCGAGACGCTGCTCGTCCAGTCGGGCAAGCCCGTGGGTCGCTTCGAGACACACGAACGGGCCCCTCGCGTCCTCATCGCCAACTCGAACCTCGTCGGCCGCTGGGACACGTGGGAGCACTTCCACGAACTCGAAGCGAAGGGCCTGATCATGTACGGCCAGATGACCGCCGGGTCGTGGGCCTACATCGGCACCCAGGGCATCGTCCAGGGGACCTACGAGACGCTCGCCGAAGCGGGCCGCCAGCACTTCGGCGGATCCCTCGAAGGTAACGTCGTCGTCACGGGCGGGCTCGGCGGGATGGGCGGCGCACAGCCGCTCGCGGTGACGATGAACGGCGGGGTCTGCATCGCCGCGGAGGTCGACGAGGCCCGCATCGACCGCCGCATCGAGACGGGCTACTGCGAGGCGAAGACCGACGACCTCGACGCGGCCATCGAGCGCGCCGAGGCCGCGGCCGAGGCGGGCGAGCGCTACTCCGTCGGCGTCCACACGAACGCCGCTGACATGCTCGAAGCGATGCTCGACCGCGATTTCGTCCCCGACATCGTCACCGACCAGACGGCCGCCCACGACGCCCTGGAGGGGTATTACCCGTCGGGCTTCACGGTGGCGGAGGCCGACGAGTTGCGCAAGCGCGACCCCGGGCGCTACGAGCGGGAGAGCCTGGCGACGATGGAACGGCACGTCGACGCCATCCTGGAGATGCAGGAGCGCGGCGCCGTGGCCGTCGAGTACGGCAACAACATCCGCGGGCAGGTCGCCGACCATCGCGACGAACGGGCGAACGGCGACGGCGACCCGCCGTGGCCGCTGTCGGGAGCCACCGACCGCGAACGGGACGCCTTCGACTTCCCGGGGTTCGTCCCCGCCTACGTCCGCCCGCTGTTCTGCGAGGGCAAGGGTCCGTTCCGCTGGGTGGCGCTGTCGGGAGACCCCGCCGACATCCACCGTACGGACGAGGCTGTCAAGGAACTGTTCCCGGAGAAAGACGCCCTCAACCGCTGGATCGACCTCGCCCAGGAGCAGGTGTCGTTCCAGGGGTTGCCCGCGCGGGTCTGCTGGCTGGGCGCGGACACGGATCCGGAGGGACTGACCGAACGGGCTCGCTTCGCCCTGCGTATCAACGACCTCGTCGCGGACGGGGAGATCCGGGCGCCCGTGGTCGTCACGCGGGACCACCTCGACGCCGGCAGCGTCGCCTCGCCCAACCGCGAGACCGAGGACATGAAGGACGGCTCCGACGCGGTCGCGGACTGGCCGATCCTCAACGCCCTGCTCAACTGCGCGGCGGGCGCGGACATCGTGAGCGTCCACGACGGCGGCGGGGTCGGCATCGGTAACGCCCTCCACACAAACAACCACGTCGTCCTCGACGGCTCCGACCTGGCCGCCGAGACGGCCAGGCGCGTGTTCACCACCGACCCCGGGATGGGCGTGGTCCGCCACGCCGACGCCGGCTACGAGTCGGCGCTCGAACAGGCCCGCGAATCGGGCATCGCCGTCCCGATGGAGGACCGGGATGAGTGACGACCGCGACGGGGGAGGCGCGGCGGTCGACGGGTTGGCGGAATCGTTCGCGCCCCCACCGGAGTGGACCGGTCCCTCCGCGGATCCCAACGACGAGCAGTTCGGCGACGTGGTGGAGTCGGCCACGCTCGACGCTTTCGACGAGTACGGCGCGGTGTTCGTCGGCGAACCGTACGACGGCGCGGTCATCGGCCGCCGCGGTGCGGCCGAGGGCCCGGCCGCGATCCGCGAGTCGCTCGCCGCGGCGAAGACCCACCACGTCGACCTGGGACCGATCTCCGTCGCGGGCGACCCCGCCGACGAGGACGGCGAGAACGTCCCGAACGAGCGGGTCCACGGACCGACTGGTCCGGGCGTCGGCTTGGGAGACCTGGGGGACGTGGCGGCGCTTCGCAACGATGACGACGACGGCGCCGACGGTGACGAACCGCCGGTCGCGGCCGTTCAGGAGCGCGTCCGGGCGGTGACCGAGCACCTCTACGGCCGGGGCGTCGTCCCGGTCTTCCTCGGCGGCGACAACTCGCTGACCTACCCGAACGCCGCGCCGCTGCTGGACCGGGGATCGCTCGGCGTCGTCAGCTTCGACGCCCACCTCGACTGCCGGCAGATCCGCGACCGGGCTGGGCCCACCAGCGGCACGCCCTACCGACAGCTGTTCGCCGACGGGCTCGACGAACTCGCTGTCGTCGGCGCGCGGAACTTCGAGACCGCCACCGCCTACCACGACTTCCTCCACGAACAGGGCGGGCGGGTGTTCACGCCCGCCGACGTGGCCGACGACCCCGTCGACGCGATGGACGACGCCATCGCTTCGCTCGGTGACGTGGACGCCATCTACGTCAGCGTCGACGTGGACGTACTCGACGCGGCGGCCGCGCCGGGCGTCAGCGCGCCGACGCCGGGCGGGCTCTCCACGCGGGAGCTGTACCGGCTGCTCGAACACGTCGCGACCCACGGCCGCGTCGCGGGGTTCGAGGTCGTCGAGTGCGCGCCGCCGCTGGACGGGAGCGGCCGCACCGCCGACGCCGCCGCCCGCGCCGTCGCGCATTTCCTCGCCAGCCTCGCCGCGCCGAAGGGTCGCCACTCCCGCAGGGGGGGCCTCGATGGCTGACCTCACTGCTGTCGTCCACGGTGCCGCCGAACTCGCCACCGCGACCGGCGAACTCGGCGGCGACGACCCCGCTGGCATCCACTCCGGCGCCGCGGTCGCGGTCGTCGACGGCGAGGTCGCGGCGGTCGGCCCGACCGACGAGGTGACCCGCGAGTATCCGCCCGAGAACGCCGCGCACGACGTGGACGCCACTGGTCGCGCAGTGATCCCCGGCTACGTCGACTCCCACACCCACGCCTGCTTCGCGGGGGATCGGTCCGACGAGTTCGAGGCGAAACTGCGGGGGACGACCTACGGCGAACTGCTCGCGAGCGGCGGGGGGATCCACCGAACCGTCCGCGCGACGCGGGCGGCGAGCGACGAGGAACTGGTGGACAACCTGCTCGACCAACTGGACGTGATGGTCGCCCACGGCACCACCACCGTCGAGGTGAAGTCGGGGTACGGCCTCGACACCGAGACGGAGTTGCGGATGCTCGATGTCATCGACCGCGCCGACCGGCGCCACCCCGTCGACGTGGTCCCGACGTTCATGGGCGCCCACGCGGTTCCCCGGGACTACGAGGGGAGCAGCGACCCCGTCGACGCCGACGACTACGTCGACCGCGTGGTGGACGAACAGCTCCCCGCGGTCGAAAAGCAGGGGATCGCGGAGTTCTGCGACGTGTTCTGCGACGAGGGTGCGTTCACCGTCGACCAGTCCCGGCGCGTCCTCGAAGCCGGTGCCGGGCGCGGCCTGACGCCGAAGGTCCACGCGGAGGAACTCGCCCACCGCGGCGGGGCGAAACTGGGCGCCGAAGTCGGTGCCGCCAGCGCCGACCACCTCCTGCACGCCACCGACGAGGACGTGGCGGCGCTCGTCGAGGCGGACGTGACCCCGGTGCTCCTGCCGGGCACCGCCTTCGGCCTCGGCGCCGACTACGCCGACGGCCGGGCGATGGTCGATACGGGCGCGCCCGTCGCCGTCGCCACCGATTTCAACCCCAACTGCCACTCCCAGAGTATGGGCTTCGCCGCCGCGCTGGCCTGCGTCGAGATGGGGCTCACACCGGCGGAGGCGCTCGTGGCGACCACCCGCAACGGCGCCCGCGCGCTCGACCGTCCCGACCTGGGCGTCGTCCGGGAGGGCGCGCCCGCCGACCTCGCGGTGCTGGACGCGCCCTCGCACGTCCACGTCCCCTACAGCTACGGCGTCAACCGCGTCGCCACCGTCCTCAAGGACGGCCGGCCGGTCGTCGGGCCCGAGTGGACCGGCGAGCGCGACACCGATTCGGAGGGCGGGCGATGAGCGATATCGTCCTCGACGGCGAGTCGCTGACTCCGGCGGACGTGGTCGCGGTCGCCCGCGAGGGGGCCGAAGTCGTCGTCGCCGACGGAGCGCGGGAGGCCGTCCGCGCCGCCCGCGAGCGTATCGAGGACGTGGTCGAGAGCGACGAGGCCGTCTACGGCGTCAACACGGGCTTCGGCGAACTCGTCGACGAGCGGATCCCCCGAGAGGAGGTCGCGCGGCTCCAGACCAACCTCCTCAGGAGCCACAGCGCGGGTAGCGGCGAGGCACTGCCCACCGAAGCGGTCCGCGCGATGCTGGTCGCCCGGGTCAACGCGCTCGTCAAAGGGTACTCCGGCGTCCGCGAGCTCGTCGTCGACCACCTCACGGCGTTGCTGAACGAGGGGGTCCACCCCGTCGTCCCGCGGACGGGGAGCCTCGGCGCCAGCGGCGACCTGGCGCCACTCGCTCACGCGACCGTCGTCCTCCTGGGCGAGGGCGAGGCCGAAATCGAGGGCGAGCGCCTCGACGGCGAGGCGGCGCTGGCCCGCGCGGGGCTGGAGCCGCTGACGCTGGGCGCCAAGGAGGGGCTGGCGCTCATCAACGGCACGCAGCTGACGGTCGGTCTCGCCGCCCTGCTGGTCGTCGACACGGAGCGACTCGTGCGGGCGGCAGACACAGCGGGCGCGCTCACGACCGAGGTCACGATGAGTTCGACGGTGCCGAGCCACCCGGCGATCCAGGCGGTCCGCCCGCACGAGGGGCAGGCCGCCAGCGCCGCGAACCTCCGGCGGCTGACCGCCGATTCGGGGATCGTCGACTCACACCGCAACTGCGACCGCGTGCAGGACGCCTACTCGACGCGCTGTCTCCCCCAGGTCCACGGCGCCGTCCGCGACGCCGTCGCCCACCTCCGCGAGGCGGTCGAGACGGAGCTCAACAGCGCCACCGACAACCCGCTGGTCTTCCAGCGGTCGTCGATCGCCGACCGGACCGACCGGGCCACGGCCGCCGCCGACCGCGCCAGCGGCACCGACCGCGCCGCGGTCCTCTCGGGCGGCAACTTCCACGGCGAGCCGCTCGCGCTCCGCCTGGACTATCTGACGAGTGCGCTGACCGAACTCGCCGCCATCAGCGAGCGCCGCGTCGACCGCATGCTCAACCCCAACACCCAGGAACCCCACCTCCCGCCGTTTCTCACCAGCGAACCGGGACTCCGATCAGGGTACATGATCGCCCAGTACACCGCCGCCGCCCTCGTCAACGAGTGCCGGAGCACGGGTCGCCCGTCGACCGACAACACGCCCGTCAGCGGCAACCAGGAGGACCACGTCAGCATGAGCGCGGCCGCCGCGTGGGGCGCCCGCGAGACGGCCGACCGCGTCGCCCGCGTCCTCGGGGTCGAACTCCTCTGCGGTGCCCAGGCCGCCGAGTTCGTCGACGACGACCTCGCCCCCGGTCGCGGCAGCGGCGCGGCCTACGAGGCCGTCCGCGAGCGCGTCCCGCCGCTGGACGAGGACCGCCCGCTCGCAGACGAGATGGCCGCCGTCGCCGCCCTCGTGACCTCGGGCGCGCTCGAAGACCGAGTGAACGCCGCGCTGGACGAGCCGCTTGACTGAGCGGGATCCGCTCAGGTGGCGTCCCCGCCGTCCTCGTCGCCGCCCTCCCGGATCGCCCGCTCGGCCGCCGTCAACGCCTCGCCAGCGTCGAACTCGGCGACGATAGATTCGAGCGTCTCGCGGTCGGCGTCGGCTAGGTCGCGGGCGTGTTCGGTGATCCCCGGGACCGCGCGGATCACGTTGTCGACGATCGGCACGTCGGCGGCCCGCGCCGAGCGCGACATCGGGTTGAGGTCGATCACGATCTCGACCTTGCCGAGGTCGCCCAGCGCCTCGGCGCGGTCGCCGTCCTCCAGCGGGACCAGCACCACGTCGGCGTCGCCGATGCCGTCGGCGTCGACCTTCGCCCGCTCGTGGTCCAGCCCGGGGATCCGTCCGTCCGCGGTCAGCCCCTTCACCTCGCTCGCGCCGTGCTCGCGGAGGTGGTCGGCGATCCGCTCCATGCGCTCGTCGGTCCGGTTGAAGAGGTTCACCTCGATGTCGGCGCTCGTCGCCGCCGCCAGGTCGACGACCTCGCCGGGGACCAGCGCGGCGACGTTGCCGTTGACCGAGAGGACGGGGTGGTCGGCCAGCAGGAGGTGAGCGGCCGCCGCCCGCTCGGCGGCGTCGGCGGCGGGGAGCGTCCGCTCGCCGAGCAGGTAGTCGAACGCCTCGCCGCGGCCCTGCGCGATGAGCCCCTGGCGGGAGGTGATCCCGGCGTCGACGCCCGCCTCGATCCGGTGGCGGGTGAGCAGCGACTCGTAGCGGGGGTGGCTCTCGGGGATCTCGATGTCCGGGTCGGTCATGCCCGGAGCCTCGCGGTCGAGCGCCGAAAAGCCGCCGCTTTCGGTCGTATCGACGCGGGACCGCCTACTCCACGTCGATCCGGTGGCCGGCGGCGGGGCCGCACTCCTCGAAGAGGGCGCCCAGCACCTTGCGCTGGGCGGCCCGGAGGTGCTGAGAGAACGTCGACGGCGAGATGTCCAGCTCCGCGGCGACCTCGGCACCGGTCGTCGCGCGGGGCCGTTCGAAGTAGCCGGTCCGGTAGGCGGTCACCAGCACCTCCAGCTGGCGGTCAGTGAGCTCCCTGGCGAGCACGTCCTCGACCTGGTGGCGGAGAAAGAGCGGTCCGTCCTGTGGACGGTCGCGCTTGGCGACCAGTTCGACCGCCGGGTGTTGCTCCAGCAGGGCGTCGACGACGGTTCCGGCGTCGCGCGAGGGGAGGACCTCGGCGACGACGCGGCCGTCCCCCTCCTCGGCCCACAGGTCGCGGATGAACGCCGCCTCGTCGGCCAGCGTCGTCGCGACGCACTCGCCGGGTTCGTCGACCTGGCAGACCACGACCCCGTTGTCGGTGTGGCGGTCGACCAGCCGCTCGTCGACGGGTTCGGCCTCGGTGATCCGCTCGACGGTCGCCGGGGCGGCGTCGCGCACCTCGAAGAACTCCAGGTACTCGCCGTCGGACCGGGGCAACAGCTCCCGGAGGACCCATCGACAGGACCCCCGCTCGGAGCCGCTGACGAACGGGTACTCGGAGCTGGTCACCCGGAATTCGAGCTCCGTCGGCTGGTCCGCTGGCGGTGCCATCCTACCGACTACCCCACAGGTTCGGCGGGAAGCACCTTGTGCCCTTCGGGGTGAACGGGGACGCCGGGAGTACCGGGGACGAAACCCGGCATCGTCGGTCACCTCGCATACTGGTTCGATCCCTCGGCGTCGAACTCGGGGCGGTCCGGGTCGTCTGTCGCCGACGCGGCGGCCGCGCTCAGCTCCGTCGAGAGCGCGAACAGCGCCCGCTCGTGTGCGCCCTTCGAGCGGTGGACCGCCGTCGGCGTGACCGCCATACCGTCGTAGTCGTCGAACGTACCCGTCGGGAGCTCGCGCTCCTCCTCGAACTCGCGACGGACCAGCGCGAACAGCGCGTGCAGGTAGAGTGATTCGCGTTTTCGCATGGGTGGATGTGGACGGGCCCCGCGCCGTCGCGTCCGTGTGGGGCCGGGGGCGCGAGGCCGGGAATGGGGTGGGGTGGGATACGGTCGGACCGATTCCGCCCGGGTGCTCGGTCCGGAGGAGACGAAGGACGGGACGGATGAAAAACGAATACCTGATTACTGCGGTCCGCCGCCCTCGGGGAGTAGGCGGCCTCTACTCCGGTAGCGACCGCTCGGCCGGCGGGTCGAGCAGCGTCGCGCCCGTCGGGTCGATCCGGCAGACCGTCGGGTCGTAGCCCGCGTCCGTCAGCCCGGTGTCCAGCGCGACGACCGTCCGCCCGAGCATCCCCATCGTCGCCTCGCCGCCCGCCTCGGCCACGTCGGTCACCACCTCGTACACCCGGTCGGGCAGCAGCTCCGCCTCCCGGGCGAACTGCCGGGAGGCCCCCAGCAGCCGCTCCAGGGTCGGCTCCTCGACGAGCCGCGAGAGCGCCCGCTCGCCCGCCGTCGAGATGGGGTCGGTGTCGCCGCCGATCACGTCGCTCGTCGACAGCTCGCCGAAGGTCTGGAACTCGACCCGGGAGCGGGCCGGCACCGCGTCCATCCGGTTGTGCTGGGGGCTGCCCGGCTCCAGCCGGACCGGCACGCCGCCGTGGAGTTGCCCGACCACGTCGCCCAGGCCGGTCCCGGCCTGGACCTCCGCGCCGTGGGCCACCGTCGCGAGCTCGTACGTCGAGAGCCGCCGGTCCAGCAGGTCGTTGGTCGCCAGCGCCGCCCCGAGCGCCATCGCGCCGGAGACGCCGAAGCCCGACCCGACCGGCAGGTCCGTCACCCCGCGGACCGCGACGGTCGCCTCTAACGCCGCGAGCACGCGCTCGACCGCCTCGATCTCGACGGTCTCGCCGTTCAGCGTCACCTCGGTCGCGTCGGCGCGTCGCACCGTCACGGTCACGCCCTCCGAGAGCGCCAGCCCCGCGCCGCGCGACCCCGCCTTCGTCGGGTCGTCGTCTCGGTCGACGGTGAAAAAGCCCGTCACGTGCCCGGGGACGAACGCCCGTGCCACCGCTGTCATACTCGCCCGTCGGCGCGGCGCCGGTAATGCGTTTCGCCCTCGGCCCGCCGCGACGGGGCCGGCTCAGGCCCTGTCCGGCTCGCGGTCGCGGTCGCGCTCGTGGCTGGGTTCGTACTCGTCGACCCGCTCGCGTCCGTCGGCACGGTCGCGTTCGCGGTCCTCGGTCTCGGTGGCGAGGAACGTCTCGGCGTCGTCGACCGATTCGGTCTCCAGCAGGCGCTCGACGCGGCGTTCGAACTCGACATCGTCGATCTCCCCGGCGGCGTAGCGCGCCCGCAGTTCCGCCAGCGCGTCGTCGGTCTCGGCGTCGCGATTCCGGTCGCGGCGCCACTCGGACCCGCCGCGTCCGTGCTCGTGCTCGCGCTCGCGGTCCCGCCTGGACTCGTAGTACTTCGCCAGCGCGACCGCCAGCGGCATCCCGCCGCCGAAGCCCACGGGGAAGGCCACCCAGAAGTAGTCGACGCCAAGGAACATGAGCGAGAAGGCGACGCCCAGCGTCAGGAAGGTGACGGCGCCGGTCGCGACGCCGACGAGCGTGTCTTCCTCGTCGGCGTCGTGGTCCGATTCCGCGGCCATATCGGCCCGACGGACGCCCGATATTTGTATCTACCTCGGCGCGGTCGGTGGCGGCACCGACGGAACCCTCCAGCCGCGGTCGGCGACCCACAGAGTTATTGTATACGATGGGAGACAACGTATCGAGTATGCCGTCAGTCAGCGCGCGCCTCCCCAGCGAGGAGAAGGAGGAACTGGACGCCGTCGCCGAACTGCTCGACGAGGACCGCTCGACGACGATCCGGAAGGCCCTGCGGGAGGGGCTGGCCGAGCTGCGGGTCCGCCGCGCAGTCGAGCGCTACCAGACCGGCGACGCCTCCGTCGCCGAGGCCGCCCGCATCGCGGGCGTCTCGCTGGGCGAGTGGCTCGAGATCGCCCACGAGCGCAACCTCACCACCCAGCTGGCCGCCGAGGACCTGAGCGACGACGCCTACACCGCCCAGCAGCTGTGACACGCATCTACGTCGGTCCGACGACGCTGTACGCGCTCGGGCAGGTCGGCGAGCTGGACCTTCTGGAGAGTTTCGACGGTCGGCTCGTCGTCCCCGACGTGGTCGAACGGCAGGTGACGACCGAGCCCGCCCGGAGCGCGCTGGAGGGGTTTCTCGAGGAGACCGACGTGTCGACGGCGGTCCCGGACGCGGCCCACGAGCAGGCCGTCGAGGTCGTCGGCATCGAGGACGGCACCCACGAGGCGGCGATGCTCGCGGGCGTTATCGCCCACGCCGACCCGAACGACCGCCACGCCGTCGCCGTCGTCTCCGAGGACCGCCGCGTCCGCCGGCTCGCAGAGGGGCTGGGCGGCGCAGTCACGAGCAGTTTCGGCGTCGTCGCCCGCGCCGCCGCCGACGACAAGTACCTCTCCCGCTCGCAGGCCCGGCGGATAATCCGCCGCATCGACGCCAACGGCATCCAGATGACCGGGGAGATGCGGTCGCAGGCGGTCGGCGCGGTCGGGGACTGAGCGGCGGCGCCGGTGCTCGGAGTCGGGTCGTCGACGCGACGGGGACGTTTTGCCGGGCTAGTCCGGGGTCACCCCCGCATAGTTCGGCATCACCTACTACCGGATCCGCGCCGAAGGGGTGGACGTATGCCACCAGTGACTCCGACCGCCGTCGTGCTCCAGGCGACCCAGTCAGAGGTGTTCGAGCAGATCAACAACGACCTGCTGCTGTCGTCGTCGCTGTGGGCGAACATCGCGCTGGCGGGGCTGTCGATACTGCTGTTCGTGTACATGGGCCGGAACGTCGAGGGGACGCGCGCGAAACTCATCTGGGGCGCGACGCTGATGATCCCGCTGGTCTCGATATCGAGTTACACGGCGCTGGTATCGGGGCTGACAGTCGGATTCATCGAGATGCCGGCCGGGCACGCGCTGGCCGGCGAGGAGGTGCTGAGTCAGTGGGGACGATATCTGACGTGGGCGCTGTCGACGCCGATGATTCTGCTCGCGCTGGGGCTGCTGGCCGACGTGGACCTGGGTAGCCTGTTCACGACCGTCGTGGCCGACATCGGGATGTGCATCACCGGACTCGCCGCGGCGCTGATCACCTCTTCGTACGCACTCCGCTGGGTGTTCTACGGCATCAGCTGTGCGTTCTTCGTGGTGGTCCTGTACGCCGTCCTCGTCGAGTGGCCACAGTCGGCGACAGCCGCGGGGACCGACGAGATATTCGGCACGCTGCGTGCGCTGACGGTCGTGCTGTGGCTCGGCTATCCGATCATCTGGGCGGTCGGCGTCGAGGGACTGGCCCTGGTCGAATCGGTCGGGCTGACCTCGTGGGGCTACTCCCTGCTCGATATCGGCGCGAAGTACCTCTTCGCGTTCCTGTTGTTGCGGTGGGTCGCCGCCAACCAGGACGTGGTCGAGACCGCCGGCCTCGGGACCGACACAGCGAGCGGCGCCGCGGCGGTCGACGACGACTGACCCGCCGGGGCTCCGTCGGGCGTCTGTCGGGTTCGGTCGGCCCCGCGCTCCGTTCTCAGTTCCCTTCGGCGGCCTCGTAGAACTCGCCGTCGTCGAGCACGGGGTCGTCTTCGAGGAACTCGACGCCCCGAGCGGTGGGTTCGACGCCCGTCTCCGCCTCGAATTCCGCCAGCAGGTCGCTGCCCCAGCCCATGCCGGCGACGGCGTCGAACGCGCCGAACAGCTCGGTGAGCATCGGCGCCGGCGGCGCGTGGGCGAACGCCCGGAAGCGAAACCGGTGGGCCATCGCGAACCGGTAGAGCATGTCCTGGCCCGCGAGTCCGTCCGCGCCCTCGTACCGAGCTATCTCTTCCGGGCCGTCCTCGCCGTCCGACCGGTAGAGCACCGCCTCGGTGCAGGTCTCGGTCTCCGAGTCGAACGTGCCGACCGCCGCCCGCTCCCACAGGTCGCCGCTCTCGACGAGCAGGCCAGGGACCGGCTCGTTCACGAGGGCGTAGCAGTACTCGGCGACCCACGCCAGGTCGACCGCCCGCTCGACCCCGTCGCCGTCGACCAGGTCGCCGTGGACGCACTCGTCGTCGTCGGGCACGTCCACCGGGTGGTGGTCGTCGAACCACGCGACCAGCGACTCGCGGGCCGCCCCGTCCGCGCACTCGAAGCTGTAGGCCGTCCACTCCACGGCCCCCGCTTCGGGACTGCCCCTCAAAAGCGTTTGCGCGAACGCCGCGGTTCGGCTACGGAGAGAGTCGCTGGCGACTCCGGACCGCTGCGAGATCGAGCGACACTACGGAGAGAGTCGCTGGCGACTCCGGACCGCTGCGAGATCGAGCGACTCTACGGAGAGAGTCGCTGGCGATCTCGCGGGAACAGCACAGCCTCGCGGATGTTGCCCAGCCCGAGCATCGTCATGACGAGGCGCTCGCCGCCGAGGCCCCAGCCGGCGTGGGGCGGCATGCCGTACCTGAACATCTTGGTGTAGTAGTCGAACTGCTTGGGGTCCAGACCCTGCTGTTCGAACCCTTCGACGAGGTGGTCGTAGCGGTGTTCACGCTGGCCGCCGGAGACGAGCTCCATCGTCGGGTGCATCATGTCGAAGCCGGTCGACAGCTGCTCGTCGTCGTCGTGGTCCTTGATGTAGAACGGCTTGATCTCCGAGGGCCAGTCGGTGATGAAGTAGTGCTCGCCCACGTCCTGGCCGAGCGCGTGCTCGCCCTCGGTGGGGAGGTCGTCGCCCCAGACGAGCTGCTCGTCGAGTTCGCCCGTGGCGTTGATCCGCTCGATGGCCTCCTCGTAGGTGAGCCGCGGGAACTCGCCGTCGGGGACCTCGAACTCGTCGGCCAGGTCCAGGGTCTCGAGCTGCTCGGCGCAGTTCTCGGCGACGCCCTCGTAGGCGGCCTTCACGACGGTCTCGCAGGCGTCCATCGCCTCACGATGGTCGTAGAAGGCCGACTCGAAGTCGATGGAGGTCGCCTCGTTGAGGTGCCGGGGCGTGTTGTGCTCCTCGGCGCGGAAGATCGGGCCGATCTCGAAGACCCGCTCCAGCCCGGAGCCGACCATCAGCTGCTTGAACAGCTGGGGGCTCTGGTTCATGAACGCTTCCTGCCCGAAGTAGGTGATCGGGAACAGTTCCGTTCCGCCCTCCGTGCCGGTGGCGACGATCTTCGGCGTGTTGATCTCCGTGGCGTCCAGCTCGCGGAACGCCTCGCGGACCGAGCGGAGGACCTCCGCGCGGATCTCGAAGATGGCCTTGGTCTCCTCCTTGCGGAGGTCGAGGGTGCGGTTGTCCAGCCGGGTCGAGAGGTCGGCGTCGACCTTCCCGGAGGGGTCCAGGGGGAGCTCGGGGTCGGCCTCGGCGACCACGTCGAGCGAGTCGGGCGTGATCTCGACGCCGGTGGGCGCGCGGGGTTCCTCCTCCACGTCGCCGGTGATGGCGACGACGGACTCGCGGTGGACGCCCAGCCCCGTCTCGACGAGGTCGTCGTCCATCTCGTCTTTCTCGAACTTGACCTGGATCTTCCCGGTCGTGTCCCGGAGGATGAGGAAGGCGATGCCACCGAGGTCGCGGATCTCGTGGACCCAGCCGGCGACCGTGACGGTTTCGCCCGGCTCGGCTTCTGCCGTGTAGGTGCGGTCGTCCATGTGAGTGGCTTTTGGTGGCCCCGACTTAAGAACAGCCCTTCCGGGTCAACCGGTCTCACCCCACCGAAAGGGATACCAGTCGGTGGCGGTGTCGCACGCCCGAAAAAATCGCGACGGTCTACGACTCGTCGCCGCCGTCGGTGAGGACCTCCACGTCCTCGCTGCCCTCCTCGTTGGCGAATCCCGGCAGTTCGTCGTCGGTCTCCGCCTCCTCGTCCTCGGGTTCACGGTCCCAGACGCGCGAGGTGTATTCGTGGCACATGGTGTCACACCATCCGATCCGCAACACTGGTCGTAAATGAACCCTTCGACGGAGGTGTCCCACCACGTCTCTCGGGGACTACGCTCCGGATTCCGGGCGGGCTCACCGCCATCACCTCGGTCACCTCGGGGACGGTCGCCGGTGCAGTGACGATCCGGGTGAAACTGTCGTTACTTCCGGGCGGGGGTCGTCGTGGCCGTGGGGAGGCGTGCGCCGCTGACGAGAAGCGCGCGGAGGACCCCTCCTTCGACAACTCCCCCCCTCCCCTCGCGGACGGACTGTTCGATACTGCGGACAACTCCGTAGTCGGGTCTGTGAATCGGTTGGGGACGACCGATCGGGGTGACCGTATCCGTCGACGAGCGGCGGAGTCGTCGCGCCGCTCACACGTCGCGGACACGTGGGGGACGACTGGAGACCGACCGTCAGTCGCCGAGCGTCGCGGGCGTGGCGTCTTTCGCGCCCTCGACGGTTTCGGCGACGGCGTCGACGCCCTCGTCGTGGACGAGGTCGCCGACGATCACGGTGTCGGCGTGTTCGGCCATGGTGTTGGCCGACTCGTAGTCGTGGATGCCGCCGCCGTAGAAGAGGGTGGCCTCGTCCAGCGCGTCGGCGGCGGCGGCGACGACCTCGGGGTCGCCGAACGTGCCCGAGTACTCGGCGTAGATGATCTCCTGGCCGAGCATCCGCTCGCCGACCTCGGCGTAGGCGGCCACGTCCTCGGGGTCGAGGTCGCAGTCGGACTGGGTGAGTTTGGCGGCGGCCGAGTCGGGGTTGAGGACGATGTACCCCTCGGTGAAGGTGCGCGCCCAGTCGATGTCGTCGTCGATGCGGACCCACTCCTTGTGGACGCCGGAGAGCCACGCGATGTCGCCGGCGTTGAGGACCGCGGGCACGAGGTAGCCGTCGACGCCGCCGCGGTGGACGACGTTGGCTGGATTGGACGGTTCGACGTACAGCGGCACGTCGTACTCGGCGCAGGCCTCGACCACGTCGGCCATCTTCTCCTCGGTGACGCCCGTCGTCCCGCCCACCTCGATGGCGTCCGTGCCACAGGTGACGACGTCGGCGTACGTCTCCCCGTCGACCAGCTCCTTGTCCGGGTCGACCTTCAGGATGTGGTCCCAGTCGTCCCACGGCCTCTGCATACTCGCACACACCTCGCGGGACCGTAAAACCGCTTCGGATGGGAGTAGCTGAGAGGTATCGCTACGCCGATGTTTGCTGAGTACCCGGATCGCACCTCCGTTCAGACGATGTTTTCCAGAACGTCACCGAGGCGCGATTCGAGTTCCGACGCCTGGAGGATCTTGATCTCGTTGTCCGACTGATCGTCGAGTGACGCGGTCTCCTCGTCGAGATCCTGCGTGACGAGCAGTCCGTTCCAGCCCGTTCCGAAGTAGTCCTCCGACTCGGACTCGCCGAAGACGAACTCGTCGTTGACACGGAGGAAGGCCAGATACTCCGCGGTCTCCTTGATCCCTTCGCGGATCGTGTCGGTCCGGCGGCTATTTTTCACCTCGGCGATGAGATACTCGTTCCTGTTCGCGTCCTCGTCGATGACCTCCATCACGATCACGTCGGGTCGGCCGGTGTGATTCCGGAAGCTACGGTCACTGAAGTAACTGTTCGCGACGTTTCGTGCGACAGTCTGGACCTTCTCGGTCCGTGATAGCAGCCGGTCTTCTGCCTCCGGAACGTCGGAGACGAAGGAGAGGTCCCTGTCTGCCGCGGAGTTGTCGTGGTAGAGGACGATATCTTTCTCGCCTTCCAATGTGGCGATTTCCTGTCGGCCCGTCGCGATCGTCTTGAACTGGAAGTCGTTGTCCTGAATGTCTTCGATGGTAGCGACGAACCGAAATAGCACGAACAGTTCGAACAGCGCGTGGTCGTCGTCGGGTGTGATGGCCGTCTGGTCGAGGAGGTCGTGAAGCGCCTCCTCGTCGCCGGCGAAGAGTGATGCCCGGTCCCGGAGCAGTTCGGCTGCCTCCCGGTAGATCACGTCTCGAGAAGTCTCCGCGGTCGTCAGCATCTGCTCGGTCGGTTCGTAAACCTCCGGTTCGCGGATGCGCCGTACGTGGACGTTCCGTTCCACGATCCGTTTCAACTCGTCGATCAGTGGCTCGCTCCCTCTCCACGTCTCTGTCACCCACTCGTACTCCCCACGGAGGTACTCTTCGGCCTCTGTGACCGTCGTGTGGACCACCGAGAGTAAATGTTTCAACACGACGTTCTCGGGAATATCGTAATCCTCGGACCGGTTCGTGCAGACGAACAGTGAGGCGTCGCGAGGGCTCTCGGTATAGCGCTTCTTGACTGTCGCGTTCCAGTCGATGTGACCGTCTACGCCGCCTCTCCGGGTTTTCGACACGGTTTCCGTCTCGGTTCGTACGCTTCGGAGCCGTTTCGGGAGCGCCCGAACGAATTCGAGCACGTCCTCCTGAAGGATAAAGTGCAGATCCAACAGCAACTCGTAGTCCTCGAAGCGCTGGTCCAGTTCGTCGGGTTTGATCGAACGGGCGACTTCCTGCTCGGGAAACGCCCCGTGCATCGCGTACGCCAGGATGTCCTGCGTGAGATTGTTCAGGAGTTCGTCCCTATCCATTGCTGAGGAAACTCACCTGAAGCATATCTCTGGCGGCATCGTCGAGTTCGTGTTCGTCGATCTGCTCGACAGAAGCGATCTGTTCGACGATCTGTTCCCGCTTGGGAACGCCTTCGAGTTGAGGGAAGATGAAGCTGACAACCGCCTCGGTAAGGCGGTCTTCCAGCGGGAGCGTCTCGTTTTCCCGCGTGTATTCGAGCATGTCTTTGACGAGCGCTGGGCCGATAGCGCGGTCGTCGATCGCGTGGTTCATCTTTCGCCAGATCCGGCCGATGCCGATGAGTCGTTCCCGGTCACGGTCCTCGACATTCAACCCCCAGGCGTCGGCGTACTGGTGCATGAGATCCTCGATTTCTCCGTCTGACTGGGGGATATCCGGTGCGCTGATCCGGACGAAGGCGAACCGCCGCATGAACGCGTAACTCATCTCGTATAGCGATGTCTTGTCGTACGTATTCATCGTCGCGAGCAGTCGCCACGACGGGGTGACGGGGAACCGATCCTCGTCTCTGACGACCTGTTCGACCGTTCCGTCGGAGGTCTCCTCGTCGACCCACTCGATCCGTACTCGGTTCTCTCGCTCGTACGGCAACTCGACGGAGTCCTTCGAGAGAACGGAGAAGAGCTGTCCGAACGCCTTGTCGATGTCCGCCCGGTTCAGTTCGTCGATGACCAGCCACTTGTTCTGAATATCGCCGTTCTGGTCCCGAAAACAGCGGAGGAAGAGCCTCGGATCGAACGACAGCTGGTTGCCGTCACCCGTCGGGGCGTATCCCCCGATGGTGTCGAACGTGCTCCACTCGGCTGTCGCTGTCGTGAACGTGTATCCGTCGACTTCGGGGGATTCCTGCACCTGTTCACACACCGACCGCGCCAGCCGGCTTTTCCCAGTTCCTGGCGGCCCGGTGAACACGATGTGTTTTCCCGAGTTCAGCGCTGCTTCGATCTGCCCCTCTAATCGCTCAGTGTTCTCGAAAACGAGGTCCGAGGGCAGTTCGATATTCACCGGAGAAAGTGCAAGTTTGTCGCTGATATCGGGCTCCGTTGGTGTATCAGATTCGGTATCTTCACCGGGATTCGCATCCGTTCGTCGTGCTTCGATGTACTCGTTCACCGAGCCGAACTTCTCGCGGATAGCCCTGTGGCCGTCGTCGCCGTAGGAGACGAACGACTGCTGGATGTACGTCTTGGTCAGCCCGTCGAACCCGTGAAGTTCTTCGCTCGGAATGTCGAGCGGGAAGGTCTCGGAGAAGTAGATGATGTAGTCCCAGGGGTCGTCGGATTCTTTCCCCTCACTTCCCCAAACCCGGGTGTAGACCTCCCAGAGTTCTTTGCGGAGTTCTGGATTGTGCTCTTTCGCGAGTACCTGCCCGCCGTAGCTGTATTTTCGTGTCCCATCCTCGTCGTCAGCACCAGTATAGAACAGAACGTAATCGCCGGCATCGAGATCGTCCCAAGTAGAACTCGGATTCGGAATGCCCCAGATTGAGACCTTTCCTTCGAGTCCATCGACACCCGTATGTGACTGATATATCTCTTCACCGACTCCGTCCTTCACCGTACGCTGGAGATTACTCTTCGCCTTGTCGTTCGCGCAAGCAACTCTGAAAATACGAGACTGATCCGACATCGTGAGATGAGGATAGTGTCTCGTTGCAGTGTACTTAGAACTTCTTGAAGAATTAGCTTTCTTTGGTAATCTCGCAATTCGGTGCCGGAAGTCCCCTGGATAGCACGAGGTGTAGCTCGATATGGTTCCAGCCCTCCGGATCACGGACCTCTCGGAGACGGAGGCGGACCTGATCGAGGCGTTCGTGCCCGTCGCGGTCGAGGAGGCCGGCGGGTTCGCGGGCTTCCGGGAGACGGCGACGAAGACGAACTCGCTGGTCGACCGCCTGCGCTCGCTGACGCTGCCGCGGGTCGCCGACGTGGAAGAGGGGCTGGCGAGCTACCGCGAGACGATGGCCCGGGCCGAGGAACTGGACCGGAAGATCGAGCGCACCGACGAGTTGATCGACGAGATCGTCTACGAACTGTACGGGCTGACCGACGAGGAGATCGAGATCGTCGAGGAAGCTGTGGAGGAGTAGGATCGGGTGTGACCGCACTCGACGGTGTGCGCTGAAAGCCTCGACGCGCTCGCTAACTGGAATCGTGACCGAAGGTGACCGCAGGCGTTGAAAGCCCTCGGCGCGCTCGCTAACCGGAGACACTACCGCACTCGATAGTGAGCGCTGAAAGCCCTCGGCGCGCTCGCGGTCGCTGAGCGACATATCCGCGCTCTCTGCACCGCCCGCGCGGATAGGGGTCGCTCAGACGACTAAACTGCACGCGAGCGCGCCTCGCCCTTTCAGTCCACCAGGGACCACGACCACCCCGCACAGCACCGCAGACGGCCACACACCTCCCCAGCCGATTGCGCTTCTCGGCCTCCGGCCTGCGATGCTCATCCCTCGCGCGATGTCGTCGCGCGCATGAAAGCGCGCTCCAGCGCGCGCCGGCGTGGAGAGGTCGTCGGGCGGATGTTCGCCGCCAGACCTAACTCGTCGCTGTCCTATCGACGGGTGATGGCAGACGGCGCGCGACTGACGACAGTCGAGGACGTTCGCGAGGACGGATCGTTCCTGTTCACGGCGACCAACTCCTTCGACATGGACGAGGAGGTCATCGTCGTCCCCTGCGACGACGAGCTGGCGGCCGACGGCGGGGCGCCGGTCGACGGCGATGGCGGCGTCGCGGCGTGGATCAACCGCTGCACGCACGAGGCCCAGCGCTTCGACACCGGCCGCGGCGTCCCCATGCGCGACGGCGAGATCATCTGCCCCAAACACGGGTCGATGTTCGACGCGTGTTCCGGCGAGTGCAACAACGGCGAAGCCGCCGGAACCACGCTGCCCGACGTGGACGTGACCGTCGAGGACGGCGAGGTGTTCCTCGTCGACGACGAGTATACCTTCGAGCACGAGGGCGGCATCGACGAGGGCGAGGACGGTCCGAGTTCGACCAGCCACGTCGGCTTCTGAAGTGCGGTCGAGGACACTCACCGGACGCGAGCGAGTGACACGAGCGAGTCGTCCGGCTTTTTGGTCCAGATTTTTCGCCGACGGTTCCCGCAGGTCGCCTCCGGCGACCGAGGAAACCCGAGGCGAAAAAGGTGGTTCCTGACGCCTGCTCGGGGGAGTGCAACAACGGCGAGGCGGCGGGGACGACCCTGCCCGACGTGGACGTGACCGTCGAGGACGGCGAGGTGTTCCTCGTCGACGACGAGTATACCTTCGAGCACGAGGGCGCCATCGACGACGGCGACGACGGCCCGAGTTCGACCAGCCACGTCGGCTTTTGAGCGGCCCCTCGACCCGCCCTTCGCCCCAGCGTTTTAACACAGAGACAGGTCAAACGTCACTCAGCGATGCGACTGGCGAACGCGGTCACGGCGCCCGCGGCGGGGGTGGCCATCGTCGTCGCGCTGGCGCCCGTGGTCCCGGTGGCGGCGACGCTGCTGGTCGGGGCGGTCGTCGCGACGGCGGTGACGTTCCGGGCGGGGACCCACCGCTACGGGCTCGTGGGGGCGCTGTACCTGCTGGGCGTCGGGGCCGCGGTCCTCGCGCTCGCGCGGTTCCCGTTCGCCTGGAAGCGGACGCCCCTGTTCGCGCTGTGGGGGTTCGGCCTGCTGAGCCTCGCGGTGTTCTGCCTGCGGGTCGCGCTGGGGGTCGTCGGGCGGCGCGTCCTCGCGCTGGTCGTCGACGAGGGGGCCGACAGCGTGTGGGACGCGCTCTCGGCGTTCGGCGGCACCCTGGTGGTCGCCTGGAGCGTGCTGACCGCCCACGAGAAGGCCGCGCGCTCGGCCGGCGTCGCGGCCGGCGTGTCGACGACGACGCTGCTCGACGCGCTGGGCTACGGCTTCCCCGTCCTCGCCGGCGTCCTCCAGCGCTACCGGTCGGTCACCGTCGCCGGCCGGGAGTTCGTCGTCCCGCTGTGGGCGCTGCGCCACGGCGTCGACGCGACCACCGTCCTCTTCGTCGGCTGTCTCATCGTCGGCTTCCACACGGTCGGGACGCTGGCCGCGACCTGGCGGGCGGTGAAGGACACGACCGGCTACGCGACCGAGCAGGCGGGCGATGTCGCGGCCGATGCGGCCGCGGACGGCGGTGACGCCGACGGCAGTGGTGACCGAACCGAACGGTGAACCCGGCCACTCCCCGGCCAGTCCAGTCGCCGTGACTCGCGCCCGGAGGTTTAAGACGGATAGAGGCCTACTCCGTCGTGAGATGGCGACCCAGCGACACGGGATCGTGCCCGGCGACGAGTCGTCGATCCACGACGAGCCCCACGTCGAGGGGCGGCGGGTGACGGTCAGAGTCGTCCAGGCCCGCGTCGAGGAGCGCGGCGACGATCCCGAGTGTGTCGCCGACCAGCTCGACCTGGACATCGCCAGCGTCTACGAGGCGCTGGCGTACTACCACAACAACCCCGAGGAGATGCGGGCCGTCGAGCGACGCCACGAGGAAGCCGTCGCCGCCGCGAAGCGCCGTTCCGACCTCTCGCCGCCCGACGGTGAATGAGCTACCGGCTCCTGCTCGACGAGAACGTCGAGCGAGCCGTGGCCGAACGGCTACGGGACGGCGGTCACGACATCGAGCGGGTCGCGGCCGTCCCCGAACTCGGACCCGGTGGCGCCGACGAGCTAGTCGCGGCGCACGCTCGCGACAGCGACCGCGTGCTCCTGACGTACGACGACGATTTCGTCCCCGCCATCGACGGGACGCCGACGCTGTACGTCCCCGACGAGACGCTCGCGAGCGACGCGGTCGCCGGGATCGTCGCGTCGGTCGCGGACCACTGTCCCCAGTCGGAGATCGGCGGCGTGGTCTACGCGGGGGCGAACTGGCTGTGAGAAGGGGTCGACTCAGTCGCTCTCGCCGGCTCTGGCTCCTTCGACCTCGGCCTGGATGTCGTCGAGGATCGTTCCTTCCTCGGTCGGCTCGTCGCCCCCCTCGGCGTCGGTCTCCGCGTCGGAGTCGCCGTCGGGACCCTCGTCGTCGTCGCCGGCGTCGACCTCCGGAAGCTGGGAGATCCAGTCGCGGATCTGGCTGGCGCTGACGCCCTGGATCTCCGTGGCGAGTACGTCCGGGTCGACCTCCCGGAGGTCCGCGGGTTCCTCGACACCCGCGGTCTCCAGCCGTTCCGCCGTGGCCGGGCCGACGCCGTCCAGATCCTCCAGGTCGTCGACGGCCTGGCGGGCGCGGTACTCCCGGTAGTTGCAGATGGGACAGCCCAGTTCCCACGGGTCGTCGTCGTCCTCGCCGCTGTGGACGACGAGCTCCGGCAGGTGGTGTTCGTCGCAGTACTCGTCGGTGATCTCGATGTCGCCCCGCCGCGGGAGCGGCAGCGAGTAGTCGCAGTCGGGGTAGCGGGTACAGCCGACGAGCCGCGAGCCCGACCGGAGCTGTTTGATCGCCAGCTCGCCGCCCTCGTCGTCGCCACACTCCGGGCAGCGGCCGATGACCTCGTCCTCGGTGTCGTCGGCCTCGTCGGCCGCACACTGCGGGCAGCCGTGGACGAACGTGTCCCGGCCGGCGAGCATCTTCACGTGGTTGAGGCCGTGCTCCTCGCAGGTCTCCTCCAGCACGAGCGGCTCGCCCGTGCTCGGCAGCGGGAGGGTATACTGGCAGTCGGGATAGCCGTCGCAGCCGACGAAGTAGGAGCCCTGCCGGCTCTGGCGGACCAGCAGGTCGTGGTCGCTCTCGGGGCAGGGACCCAGCCGGCGGTCGGCCTTCAGCGACTCCTGGAGGTGGTCGCCAATCGCCTCGCGGGACTCGCGCAGTTCCTCGAAGACGCGTTCGAGCATCTCCCGCGACTCCTGGGTCACGTCGTCGAGCGTCGCCTCGCCGTTGGCGATGGCGGACATGTCGGCCTCCAGCTGGGCGGTCATGTCGTCGCTGACGACGGGGTCGGCGTACTCCTCGGCGGCCTCGACGACCGCCTCCGCGAGCGCGGTGGGCCGCGGCGGGTCGTCCTCGATGTACCCCCGGTCGTAGAGCTTCTCGATGGTGTTGTGCCGGGTGGCCTTCGTCCCCAGGCCCAGGTCCTCCATCCGCTGGATGAGCCGCGACTGGCCGTACCGGCGGGGCGGCTGGGTCTGTTTCGCCTCCAGCTCCACGTCGGTCACGTCCAGCGCGTCGCCCTCCTCGACGGGCGGGAGGAACGATTCGCTCGCGGAGGAGTACGGATACACGTCGTGGTAGCCGGCTTCGAGCAGGCGCTTGCCGGTCGCCTTCAGCTGGCAGTCGTTGGCCTCGGCGACGACGCGCAGGTGCTCCCAGGTCGCCGGCTCGGCGACCGTCGCGAAGAAGCGGCGAACCACGAGTTCGTAGACCTCCCACTCGTCCTCGTCGAGTTCGTCGCGGTCGGGCACCGCGCCGGTCGGGTGGATCGGCGGGTGGTCGGTCGTCTCGTCGTCACCTTCCGTGGGATCGATCTCGTCGAGTTCCAGCAGCGACTCGGCGTCGTCCCCGAACTCGTGGGTCATCGTGAACTCGTCGAGCAACTCCTCGGGGTCCAGGTCCTCGGGGTAGACCGTGTTGTCCGTCCGCGGGTAGGTGATATAGCCCGTCGTGTACAGCTCCTCGGCGATGGACATGGCGCGCTGGGCGGAGTAGCCCAGCGATCCCGCGGCGGAGATGAACGCCGTGGTGTTGAACGGCGCGGGCGGGTTGTCCGTTCGGGTGCGCCGGCGGACCGACGTGACCTCGGCGCTGGTCGCCTCGCGCAGCCGGTCGTAGGCGTCGTCGGCGTCGCCCTCGTCCCAGACCCGCTCGGCCTCGCTGCCGTCGTCGTCGTAGAAGTACTGCGCCTCGAAGGTCTCGCCGTCCTTGGTGAGGTCGGCGAAGACCTCCCAGTAGTCGTCGGGGTCGAACGCCTGGATCTCCCGCTCGCGGTCGACGATGAGCTTGAGGGTGGGCGACTGCACCCGCCCGACCGAAATGAAGTCCTCGCCGAGCTGGCGCGCGGACAGCGAGAGGAAGCGGGTCAGCGCCGCGCCCCACACGAGGTCGATGATCTGCCGGGCCTCGCCGGCGGCCGCCAGGTCGAAGTCGATGTCGTCCGGTTCGGCGAAGGCGTTCTTGACCTCGCGCTCGGTGATCGAGGAGAACCGCACCCGCTTGACTGGGGCGTCGGTCTCCTCCCGGATGAGTTCGTAGGCCTCCTTGCCGATGAGTTCGCCCTCGCGGTCGTAGTCGGTCGCGATGACCGCCTCGTCGGCCTCGCGGGCGAGTTGCCGCAGGGTGCGGACGATGTTCTCCTGGGTGGGCGACTTGACGATGTCGGCGTCGATCAGCTCGACCGGTTCCACGTCCCGCCAGTCGCTGTACTCCTCGGGGAAGTCGACGCCGACGACGTGGCCCGAGAGGCCGACGCAGGTCTTCGTCCCCCACTCGTAGACGTTGACGCCGTTGCGCTGGGTGGTCGTCGCGGCCCCGTCGCTGAGGATCTCCGCGATGCGGCGCGCGGCGTTGTTCTTCTCCGTGATTATCAGTTCCACCGGGCGCCACCTCCGGCTCCGCGGGTTGCAGTCATGGGCGTCGATAGGGAGGTCCCCGACCTAAAGGTTTCGGGCAAAATCGACGGACAGCGGGCGTGTGCGTGCGATCGAGCGCCCGCGAACGGGAGCGTGTGCGGGCCCGTGCGAGCGGATGCGTCGCGCGGGCACGTGCGGAGGTACCACCAGTATTGCTCACACCAGTATTGCTCAGCGCCCGGTCTCGCGACCCGGTACGGCGACCGACTCGTAGGGGGCCTCTGCGGGCGAGTCCCGCGCGAGCGACGCGCTGTCGGCGCCCGTGTCGACCACCCACGACCAGATCGTCGACCGCGGGTCGTCCTCGGCCCCGTCGAGGCTCCACGCGACGCCGGCCTCGGGGTCGCCGACCAGCCGCCGCAGGTCGGCCGCCCCGACCGCCCCCTCGCGGTCGGCGGCCCACGCCTCGACGGCGCAGTACCGCGGACAGTCGGCCGGAGTCCGCTCGACCGACTGGTGAGCGCGCATCCGCGCCGAGTCGAACTGGTTGGTCGCGACCAGGAGGGAGTCGCCGTGGTCCGGTCGCCGCGTCTCGACCGCTCCGGGGCTCGCCTCGACGACCGCCACGTCGCCGTCCGCGTCCGCCACGAGGACGTTCACGTTCCGCGCGTGCGGGACGGATTCGAGATAGTCGACCGCCTCGGCGACGGTCCCGCAGGTGTCCAGCACCGTCCGGACGGCCAGCGGCCACATCACGCCCGGTTCGTACTCCTCGGTCGGGACCCCGGCGAACCCGGCGGCGAGACCCGCCTCGTTGACCCCGTCCAGCCGACCGGCGAACCCGTGGGCGCAGCCGACGCTGGCCAGCCGGTCAGTCGGGTCGGTCCGGTACAGCTTGGAGTAGCGCCGGAACGAGGGGTAGAAGTCGTGGTTGCGGGCGAACAGCGCGCTCCCGCCCTCGGCGTGTTCGCCGGGGACGCCGACGAGCGAGCAACTGGGGTCGGCGTCGGCCGCGAGCGCGACGGCCCTGACCGCCTCGCGTTCGACGCCCGCCTCCGCGGCGATCGCGTCGAGTTCGTCGAGGACGCCCGGTGCGTGTTCGCGGACGTGCGGTTCGCACTCGCGGGCGAACTCGCGGACCGGCCGCGACGGGTCGAGCGACTCGGGCGCCACGTCGGCCAGCGACCGGTCCGACGCGGCCACCTGCGCCGCGAACCCCGTCCCGAGTTCCGCGGGCGACCCCCGGAGGTGAAACTCGTCCATGCCACCCGGCTCGGAGCCGACCCCGATAACGACTGGGGTGGCGTGCGAACGGTTCGCGACCTACGCCGCCTGTTCGGCCGCGCCGCTCGCCTCCGGTTCGCGGGGGACCGCGCAGGCGGGGTCGTGGCTCGCCCGGACTGCGCTGCCGGTCAGGATGAGGACGCTCGCGGCGAAGAAGAGGCCGCCGACCGGCGACGACGGGTCCATGAACGCCCAGTAGACGGGGGTGGCCGCCGCGCCGAACAGCGCACCGGCCGCGCCGTAGACCGCGGGCGCGCAGCAGCCGCAGGCGGTCGCGCCGGCAGTCGTGAGCGTCCCGACGATCACCCGCGGGGAGTCGACGGACCCGCCGGTCGTGAGCTGGCGCGCCGCCAGCGCGGCGTTGCTCGCCACGAGCCCGCCGAGGATGGCCACGAGCAGCAGCGACCCCAGCGAGACGTACCCCGACAGCGGGATAGCGGGCGCGTAGAACTCCAGGGCCGGCCAGTAGACCAGCGGCGAGGCGACCTGGTAGGGGGTGACGAACCCCTGGCCGGCGATGTCGGCGGTCAGGTCGGGGTTCACCGAGAGCGTCCCCGCCGAGAACAGGTAGAAGACGCCGAACAGGAGGAAGGTGACGACGGCGGTGACCGCGGGGACTCGCGCGGTCAGCACCCCCGGGAACGACGGCCCGGCGTCGCGGTAGAAGACGTAGAGGACGGCGGCGGGGACGGCCGCCGCGAGCAGGTAGCCCAGCGGGTTCGTCAGCCCCTCCTGGGGCAGCAGCGTCGGGTAGGCGATCCACGCCGCCAGCAGGAGGCCGAGCCCGACGTAGCGGGGGCGCTCGGGCCACTTCCAGCGGACGACGACGAGACTCCCCAGCGCCACGACGATGGCCGAGACGGCGTTGATCACGGGGAACCACTCCGTCCAGTCGGGCGTCGCCGCCGGCGCGATCTGCACCTCGACGAGGCCGATGGTCCCGGCGATGACCGCCACTGCGCCCAGCGAGACGAGCCCGGCGCCGAACCGGTCGCTCCGCGCCCCGTCGCGCAGCACCCGATAGCCGCCGATCCCCGCGACGATCCCCAGGATCGTGACCGCGCCGAGGACCCAGTGGGGCGTCCCCGCGTGCGTCGTTCCCGCGTGGGCGACGACCGCGTCGAGGCCCCCGATGGTCCCCGCGGCCGCCGCGAGCGCCTGGCCGAGGCCGAGTGTCATTGTCGACCGTCGGGCCCGGACGATAAAGGACGTTCTGATACGCGCGTCGAAAGCGCGGGTCGCCGCCCCGGAGCGAGCGGGCGGCGGCGACCGGGAGCGAGACGGATACGTTTACGGCCGGGTGGTTCCTGCGGGGAGACAGTGGCAGAGCCCGACTCGCGCGTCGACATGACCACCGGCGCGGTGACCCCGCGGCTGTTCAGCCTCGCCTGGCCGCTCGTGGCCGGCAACCTCCTCCAGACCGCCTACAACCTCGCGGACATGTTCTGGGTCGGTCGCGTCAGCGCCGAGGCCGTCGCCGCCGTCTCGCTGATGTTCCCGACCGCCTACCTGTTCATCTCCGTCGCGATGGGGCTGACCGCCGCGACCAACGCCGTCGTCTCCCAGCACATCGGCGCCGGCAACGAGCGGCGCGCCCAGCGGACCGTCGCCCAGTCGGTCCTGCTGGCCGTCGCCGTCGCCGCCGCGCTCGGGACCTTCGGTTTCGCCGTCCGCCGGCCGCTGGTCGCACTCATCGGCGCCCAGGGCGCCGTCTTCGACGCCGCCGTCGCCTACATCGAGTTCGTCTTCCTCGCCATCCCCTTCACCTTCCTCTTTTTCGTCTTCCGCTCGTCGCTGCGGGCCGCCGGCGACACCCGGACGGCGATGTGGTTAGTGGGAGCGAGCGCCGGCCTCAACATCGTCATCGACCCCGTCTTCATCCTCGACTGGGGACCGTTCCTCGGCCTCGGCGCGCAGGGCGCCGCCATCGCTACCTTCATCTCCCGGGGCGTGGCCGCCGCCATCGGACTCTACATCCTCGTCGACGGCGGCTGGGGCATCCGCCTCCGGCTCGGCGACCTCTCGCCCGACCCGGCCATCCTCCGGCGGCTCGTCGACGTGGGCTACCCCGCGACCCTCGACGGGCTGACGCGCTCGCTGGCGGCGGTCACCTTCGCCGCCCTCGTGGCACGGTTCGGCGCGGTGGCGACGGCCGCCTACGGCATCGGCATCCGCCTGATGTCCGTCTCCTGGACCGTCTCCGGGGCGGTCGGCCAGGCGGCCGCGACCGGCGTCGGGCAGAACCTCGGCGCCGACCAGCCCGACCGGGCGGCCGACGTGACCTGGAAGGCCACCGGCGGCGCGATGGCCGTCCTCTTCGCCGCCGGCGGGCTCGTCTACGCGTTCCCCGCCATCGCGATGGGCGTGTTCATCGGCGAGCAGGCCGTCATCGACGCCGGCGTCACGCTCCTGCGGATCATCGCGCCCTTCTGGGCCTTCTTCGGCGGCCTGATGGTCGTCCAGGGCGGGTTCCGCGGCGCCGGCCGGACGAAGGTGGCGTTCGTCCTCTCGCTGCTCTCGCGGTGGGTCTTCCGGGTGCCGGTCGCGGTCTTCCTGGCCTACGCCGTCGCGCTGGACCCGCCGGCCGTGACCCCCGTCGACGTGAACGGCCTCTGGTGGGCGATGGCCGCCTCCGCGCTGGCCTCGTTCGTCGTCGGCGTCGCCTGGTTCCGCCGCGGCGGCTGGCGCGAGGCCGTCATCGACGACGAAGGGACCCCCGCCGGCGACGGCCCGGTCGGCGACGCCGTCGACGGCGAGGAGCCAGTCACCGACTGAGCCGGACAACTGAGACCGAAAACTGACCGCTCGCCGGCGTTACCCGTCCAGTTCCTCGCGGAGCAACTGATTCACGTCACCGGGGTCCGCAGACCCGCCGGTCTTGCCCATGACCTGCCCGACGAGGAAGTTGATGGCGCCGTCGTCGCCGTCGTGGTAGTCGGAGACCGCCTCGGGGTTCTCCTCGATGGCCGCCTCGACGGCCTGCTGGACCTCGTCGCCGCTGGTCTTGCCGAGGTCCTCGCGCTCGACGATCTCGTCGGGGGGGTCCCCGTCGTCGAGCATCCCCCGCAGCACGGTCTCGCGGGCGTTCTTCGTCGTGATCTCGTCCTCGGCGACGAGTTCGACGAGCCGCTCGATCTCGTCGAAGCGGTCGGACACGTCGGTGATCTGCATATCGCGGTAGTTGAGTTCCCCGAGGAGTTCGTCGGCGACCCACGTCGCGGCCAGGTCGGGGTCGAACTGCTCGGCCACGTCCTCGAAGAAGTCCGCGACCTCCTTCGTGCTCGTCAGTTTGTCGGCGGCCTCCTCGTTGAGCCCGTACTCCTCCCTGAAGCGCTCGCGCCGGGCGTCCGGGAGTTCCGGGATGGCGAGCTTCTCCTTCCAGTCACTCACTTTGAGTGGGGGGAGGTCGGCCTCGCGGAAGTACCGGTAGTCCTTCTCCTCCTCCTTCGAGCGCATCGAGAGGGTGACGCCCTTCGACTCGTCCCAGTGGCGGGTCTCCTGCTCAACGGCGCGGCCGCGCTGGATGGCGTTCTTCTGGCGGGTCTCCTCGTACGCGAGGGCCTTCTCCGCGCCCTTGTGGCTGGAGATGTTCTTGACCTCCGTGCGGTTGGCCGACTCCAGCGTCTCCGTGTCGATGGCGCCGTCGTCGCCGACCGCCGCGCCCTCGACGATGGAGAGGTTGGCGTCCACGCGCAGCGAGCCGTCGCGGGTGGCGTCGAAGATGCCCAGATACTCCAGCACCTCCGTGAGCTTGGCGAGGAAGGCCCGCACCTCGTCGGGCGAGCGGAAGTCCGGTTCGGTGACGATCTCCATCAGCGGCGTGCCTGCGCGGTTGTAGTCGACCAGCGTGTAGTCGGCGGTGTCGATCGAGCCGCCCTTGTGCTGGAGGCTGCCGGGGTCCTCCTCGAGGTGGGCGCGGCGGATCGCGACCGAGCGGCGCTCGCCCGCCACCGAGAACTCCAGTTCCCCGTCGGCGCAGATCGGGGCGTCGTACTGGGTGATCTGGAAGTTCTTGGGGAGGTCGGGGTAGTAGTAGTTCTTCCGGTGGAAGGTCGTCTCCTCGGGGATGGTGGCGTCGATGGCCTTGCCGACCTTGACGGCGGCCTCGACGGCGCCCTCGTTGACGACCGGGAGCGCGCCGGGCAGGCCCAGGCAGACGGGACAGGTGTGGGTGTTGGGCTCGTCGTCGCCCACGTCGGTCGAGCAGCCACAGAAGATCTTCGTGTCCGTCTCCAGCTGGACGTGGACCTCCAGCCCGATGACGGTCGCCAGATCCTCGGACTCGACGGCTTGTGCGGTCATTACCCGCGGTTCGGCGCCGCCCGGCTAAAGGCTAACGACCACGAGTGGGCCCCGACCGCCGGCCCCGCGGTCAGGCCGCGCCGGCGGTCGACTCGCCGTCGATCGCCACCGCCGCCCCGAACTGCAGGTCGCCCTGCCGGCCGGTGACCCCGATCTGGCCGGAGAAGGCCGTCGCGTTCTCCGGCAGCTCCGGCCGCTCGTTCACCGACAGGCGGGGCGTGCGGTCGAACCCCTCGCCCGTCGCGTACACGTAGAGCGTGTCGCCCTCGGAGATCGGCTGGTCGGCCGAGACGTTGCCCAGCGAGGTGAACTGACCGCCGACGGTGAGGTTCGTTCCCGGTTCGATGGTCGGCCCGCCAGTGTGCTCGACGACGAGCAGCCGATTGTCGGCGGCCGTCGCGGCGGTCACCTGCGGCGGCTTCGAGAGCCAGGCCGGCCGGTCGAGCGCGCCCGCCTCGAGGTCCGCGACCGTGTAGGAGACGGCCTGGGTGTAGGGTTCGCCGCCGGCCTGCTCGATCGTGAGCGTGACGTTCAGCGCGCGGACGAGCCCCCCGGACGTGACCTCCGCGCGGGCGTCGACCGCGGTGACCTCCTCGCCGGCGCCGGCGACACCGCCGCCGGGCTGGGCGCGCTGGCTGTCGTCGCGGAGCGAGTCGGCCGTCAGGACGAGCCGCCGCTCGCCGTCGGCGGTCGTCGACCCCGCCGCCTCCCAGTCGGGCGCGCTCACGTACGCCTGCGGGACGATGTAGGCGATCCCCGTCACGAGCTGGGCGCCGAAGCGCGTGCTCGTCGGGCCGTGGCCGTAGGCGATCTCGCCCGACGAGCGGTTGTAGATCCCCGCCGCCTCGGGGCCGTAGTACGTCGAGATATCCGTGGTTGCGGCCGCACCAGCGGCCTCCGTGAGCCGGACGTGCGACGACTCGGTGTCGTTGGCGATCCGGATGGCACCCGTCCCCTCCCGCGAGGAGTTCGCGATCGTCATCCGGAGGTCGACCCCGCCGGCCGTGAGCCCCTCCCGGTTGGCCGCCGCGAGGGCGGTGACGTTGGCGACCTGCCCGCCCTCGACGCCCGGCGGGAGCGACGACATCGACGACACCGGATCCAGGTCGCCGGCCGGCGTCGACTCCGGCGTCGCGGTGGACGCGGGTGTGGGCGTGGCAGTCGGCGCCGTCGTCCCCGCCGCCGTCGCGGTCGGCCACGGCGTCGCCGCCGCGGTCGGCGTGGCTGTCCCCGTCCCCGCAGTCGTCTCGGTCGCAGTCGGCTCCCCGGACGGCTCCCCCGGCGTCGCCGTCGACCCGCCGCCCCCGATGATCGAACACCCGGAGAGCACGACGAGCGCGGCGACCGCCACCGTCAGCAGTTTGCGGTCCATATCGGTGGCTCAGACCGACGCGAAATAAGGATAGCGGAACTGACAGCGACGTTTCGTGTCGAGATTTCGGTCCCGGCCGCGACCGGGCGAGTCCCCCGTTCGTGACGGCCGGCCCGTGGGCGGCGCGGGCGTCCCTGGTAGCCGGTTCCTATCAGGATCGGTGCGAATGTCTGACGTAGGTTTATGACGGGGGAAGCCACTCGTAGTGATATGTGCGGTAACCGAGTCGAGGAGCTCGAATCACGCGTCAAGGAACTCGAGGCGTCCGTCGAGGGGCTGACGGACGAACTCGTCGAGTGCAAGGTCCGGCTGCGCGAGCTGGAGAACGCAGTCGACGAGGACCTCGGGTTCACCCCCGAGGAGTCCGGCGACCCGTCGGAATCTCCAGACGAAGCCGCGGCCGACAGGACTAAAACCGAGGCTACCGACGAAGAGGATAGCACGGAGAGCGGCCCCGGCGACATCATCATCGCCTAGGCCGGCTCTCCACCGCGAGCGACCATGCACATCAAAGAGCTCGTACTCGACAACTTCAAGAGTTTCGGCCGGAAGACTCGCATTCCCTTCTACGAGGATTTCACCACCGTCAGCGGCCCGAACGGCTCCGGTAAGTCCAACATAATCGACGCCGTCCTCTTCGCGCTGGGGCTGGCGCGAACCTCCGGCATCCGCGCCGAGAAACTGACCGACCTGATCTACAACCCCGGCCACGCCGACGACGACGTGGACACGTCCGGCGAACGGGAGGCCAGCGTCGAGGTCATCCTCGACAACGCCGACGGCACCCTCTCCCGGTCGCAGGTCGTCACCGCCGCCGGCACCGAGAACGTCGGCGACGTCGACGAGATCTCCATCCGCCGGCGCGTCAAGGAGACCGACGACAACTACTACTCCTACTACTACATCAACGGCCGCTCGGTCAACCTCTCGGACATCCAGGACCTGCTCGCTCAGGCGGGGGTCACCCCCGAGGGCTACAACGTCGTCATGCAGGGCGACGTGACCGAGATCATCAACATGACTGCCGGCTCGCGTCGCGAGATCATCGACGAGATCGCCGGCGTCGCCGAGTTCGACCAGAAGAAGGAATCCGCCTTCGAGGAACTGGAGGTCGTCGAGGAGCGCATCGAGGAGGCCGAACTCCGCATCGAGGAGAAGGAGACGCGCCTCGACCAGCTCTCCGACGAGCGCGAGACGGCCCTGGAGTACCAGGACCTGCGCGACGAGAAAGGGGAGTACGAGAGCTACCGGAAGGCCGCCGAGCTGGAGGACAAGCGCGAGGAGCTCGCCGCGGCGACCGACGCGGTCGAACAGCTGGAGGACGAACTCGAAGACCTCCAGATGGAACTCGACGAGCGGCAGGGTCGCGTGCTCAGGCTCGAAGACGAGCTCGACGAACTGAACGCCGAGATCGAGCGCAAGGGCGAGGACGAACAGCTCGCCATCAAACGGGAGATGGAGGAGGTCAAAGGCGACATCTCCCGGCTGGAGGACAGGATCGAGTCGGCCGAGGAGACCATCGAGGACGCCGAGAACGAGCGCCGCCAGGCGTTCGTCGAGATCGACCGCAAGCAGGAGACCATCGACGACCTCGAATCGGACATCCGCGAGACCAAAGTATCGAAGTCCTCGCTGAAGGCCGACGTGCAGGAGAAGGAGTCCGAGCTCGAAGAGGTGCAGGCCCGCATCGACGAGGTCGGCGAGGAGTTCGAGGAGGTCAAAGAGGAACTGGAGGAGAAACGCGGACGGCTGGAGGAGCTCAAGTCCGAGCGCAACGACCTCCAGCGCGAGCAGGACCGCCTGCTCGACGAGGCCCGCCGGCGGTCGAACGAGCAGCGGGAGACCGAGTCGGAGATCGAGGAGCTGGAGGAGCGGATCCCCGAGATCGAGGCCGAGATCGACGACCTGGAGGGCGAACTGGAGAAGGCCCGGAAGAACCAGGAGACCATCGCCGAGGTGGTCGCAGACCTCAAGGAGGAGCGCCGCGAGTTACAGGACGAACTCGACGATATCGAGGACGAGCTGACGGCCAAACAGCAGGAGTACGCCGAGTTAGAGGCCAAGGCCGGCCAGGACGGCGATTCCTCGTACGGGCGCGCGGTGACGACCATCCTGAACGCGGACATCGACGGTGTCCACGGCACGGTCGGACAGCTCGGCGGCGTCGACCCCGAGTACGCGGTGGCCTGCGAGACGGCCGCCGGGGGACGGCTGGCCCACGTCGTCGTCGACGACGACGGGATCGGCCAGCAGTGTATCGACTACCTGAAATCGCGGGGCGCGGGGCGGGCGACCTTCCTGCCGATCACGCAGATGCAGAATCGCTCGCTGCCTTCGCTGCCGAGCCACGACGGCGTGGTCGACTTCGCGGCCAACCTCGTCGACTTCGACAGCGAGTACGCCGGCGTCTTCTCGTACGTGCTGGGCGACACGCTCGTCGTCGACGACATGGACACCGCCCGGGACCTGATGGGCGACTTCCGGATGGTCACGCTGGAGGGCGACCTCGTCGAGAAGTCCGGCGCCATGACCGGCGGCTCCTCGAAGGGGACCCGCTACTCGTTCTCCGGCGGCCAGGGCCAGCTCGAACGGATCGCCGCCCAGATCAACGATCTGGAGGACGAACGGCAGTCCGTCCGCGAGGACCTGCGCGACGTGGAGGACCGCCTCGACGACGCTCGGGACAAGGAATCGGACGCCGCCGAGCAGGTCCGGGACATCGAGACCGAGATCGAGCGCCGCGAGACCGAGCGCGAGGAGGTTCGCGAGCAGATCGCCGACCTCGAGGACCGCCTCGAGGAGATCGAGAGCGAGCGCGACGAGGTCTCCGCCGACATGGACGCCATCGAGGCCGACATCGAAGACAAGACCGCCGAGATCGAGGCCCTGGAGGGCGAGATAGAGGAACTGGAGGCCGAGGTCGAGGACTCGGAACTGCCCGACCTGACCAGCCGCGCCGACGAGATCCGCGCCGAGATCGACGAGCTGGAGGACCAGATCGACGACCTGGACGGCGAGCTGAACGAGCTACAGCTGGAGAAGGAGTACGCCGAGGACGCCATCGACGACCTCCAGGAGAAGATCGAGGCCGCCCAGAACCGCAAGGCCGAGAAGCAAGCGGAGATCGAGGAGCTGGAGGACCAGATCGCCGAGAAGGAAGAGACTCTCGCGGAGAAGGAGGAGGCCGTCGCCGAGCTGGAGTCCGAGCTGGCCGACCTCAAGGAGGAGCGCGAGGCGCTGAAAGACGACCTGAAGGAAGCCCGCGCCGAGCGCGACGAGAAGAAAGAGGAGGTCGGCGCGGTCGAGAGCGACCTCGAGGAGCGCCGGGACGAGGCCGAGCGCCTGGAGTGGGAGGTCGACGAGCTCGAATCGGCGGTCGGCGACTACGACCCCGAGGAGATCCCCGACCACGACGAGGTCGAGTCGGAGATCGCCCGCTTGGAGAGCGAGATGGAGGCGCTGGAACCCGTCAACATGCTCGCCATCGAGGAGTACGACCGCGTCGAGGACGAGCTCGACGACCTGACGGACAAGAAGGCGACGCTCGTCGAGGAGGCCGAGGGGATCCGCGACCGGATCGACCGCTACGAGCAGAACAAGAAGGAGACGTTCATGGAGGCGTTCGACGCCATCGACGAGCACTTCCGGGACATCTTCGAGCGGCTCTCGAACGGGACCGGGCACCTCCACCTGGAGAACGAGGAGGACCCCTTCGACGGCGGGCTGACCATGAAGGCCCAGCCGGCCGACAAACCGATCCAGCGGCTGGCGGCGATGTCCGGCGGCGAGAAGTCGCTGACCGCGCTGGCCTTTATTTTCGCCATCCAGCGGCACAACCCCGCGCCGTTCTACGCGCTCGACGAGGTCGACGCCTTCCTCGACGCGAAGAACGCCGACCTCGTCGGGGAGATGGTCGACGAACTCGCCGGCGAGGCGCAGTTCGTCGTCGTCTCCCACCGCTCGGCGATGCTCGAACGCTCCGAGCGGGCCATCGGCGTGACGATGCAGGGCGACAACGTCTCCGCGGTGACGGGCATCGACCTCAGTTCCGAGGGGGTGCCCGCGGATGACTAGCGATGACGCCGAGGGACGTGAGTCGCGCGGCGACGGGGACGAGGACGACATCCCCCTGCACATCGCCGGCCACGAGGACCGCGACCCGCCCGACGAGAGCGGAGCGAACCCGTTCGGCGGGAGCGTCGACGGCGACGATTCGGACGACGCGGGCGACGAGTCCGCTGACGAACTCGTCACCGGCGACCCGTCGGTGGACGGGCAGCCGGACCCGGCGGTGGACGAAGAAGCGGACGCGGCCGCCTCGACTGCCGGGGGCGACGAGGAGGTCGAGCCGGTCGAGGTGCTCGTCAACCTCGCCGAGGAGGGGGAGATCGACCCGTGGGACATCGACATCGTCGCGGTGACGGACAAGTTCCTCGACCGCCTCGACGAGGGCGACCTGCGGACCTCGGGGCGGGCGCTGTTCTACGCGAGCGTCCTCCTGCGCATGAAGAGCGACGCGATGCTGGACGACGGCGACGACGAAGAGGAGGCGGAACCGTGGGAGGAGCCCTGGGAGCAGGGCGGCGAAATGGCCGACGACGGCTTCGAGGGGCCCGATCCCTTCGCCGCGCTGGAGTCGGAGATGGACCGCCGGCTGGAGCGCCGCCGCGCCCGCGGGATGCCACAGACGCTGGACGAGCTCGTCCGGGACCTGCGGGAGGCCGAGCGGGACAACTGGTGGAAGGAGTCCCGCGAGTACGACACCAGCGACTCGCCGGGCGGCTTCGACCGGGGGACCCAGGAGCTGGACTACCGCACCGGGGACGACCTCCGGATGGACGAGGAGCCCAGCGCCGCCGACGTGACCGACACGGCCCACGAGGAGCACGTCGACGAGATCATCGACGACGTACACGACGCGCTGCGCGAGCAGTACGACAAGGGTCGCGAGGAGGTGCTCTACCGCGAAATATCCGAGACCGGCGGCTCGCGCGTGCTCACGTTCCTCGGGTTGCTCTTCCTCGCTCACCGCGGCCACGTCCGGCTCACACAGGACGAGATGTTCGGCGACCTGTGGGTGCAGGACCCCAACGCCGCCACGGGGACCGAGGAAGCGGTCGCCGACTGACGCCGCCCTCGCCTCTTTCAGGCGTTCCATCCCGTTCGGTATTCCATGTGTCGCGCTCGGCATCACACCTATGTACGCGAGAGGCGAACGCGCAGGGGTGAACGTCCCCGACCGCACCGAACACGCCCTCGCCGCCGTCGGTATCGCCCTCTGTGCGCTGACCGCGAGAGTCGGGAGTTCGACCCGGCGGCTGTGTCCCGGGATCGACAGCGCCGTCTACGACGCGGTCGGTGTCGACCCCTGGGGGGCCAGACTCCTCGGCGTCGAGGTCACGTCGCTGACGCTGTCGTGGTACGACGGCTGCAACTGGCGGACCAACTCCCTCGCCCCGCTGGTCCTCGGCTGTTGCTGTCTTCTCGCCGCCGCGCTGGTCTACCGCCGGACCGACTGAGCCGTCCCGACCGGGAGCGGCGGCGAGCCGCCCGAGGTGCCGATACCGACCGGCGACGCCGTCGACCGTCCGCGGCCACCGTCGACGAAACACTTATTCGCTCGTTCGGTGTATGTTAACGTTGATCATGACACCGACGAAACTCCGCGAGCGCCTGAAGGAGGCCGACGGGAAGGTCGACCTCGAGGCCTTCTACGGGGCGCTCCGGTATGTTCGCGACGACGGGCGTGCGCGCACGAGACGCCGGCGCTGAACGAAGCGTATAAAAGAATTACAAAACGGAGTTCTTCGAACGACAGGCGAGTTCGCTCGTCCCGATTTAATCAGATAAGCTCAGCAATTTAAACCCGGAGGAAAACAACCGTCCGAACATTTCACGAGAGACGGATCTCTCAGAATCGTCAAGTCGAAGACGGGAGGTCTTGGTTAACTCCAGCTGAATTCAATCGAATCCCAGTCTGCGTATCCATCGTATGCACCATCGGAGTGGAGATCGATAGATGCATGCGACGCGAAGATTGTCGCAGTGTGAGCACCCGCATAGAGGCCGACACCGTATTTTTACCTGCTTCTAGATTGACGCCCATTTCTACTTCATCACTACCCCTTTTTTGCCGGACATCTTCAAGAGCGGCCTTACCTTCAGCAACCAATTCTCTCTCTAACCAGTCTCCTGCTTCGTAGTCATAGACATATACACCGACTTTCCACGCTCCCGCTCCTGCTGAGCCTTTAACATACGGGATAGTAACTGTCAGCCAGCTAGCAGCATATTCTGTGGAGATAGAGATGTCACAGTGTTTATCTGATGGCGAACCCCCATCTGACTGGACTTCAAAGCTGACCCAGGTTTGTGCATACGCACCGGGTATACCAGCAAATGCAGATTTTGTTTTTATCAGACACTTTGTGCCATTTGTATCAGCTGTTGCACTCCCTCCCAAATAATCTCTGACTGTTCTTGATCGGGAGTCGGTTTCTACGAAGAATTCTTTGTCCGACCCGATGGTAACAGTCTCCCAATCGGAACCTCCAGAAGGCCCCTCAGGATCCATTTGGCTTACAGCCAGCTCTTTGGACTTGTCCGTATTCGCACCCTTATTCGGATGTTCTGGCGGGTTTAGACTACTGAGCTTCTCATCGTCTTTTAGCATTTCGTACTCAGTCCCACGGAACCGTGCTACTGTTATATTCTCAGACTTTTTCTGAGATGGAGTATCCGCCGTGCTCCGGATTCAAAGACTAGTGACTGGCGTATTTTTTCGTCAGTTGGTTTCTTCGTAATAATATCTACAATTTCACCTTGGTTTGAAGCCGTCTCCTCGACTTTTTGAATGAGATCGCGATAATCATCTTTTTCATCCGCCACTGTATTTGATCGGGCCGATTTCGACTCCTGAGCAGAAACAGTTATCGGAAGAGATACTGCGGATGTCGCAATTGCTGATTGGGCCAAAAACGATCTTCGGTTATACCCTTTCTTATCGGACATATATATCATATAGTTATACCAAACCAAATATAACTTACGTTCTACACATCATATGGTTGTTAATTCATTTCCCCATTCACCACAACGTTCCTACATACTAAACATATTAATACCACATGATCTATAAAGGTCACGTTTAAATAGAACGAGAACACAAATTGAAACGTTATGGACCGACATGCGGACAAAATGGCACTCGGCATTGTGTCGGTCACACTCTACGCGCTCGTACTGGGAGCCGTGCTGCCGTTGTACCCAAGTCTCTACCCGAAACTGTTTCTCGCGGGAACGCTAGCGTACGTCGTCCCTGCCGCGGTCGTCTGGGTGGCGTCTCTGGTGGCACGAGAGGAAACTACGGGCGAAGCGGCGAAGACGAGCAGGTTCAGGGATCAGTCGAGACTCGTCAGGGTCTCCACTGTGTTGCTCGTAGTACTGTTCGTCCCGGCAGCAGTCTACGCACCGGCCGATACGACGGACGCTGCAGCCGTCTTCGCCGTGGGCGCCATCGCCTCGCTGATCCTGATTGCCGTGGTTCTACGATTCGATATCGACCAGCGTCTCCAAAGTCGCCTGGCTTGATTCGACCCCGGAGACTGATAACTACCCCACGCCGGACTGCAGCAGCGAGATGAGCACGGTCATCGCGGGGAGGCTGACGAGCGTCGTGACGAGGACGACCGTGCTGGCGAACTCGGAGACGGTGACGCCGTCGACGGGGGTCGAGTCGCCGAACTCGATGAGGAGGATCAGCGGCGTCACCGCCGACGGCGTCGACGCCTCGAGGACGAACACCCGCGCGACGGTCCGGTTCTCCAGTCCGGCGCCGGCGGCGGCGCCCGCGGCGAGGATCCCCACGGCGACGACCGGCGCGACGGCCATCTTCAGGACCGTCGCCGTCCCGACGGTCCGCAGGGTCGCCCCGTAGTCCGTCCGGGCGAGTTCGATCCCGAGGATGATGAGCATCAGCGGGATCGATGCGTTGCCGAGCATGCCGACCGTCTCCATGAGCGTCGACCCCGCGGGCGGGAGGACGCCCAGTTCGCGCCCGGCCAGCGCGGCCGCGACGGCGTAGACCAGCGGCACCGCGAACACCCGTTTCAGTCCCTCGGTCCAGTCGTCGCTGCCCGAGCGGGCGGCGATGTAGACGCCGACGGTGTAGACGAGCACGCCCTGGACCGTCAGGAAGATCACCGCCGTGTCGCGGCCGGTCGGGCCGAACGCGAACGCCGACAGCGGGATCCCGTAGTTGCCGGAGTTCGAGAAGACGCTCACCAGCACCAGCGCCGAGAGGATGGGCTCGCGCACGCCGGCGAGGCGCCCGACCCCCTCCGCGAGGACGGTCATCACGACGGTGAACGCGGTCACGCCGGCGGCGATCCCGGCCAGCGTCGCGCCGCTCAGGTCGGTCGTCGCGACGCTGTGGAACACCAGCGCCGGCGCGAGGACGTAGACGACCGTCGTGTTCAGCGGGTCGACCTCCACGTCCTTCGCCCGGCCGAGGACGTACCCCAGCGCCGCCATCGCGACGACCGGGAGGATCGCCGACCCGAAGATCGAGAGGAGCGACACGCCCGTGGGGTCGACCGCGCGCGCCTCAACGCTTCCGAATCCGGTCGGTCCCGCCGCGGCCTGGGGCTCCACCGGACTCCGCCGAGCGGTCGTCCGCTCTCGTCGAGTGGTTGCCGGATAGTTCCGGGTTCGATCCGTGTACCCTGCGGGTCCGGGCGCCCCCCGGCGGCGCGGCGGCGTCGAGTAAGCCCCGGTTGCGTCCCGCGACGGCCGAGAAGGCGGCTCATAGTTAACGAAACACACGCCCGACGGGCACGCATGAACCTCGCCGTCATCGGCTTCGGCAACGCCGGGGGGAAGGTCGTGGACAAACTGCTCGCCTTCGAGTCGGACACGGGCCGGTCGCTGTGTCGCTTCGCGCTCGCGGTCAACTCCGCGGAGATCGACCTCGCAAAGCTCGACTACGTGCCTCGGGACAACCGCATCCTCATCGGGCAGACCGACCAGCGCGTCAAGGGCCGCGGCGCCGGCGCCGACCCCGAGGTCGGCGCGACCATCGCGCGCCAGGACCACCACGAGATCGAACGCGCCATGGACGGCGTGCCGATCCACGACATCGACGGGTTCCTCGTCGTCGCGGGCCTCGGCGGCGGCACCGGCTCCGGCGGCGCGCCCGTCCTCGCCGAGACCCTGAGCGACCGCTACGCCGAGCCGGTCTACGGCCTGGGCGTGCTCCCCAGCGCCGACGAGGGCGGCCGCCCCGCGTTCAACGCTGCCCGCTCGCTCACGTCGTTCACCGAGGCCACCGAGAACCTCGTCCTGTTCGACAACGATACCTGGCGCCAGCACGGCGACTCCGTGGAGATGGGCTACGAGCGCACCAACGAGGAGATCGCCCGCCGCGTCGTCACCCTGCTCGCCGCCGGGGAGCTCGACGGCTCGCGCATCTCCGAGGCCGCCATGGACTCCTCGGACGTGAAACGCACCCTCGCGACCGGCGGCGTCAGCTCCATCGCCTTCGCCTCCACCGAGGTCGAGTCGACCACGCACGGGGACGGAGGCCTCATCGATCGGTTCACCAACGGCCACGAGGACGCCGACGACGAGAGCGACCTCACGATGAAGGTCCACGGGCTCGTCCGCAAGGCCGTCAGGTCCCGGCTGACGATCCCCGCCGACATCGACTCCGCCGAGCGCTCGCTGATCGTCGTCTCCGGCCCGCCCTCGGAGTTCTCCCAGAAGGGCCTCCGCCGCGCCCGCGAGTGGCTCGAGAGCGAGACCGACAGCGTCGAGGTCCTCGCCGGCGACGACCCACGCGAGGACGCCGACACGCTCTCGGTCGCGGTCCTGCTCTCGAACGTCACCCAGGTCGACCGCATCGACGCCCTCCAGGAGCAGGCCGTCGACGCCAAGTCCAACATCCAGCAGCAGGCCGACACCCGCGAGGACGAGATCGACGACCTCGTCACCGACGACGCCGGCGAACTCGACCCGATCTGAAGTAGTTGAAACTCTTCGAGGAGCGGACTGCAGCACCAGCACCGCGACCGCCGACCACAGGAGTGATCCGTCGACCGCGAACAGCGTGAAAGCCCCCGCTCGCTCCGGTCGAGGGGCTCGCTGCGCTCCTCGGGCTTCGCCCTGCGGTGCTTGCGTCGCCCGTCTTCCCGGCGCGAGCACCGGGAGAGCGCAGCTCTCCCGAGCAATCGGGCGACGAAGTCGCCCGATGACGGCCCCTTTCATTCCCACCCGCACAGACAGATCGACAGGAGAAACGGGTGGGAATGAAAGGGGCGACGCGTTCGACGAACCCCGGTGAAGCAAGTGACGCGAGACCGGAGGTCCCGCTAATCTGAGGCCGTCGCCCTCAGACACCGCAGGGAGTGGAACGACCGAGGAGCGCAGCGAACCGCGGGAGTCGAACGCGTCGGGGCTTTCACGCTGTTTGCGGCGCCAGCAGGAGTGCGGTGCTGCGCGGTCGCGATGCCGACGGCACGAATGCGACCCGTTCACCCGGCATCTTATTGTGCAGGTAGGCAACGGAGTACACATGACCGAGAACCGTCGCGTCCACCTCGTCGACGCGTTCACGACGGAACCGATGGCGGGCAACCCGGCGGGGGTCGTCCCCGAGGCGGACGACCTCGCCGACGACCAGATGGAAGCCATCGCCTCCGAACTCGGCGCGAGCGAGACGGCGTTCGTCCTCCCCTCTGCGGAGGCCGACCGCCGGCTGCGCTACTTCACGCCCGAACGGGAGGTCGACCTCTGCGGGCACGCCACCGTCGCGGCGTTCGCGTCGCTGGCCGAGCGCGGCGAGGTCGCCGACGGCGAGCACACCGTCGAGACCGAGGTGGGGACCCTCGACGTGGAAGTCGAGCCCGACGGCACCGTCTGGCTCACACAGTCGCCGCCCGAGATCCGGGAGGTCGACGTGTCGATCGAGGAGGCCGCCGACGCGCTCGGGCTCGACACCGCGGCCCTGTCGGAGGTCGGCGAAGACCTGCCCATCGCCCGCGCCTCGACCGGCCTCCCCTTCCTCGTCGTCCCGGTGGGGTACTTCGAGCAACTGTCGGCGGTCGACCCCGACCTGGACGCGATCGAGAAACTCTGCAAGATGAACGGCACCGAGGGGCTCTACGCCTTCACCTTCGACACCCTGGAGGGCGAGGCGACCCTGCACGGGCGGGCGTTCGTCCCGCTGGCGGGCATCCCGGAGGACCCCGTCACCGGGACCGCCAGCGGCGCGGTGGGCGCGTACCTGCGCTACCAGGGTGCGCTCGACGCCGACGACCCGCTCGTGTTCGAGCAAGGGCACTTCCTCGACCGCCCGGGCCGGGTGCTGGTCGACACCCGAGAGGGCGAGGAGGGCGTGACCGCGCCGCGGGTCGGCGGCCGGGCGGTCACCACGCTCGACGGCGACCTCGCGATCCCCGAGAGCGACGAGGACGACATCATCGAGGCCTGATCCGCCAGCGGTACGGCGATCCGTCCGGTCCCGACACTCTGTGAGTGGTGACCGTGCGAGAGTGCCACAGGGACTCGGAAGCGAAACAATGTTCGACAGAACGTCGCCGTTACCGCCTCTAGCGCAAGGTTTTTACCGGTATTCGGGCCGGAAAGTTCTTGGGCGTCCTCGGCGACACTGTGGGTACGGTCATGGCATTACTCTGGCTGGACGACATCACGACCGAGGATTTCGACTCGGTCGGAGGTAAAGGCGCATCCCTGGGGGAGCTGACATCGGCGGGGCTGCCGGTCCCACCCGGGTTCGTCGTGACGGCCGAGACGTACCGGTCGTTCATCGAGGAGACCGGCATCGACGAGGAGCTGTTCGAGGCCGTCGATGTCTCCGTCGACGACTCCCAGGCGCTGGCGGAGGCCGCCGAGCGCGCCCAGCAGCTCATCACGGAGACCGAACTGCCCGACTCCATCCGCGAGGAGATCCTCGCGGCCTACGACTCCGTCGAGGACGGCGACGCCTCCGTGGCGGTCCGCTCGTCGGCCACGGCGGAGGACCTGCCCGACGCTTCCTTCGCCGGGCAGCAGGAGACGTTCCTCAACGTCACCCGCTCGGGCCTGCTCGACAGGGTCCGGGACTGCTGGGCCTCCCTGTTCACCCAGCGGGCCATCTACTACCGCCAGGAGCAGGGCTTCTCCCACGACGTGGTCAACATCGCCGTCGTCGTCCAGCTGATGGTCGACGCCGAGAAGAGCGGCGTCATGTTCACGAGCCACCCCACCACGGGCGCCCCGCAGGCGATCATCGAGTCCGCCTGGGGGCTGGGCGAGGCGGTCGTCTCCGGCGCCGTCTCCCCCGACAAGTACGTCCTCGACCGCGAGACGGGCGAGCTGCGCGACGCCACCGTCGCCACCAAGAAGGTCATGCACGTCCGCGACGAGGAGACCGGCGAGACCATCGAGCGGCCGGTCCCCGAGGACAGGCGCGACCAGCAGGTCCTCTCCGAGGACGAACTGGACCGGCTCGTGGGCCTGGGCGACGAGATCGAGTCGTACTACGGCGACCCCCAGGACGTGGAGTGGGCCATCGCCGACGGCGAGCTGTACGTCCTCCAGTCGCGTCCGATCACCACCATCGACGAGGACGCCCAGGAGGTCGAGGGGGCCTCCAACAGCGTCGACGACGTGGCCGGCGTCGCCGACGGCGGCGCGGCCGCGGCCGACTCGGGCGGGAGCAGCGGCGGATCGGAGGGCAACGTCGTCTTCTCCGGCATCGGTGCCAGCCCCGGCCGCGTGTCGGGGCCGGCCCGGATCGTCCGCAAGCTCGACCACCTCGACAAGGTCGAGGAGGGCGACATCATCGTCGCGGAGATGACCACCCCCGACATGGTGCCGGCGATGAAACGCGCGGCCGGCATCGTCACCGACGAGGGCGGTATGACTAGCCACGCCGCCATCGTCTCGCGGGAACTGGGCGTCCCGGCCATCGTCGGCACCGAGCAGGGCTCGGAGACGCTGCACGACGGCCAGGTCGTCACCATCGACGGCGAGAAGGGCACCGTCGAACAGGGCGACGCCACCGGCGGCGAGGAGCGCGAACCCGTCGAGGAGGTCCGCCCCCAGGCGCCCGTCAAGCCGATGACCGCCACGGAGGTCAAGGTCAACGTCTCCATCCCCGACGCGGCCGAGCGGGCCGCCGCGACCGGCGCCGACGGCGTCGGGCTCCTGCGGATGGAGCACATGATCCTCTCGACGAACAAGACGCCCGAGCGATACATCGAGGACCACAGCGCCGACGAGTACGTCGACGAGATCGTCGACGGGGTCCGGGGCGTCGCCGAGGAGTTCTACCCCCGGCCCGTCCGCGTGCGCACGCTCGACGCGCCCACCGACGAGTTCCGCCAGCTCGAGGGCGGCGCCGACGAGCCCGCCGAGCACAACCCGATGCTCGGCTACCGCGGGATCCGCCGCAGCCTCGACCGCCCCGATCTCTTCGCCCACGAACTCGCCGCCTTCCGCCGGCTGTTCGAACTGGGCTACGACAACGTCGAGATCATGTTCCCCCTCGTCAACGACGCCGAGGACGTGCTGCGCGCCCGCCGGCTCATGGAACAGGAGGGCATCGACCCCGACAAGCAGGACTGGGGCGTGATGATCGAGACGCCCGCCGCGGCGCTGGGCGTCGAGGCGATGGCCGACGCCGGCATCGACTTCGTCTCGTTCGGCACGAACGACCTCACCCAGTACACGCTGGCGGTCGACCGCAACAACGGACGGGTCGCCGACCGGTTCGACGAACTCCACCCCTCCGTGCTCAAGCTCATCAGCGAGACCATCGAGACCTGCCGCGAGGAAGGCGTCGCCACGAGCATCTGCGGCCAGGCCGCCTCGAAGCCCGAGATGGTCGACCACCTCGTCAACGAGGGGGTCACCTCCATCTCCGCGAACATCGACGCCGTCCGCGACGTGCAACACGAGGTCAAGCGCGTCGAGCAGAAGCTGCTGCTCGACGACGTGCGCTGAGCAGAGACCGCTCCGAGTCCGTCGGTCGTTTCCCCCGGCATCGACGTTCCGGAACTACTCGTCGAACCGACGGGCAGCGGATCCTCGACGCGAGAAAGAAGAGCTACGACTGGTCGGAATCGTCCGATTTCGCTAGCGACCGGACGAAATCCGAGATGAACTTGGGTCCCCGACGGACACGTTGTTCTTCGACCTCTCGGCCAGTCTTCGGAGACTCGCTCATACCCGTACGTACTGTGGTCCAACATAAAAAGTTGATCCAGTCGCCCGTACGCTTCGGTTTCCGACCTCGACGAGCGGATCCATCGGTGGTCGCCCGGTCACACCGAGGAGGATGCCGGCAACCAGAAGCACGATACCCAGAGCGAGCGTCAGCTGCGTGTAGAACAGCGCCCGAGCGTCACCGTCGGCCATCTGACTCGCGTCGGCGAGCCAGGACTCGTACTCTCTGATCATCCACTCGTTCCACTCGCGTTCGCTCCAGGACGACGCCCGGAACTCCCTGAGATAGTCCGCGCTGACCCCGGTCGGATAGTTCGAACCGATGTTTGTGACAAGTGCGAGGAGTGCCGAACCGAGGATCGACACGAACCCGAGTATCGAAACGACGTTGCCCAGTCGAAGCGTGGCCGGGACGGACGTAACCGCAGTCAGTACCAATCCGATGATGATAAGATCGATTCTGAGCGTCGACATCGCGGTTTCGTCGATGTCGCGGATCGTGTGAATCGTCTGATCGAGCGACTGCCGTGCATCGGTTCGTGCAACGTTCAACGCGTCCTCCTCGGAATTCCACGCCGGGAAACTGTTCTCGTTCCACTCGCCTCTGGACTCAGAGTGTTCCTCCGCCTCCTCGGAACCGAGTAGCCCGCGCAAACCCATAGAGTCGCTCCGGGATGTGGCCCGTTCGCATTTAAATTTCGGTAATAGACACCGCTCGTTTTCAGAAGAACGTCAGCTTGTCCCGGCGGTAGAGGTCCAGTTCCGAGACCATCGACGGGTCCTGCTTCGCTGCGAAGCGGACGGCGTCGGCGATCTCGGTAGGCTCGGAGACCTCGCCGTAGTCGAACCGCTCCTCGAAGGACTCGCCGCTCTCGCTGGCGAACTCGCTGCGGACCTCGGCGGGGTTGATAGTGGTGACGGCCACGTCGTCCTCGCCGGCGTCGGCGGAGACGCTCTTGGCGAACCCGCGGACCCACCACTTCGTCGCCGCGTAGACCGGGTTGAACGGTCGGGGGTACTGCCCGGCGAAGCTCCCGATGAACACGACGGTGCCCGACGACTCCCGGAGGTGGGGCAGCGCGGCCCGGGTCGCGAAGAAGTAGCCGTCGACGTTGACCTCCATCATCGTGCGGTAGTCCTCCGTCGAGAGGTCGTCGACGCCGTCGCCGGCGACGACGCCGACGTTGTTCACCAGCAGGTCGAGCCCGCCGAACTCGGTGACGGTCTTCTCGACTAAGGCGTCGACGGCGTCCTCGCTGCGGACGTTCGTCGGCACGACCAGCGTCTCGACGCCGTAGGCGTCTTCGAGGTCGGCGGCGATCGATTCGAGCCGTTCCTCGCGGCGGGCGGCCAGCGCCACGTCCGCGCCGTCCTCGGCCAGCGCGTGGGCCGTCGCCTCGCCGATGCCGGAACTCGCGCCGGTCACGATCGCCGCGTCGCCCTCCAGGGACTGCTCGGTGGACATACCACGGGATAGAACGGCCGCCGCTATAAGTGTCGGTAGTCGTCCGGGCGCGTCGCGGCCGCAGTATCGCTCCTGGCCCGAGCGGACCCGCTCGAACTCGCCCGGTCGGTCCGGACCCGGCCGGTCCAGCTTGGCCCGGAACCGGTCGGGTCTGGCCTTCGGACGGGTGTGTTCCGGTAACGGGACGGGCGGAATCTGTCCCCCAATAGATATTTGCGCGCGGGGGGAGAAATACGACTATGAATAATGAGGAAATCACGTCCCGCCTGTTCGGGGCGCTCGCCGACGGTGACAGACGCATCGTTCTCTACTACCTGCGGGAGCACGAGTCGGCGTCCGTCGGGACGCTCGCGGACCTGGTGACCGGGTGGGCGGAGGCGGGGCCGGGACCCGACCGGCCGGTCGCCCGGGAGGACGTGCGGGTCGCGCTCCACCACGTCCACCTGCCGGCGCTCGACGCGGCCGGACTCGTCGAGTACGAGCCCGACGAGGAGCGAGTCACGCTCGTCCCGCTCTCGGTCGACGAAGGGGCGGCCGTCGACGCGGCACTGGCCGCCGACACGACCGAGACGGGGGTCGACCTCGGCGGCCTGCTCGCCCCGACCGGCGACACGGGGGCGGAGGATGGCGGGTGACGGGGGATCGCCGCTCCGCGAGTTGCGCGAGCGGGCGCGCGGCCCGCGGAAGACGATAACCACCTTCGGCCCGGAGCCGTACGACGACCTGGCGCCCGTTCTCGACCGGTTCGACGCCGACCTGCGCCACGAGTCGCTACCGATCCCCGAGGAGTCGGGCTATCTCGTCGTCGAGCGCGACGGGGAGTACCTCGGCGCCGTCCCGGCGGCGGCGTTCGACGAACTGCGCGACCCCTCCGGGGGCGCGCCCTGGGACGCGACCGCGGAGGCGTCGGCGTACCGCGAGCTGGTCGGGCTGCTCTCGGGGACCGCCTTCGAGATGGACGAGAAGGCCCGGCTGGTGGCGACCGCCCGCGAGGTCGAGGACCGCGCCTGGCGGACCGGTCGGGGGAGCCTCTACGCGACCTTCCAGTCGCTGTCGGCCTTTCGGTCGCAGGTCCCGATGTACGAACACCTGGCGGGGACGACCGACCTGTCCGTCACGGTCTTCGGCGAGCCCGACTGGGAACCGCCCGCCATCGACGGGGTCGCCGTCCACCGCGACGAGACGGGGGAAGTCACCGACTTCTGGGTCGTCGCCTTCGACGGCGCCGGCGACGACGACGCCAAGTCCGCGCTGATCGCCGCGGAGGAGCGACCGGGGACCTACGCCGGCGTGGTGACCTACGACCCCGGGGTCGTCGACGAGGTGACCGCGCATCTGGACGGCGTGGCCGCCTCGGCCCCGTGAACCGCCGGCTCCGACACCGCAGGAGCTAAACGAGTCGCCTCCCTGCCTGTGGGTATGCAGCTGGCCGAGCCGCAGGACTTCGAGCGCGTCCTGTCGTCGATGTGTACCGAACCCCACCCCGCGGCTCGGGAGGCGGCCGAACGCTTTCTGGCGACCAACCCCGGCGACCCCGGCACCTACGAGAGCGTCGCCGCCCTCGAAGGGCGGGCGGTCGACCTGCTGGGCGAGGTGACCGGCCACCCCGACCCCGAGGGCTACGTCGCCAGCGGCGGGACGGAGGCCAACATCCAGGCCGTCCGGATCGCCCGCAACCGCGCCGACACCGACGACCCCAACGTCGTCGCCCCCGCGAGCGCTCACTTCTCCTTTACCAAGGCCGCCGACCTCCTCGACGTGGAGTACCGCACCGCCCCGACGACCGACCACCGTGCCGACCCCGCGGCGCTGGCCGAACTCGTCGACGAGGACACCGTCTGCGTCGTCGCCGTCGCCGGGTCGACCGAGTACGGCTACGTCGACCCGGTCCCCGAGGTCGCCGACCTCGCTCACGGGGTCGACGCGCTCTGTCACGTCGACGCCGCCTGGGGCGGGTTCGTCCTCCCCTTCACCGACCACGCGTGGGGCTTCGACGACGCCGCGGTGGACACGCTGACGATCGACCCCCACAAGATGGGCCAGGCCGCCATCCCCGCCGGCGGGCTGCTGGTCCGCGACCGCGGACTGCTGGACGAACTCGCCATCCGGACGCCCTATCTGGAGTCGACTTCGCAGGTGACCCTGACCGGGACGCGCAGCGGCGCGGGCGTCGCCAGCGCCGTCGCGGCGATGGACGCGCTGTGGCCGGAGGGCTACCGCGAGCAGTACGAGCGGTCGATGGACAACGCCGAGTGGCTGGCCGACCAGCTCGCCGCCCGGGGCCACGACGTGGTCGAGCCGGACCTGCCGCTGGTGGCCGCCGACCTGTCGGTGCCGATGACCGAGGAGCTGCGTTCGCGTGGGTGGCGCGTCTCGAAGACCGGCGCCGACGAGATGCGCGTCGTCTGCATGCCCCACGTCACCCGCTCGATGCTGCGGTCGTTCGTCGCCGACCTCGACTGGTACTGAGTGGGGCGAACATGAAAGTTTACGACACCCCGCGCGTTACCGCCGGTCGTGCTCCCCGTCGAGGTCCCCGCGCTCCTGCTGGGCAGTTCCTGTAGCGACCCCGGCGGCGCCGTCGTCACCGCCGTCTGTACCGCGACGGGCCCCGCCGGGCTGCTCATCGTCTTCGTCTACTCCTTTCTGATCACCTTCATCCTCCCGCTGCCCTCGGAGATCGTCCTCCCGCTGGCCGACCAGCTCCGGCTCGGTCTGCCGCTGTGGGCCAACCTCGCGATCGTCGTCCTCGTCGCCAGCGTCGGCAAGGCGGGCGGCAGCGTCTTCGCGTTCCACATCGGCCAGGAGGCCAAGGAGTCGGGGCCCGTCATCCGGTGGCTCCGCCGGTCGCGGTTCGACGTCATCGAGTGGTCCCAGACGAAGGTCGTCCAGCTCTCGAAGAAGTACGGCTACGCCGGCCTCGCGCTGGCGCTGTCGGTGCCCGCCTTCCCAGACACCCTCTCGGTCTACGCCTTCTCCGTCCTCGAGGACGACTACCTCAAGTTCGCCGCCGCGACCTTCGTCGGCAGCATCGGCCGGTTCCTCGTCTGGATCCTCTTCTTCCGGGGCGCCGTCGCGAACCTGTGAGCCGAGGCCGGCGTCGCGGTCCCCGCCCGGACGACCGCGGTCCGCACCCCGGCCCCGTCCGCGAACCGGCCGTCCCCCCGGAATCGACCGCCGTCGCGGCCCCTTACCGCCGCCGGTGCGCTTACAAGGGGGCCGAGTCACTGTTCGGGGTAATGGAAGGGGTGCTGTGGTACGTGTTCGCCAGCACCCGTGGGGGTGACAACCGGGCGCGCATCCTCCGTGCGATAGACGAGCGACCGCGCAACGCCAACCAGCTCGCCGAGGACCTGGAGCTGGACTACACCACCGTCCGCCACCACCTCGACGTGCTGGCGGACAACAACGTCGTCGAGGCCAGCGGCGACGACTACGGCGCCGTCTACCTGCCGACCGACCAGTGTCGCGCCAACTGGGACACCGTCGAGGAGGTCCTCGCGACCGTCCTGGAGGACGATTCATGACCTGCCGACCAGACCGCCGACCGACCGACCCGTCGAGCGAGGAGCCGCCGAGCGACGAGCAGACGACCGACCGGCCGCCGGCCGCGAGTCCGCGGACGGGCCGGCCCCCGGGACCGTGGAGTCGGGAGACAATTTGGACAGGCTATTTGCGGGAGCATCGCAAAGGGGTGAGCGAGCAATGACCCTGTGGTTCGAGGCCGCCCGGCTCGCCGTGGTCGCCAACGTCGCCCTGCTGGTCGGCCTGACCGCGGTCTGGGCGCGCAACTACCGGGCCCACGGCGCGAAACACACCCTGGGCCTGCTCGTCTTCGGCGCCTTTCTCCTCGCGGAGAATCTGCTGGCGGTCTATCTCCTCTACGTCCACAGCACCTTCCACGGCTGGGTCTACTCGGCCGCCCCCGTCGCCCAGCGCGGCATGATGGCGCTGAACGTCCTCGAACTGCTCGCGCTCGCCTTCCTCGTGAAGATCACCTGGGAGTGAGTCACAGCCGCGCGGCGGCAACCTTTTTGTGTCGAGCGGCCACACCGACTGGTGATGGCAGTCCCGTCCACCCGCCGTATGCGTATGCGCGCCTCCTTCTAGCGCCGGGTGGACCCACCGCACCGCCGCGGGCTCATACCCCCAGCCGGGCTCCGGCCCGGCCGGTCGACGGCGGGGAAGGCCGGCATCCGACCGAGTACAGGCCGACCAGCGAGCGGATCCCGACGGCAGCGATCCACGATGACAGCGAATCACCGCGTTAAAGAGCCGACTGGAGGTATCGAGTAGTATGAGCCACGAGGAGTTCCCCACTGACAACCCAGCGGTCGTGACCTGCGGGTTGCCCTACGCCAACGGCGACCTGCACATCGGCCACCTGCGGACGTACGTCGGCGGCGACGTGCTCTCGCGGGCGCTGGAGACACTCGGCCAGGAGACCGCGTTCGTCTGCGGGTCGGACATGCACGGCACCCCGATCGCCGTCCAGGCCATCGAGGACGGCGTCGACCCCGCCGAGTTCGCCCTGGAGTGGCACGAACAGTACGAGGAGACGTTCCCGAAGTTCGACATCGACTTCGACAACTACGGCCACACCCACGACGACACCAACCGCGAGGTTACCTACGAGATCGTCGACGCGCTGGAGGCGGAGGGCTACGTCGAGGAACGGGCGATCAAGGTCGCCTGGGACCCCCAGGAGGGCCAGCCGCTGCCCGACCGCTACGTCGAGGGGACCTGCCCGTACTGCGGGGCCGACGCCCGCGGCGACGAGTGCGACGAGGGCTGCGGCCGCCACCTCGAACCCGGCGAGATCGAGGATCCCGTCTCGACGATCTCCGGCAACCCCGCGGAGTACCGCGAGCGCACCCACAAGTTCTTCCGCGTCTCCGAACTCGCCGACTACCTCTCGGACTTCCTCGACCGGCTGGAGGGGACCAGCAACGCCCGCAACCAGCCCCGCCAGTGGATCGAGGACGGCCTCCAGGACTGGTGTATCACCCGCGACCTGGACTGGGGCTTCGACTACCCCGGCGACGACGGCGAGGACCTCGTGCTGTACGTCTGGGTCGACGCGCCGATCGAGTACATCGCCTCGACGAAGCAGTACACCGAGCGGGTCGGCGCCGACACCTACGACTGGGAACAGGCCTGGAAGGCCGGCGAGGTCGGCGTCGAGGCCGGCGGCCCCGACTCCGGGGAGATCGTCCACATCATCGGCCAGGACATCATCCAGCACCACACGATCTTCTGGCCGGCCATGCTCCAGGTCGCCGGCTACAACGAACCGCGCGCCGTCGTCGCCAGCGGGTTCATGAACCTCGACGGGGACGCGTTCTCGACGAGCCGCAACCGCGCGATCTGGGCCCGGGAGTTCCTCGACGAGGGGTTCCACCCCGACACGCTGCGGTACTACCTCACCACCGTCGGGGGATTCCAGGACGAGATCGACTTCTCCTGGGACCGCTTCGCCGAGCGGGTCAACGGCGAGCTCGTCGGCAACGTCGGCAACTTCGCCTACCGCTCGCTGCTGTTCGCCGAGCGCAACTTCGGCGGCACGCCCGACGCCCACGTGAGCGCGGAGGTCCGCGAGCGCATCGAGGACGCGGTCGCGGAGTTCGAGGCCGCCGTCAACGACTACTCGACGCGGCGGGCCACCCAGGCGGCCGTCGACCTGGCCGGCTTCGGCAACGAGTACATCCAGCGCCACGAGCCGTGGAACCTCGACGACGACGAGGCCGCGCCGGTCATCCGCGACTGCGTCCAGGTCGCCAAGGCCGTCGCCGTGCTCGTCTACCCCGCCACCCCCGACACCGCCGAACGGCTCTGGGACCAGCTCGGCGAGGAGGGGTCCGTCGCCGACGCCACGCTCGACGCCGCGCTGGAGGCGCCGCCCGCCGACTTCGGCGAACCCACCGAGCTGTTCGAGAAGATCGAGGACGAGCGCGTCGAGGAACTGAACCAGAAGCTCGAGGACCGTGTCCAGGAAGTCGCCGAGGACGACGGTGACGGCAGTGACGACGGAACCGAAACCGACGAGGCCGCGGGGAGCGACGAGGGGAGTATGGACGTAGAAGCCCTTGCGGAGAGCCGGATCGGATTCGACGACTTCGAGGAGCTGGACATCCGCGTCGGCCGGATCGAGTCCGCCGAACCCATCGAGGACTCGGACAAACTTGCCCGCCTCGAAGTGGACATCGGCCTGGAGACCCGGCAGGTCGTCGCCGGCATCAAGCAACTGCACGACCTCGACGAGCTCCCGGGCACGAAGGTCGTCCTGCTGGCGAACATGGAGAAGGCGGAGCTGTTCGGCGTCGAGTCCAACGGCATGGTGCTGGCCGCCGGCGAGGAGGCCGACCTGCTGACCACCCACGGCGACGCCGAACCCGGCACGAAGATCCGGTAGGGTCCTCCTGGCTGGCGCCTTCCTTCTACTCGATGTGGTAGTCGCTCACCCGCCGGACCGCGAGGACGTACGCCGTCGGCACGGCCGCGACGAGGACGACGGCGACGCCCAGCGCGACCCGTTCGAGCCCGGCGACCGACAGCGAGAGGCCGAACGGGAGTCGGGGAGCGAGCAGCGAGTGGATCACCAGCCGATAGACCTCGTCGGTGAGGACGCCGGCGGCGCTGACGCCGAGGACGGCGAGAATCGAGTACAGCGAGAACGCGGCCTTGCTCGGCGGCGTCGCCGTCCGGTCGGCGGTCACGTCGACCCCGTCGAAGCGGGGGAACCGCGCGCCGACCGCGGCCGCGAGGACGCTTCCGCCGGCGACGACGACGAGCGCGAGCGCCGCGAAGCCGACGGACTCCGGGGTCGAGCGCCCGCTCGCGCGTGCCGCCGCGCCCGAGAGCACCGCCGCGACGGGGGCCGCGGGGGCGACGACCGCGAGGACGGTCCCGTGGACGACTTCGCGGCCGCTCGCGCGGGAAGTCAGGAGGCCGGGGAGCGCCGCGCCCTGGTTGCCCAGGAGGTTGAGCGGCGCGGCGACGCCGGCCGCCCACGCGCCGTACAGCATCGCGAACCACGGCGCGTACGACGGAACCGTCCCGGTCGCGAGCGCGCCCTCGACCATCGGCAGCGCGAACAGCAGCGGCACTGCGGCGAACAGCAACTGCAGCGGCGCCCGGTAGGCGCGGACGAGCGTCGTCGCCGCGACGCCGACCGTGCCCCGCCGGCGACAGACCAGCCCGAGCGCGTCCCCCAGCTGGGTCGAACCCGTCGGCGTGACCGTCCCGGACGCGGCGCCCGACGCCGCGGCGGGCTCGGACTCCTCGTCGGCGTCGCGCTGCTCGTCGGTGAACCACGCGAACTCGGCCGCGCCGACCGTCGCGAGGACGCCGACCGGGGCGGCGGCGACGGTCAGGCCGAGCGCGGCCACGGCGCCGACCGTCGAGGCGCCGGCGCCCGGCGTGGTGACCAGCGCGAGGTCGCCCAGCCAGGCGAGCGGCGGCCCGCGAAGCACGGGCGAGAGGGCGTCGATGAGCGCGGGGAGGTGCCCGGCGAACATCACCCAGAAGTACGCCACGGCGACGACGACACCGAGGGCGGGCTTGAGCCGCGAGAGCCACTTCGACCGGCGGACGGCGCCCTTCAGCGCCAGCCCGACGGGGTAGCCGACGGTCATCGCGCTGACCAGCAGCGCGGCAGTCGCGGCGAGGCCGCCGGCCAGCGGCAGGGGCGTGCCGGCGCCGGCGGCCAGGCCGGCGAACCCGACCCCGAACGGGACGACCACGTAGGGGAGGTAGGCGACGGCGTTCATCAGGAGGAGTCCGCCCGCGACGTCCTTCGGCGGGCGGATCGTCAACATCGCGGCGGACTCGTCGATCTCGCCGTAGGAGCCGACGCCGGCGACGACGCCCATCGCGAGGACGAACACCCACCCGCTGGCGACGAGCAGGGAGACGGTCGAAGCGGGGGCGGCGTCGCCGCTCGCGAGCGTCGCGCCCCAGTCGCTGGCCGCGCCGAAGGCGATCGGGAGCACCGCGAGGATGGCGAGCGCCCCCAGCGCGACCATCGCGAGCCACACGTCCTGGGCGCGGACCCGCCGGACCATCCGCCGTAGCTCGACCCTGGCGACGGTCGCGCTGACGGCGGGCGACGGGAACCGCCCGCGCCGGCTCGGCGACGCGGACCGGTCCCTCGTCGCCGCTCCTCGCTCAGGCCTCGACTCGTTCGTCGGGGACATCCTCGTCCTCCGTGATGTCGAGGAACGCGGTCTCCAGGTCCGTCTCGCCGTCGTCGCGGGCCCGGCGTTTCAGCTCCGCCGGCGGCCCCTCGGCGACGAGCTCGCCGTCGTCGATGACGCCGACGGTGTCGGCGAGTTCGTCGACGACCGAGAGCACGTGCGAGGAGAGGAAGACGGTCACGTCGCGCTCGGCGACGGCCGCGACGGTCTCGCGCATCGTCCGCGCGGCCCGCGGGTCCAGCCCGCTGGTCGGCTCGTCGAGGAAGACCACCGCGGGGTCGCCCAGCAGCGCCGCGATGGCGCCGACCTTCTTCCCCATCCCCGTCGAGTACTCTCCGATCCGGCGGTCGGCGTCGCCCGCCAGGTCGAACCGCGCGAGCAGCTCGTCGATGCGCTCGCCGGCCTCGTCCGGCGGCAGCTCGTGGAGCCGCGCGACGTACCGCAGGTGTTCGCGGCCGGTCAGCTCGTCGTAGACCGGCGGGTCCGCCGGCAGGTAGCCGACCCGCTCGGTCAGCGCCGGCCGGTCGTCGACGGCGGCGCCGGCGACCGTCGCGGTCCCCTCGGTCGGGCGGGTCAGCCCGGTCAACATCCGCATCGTCGTCGTCTTCCCGGCGCCGTTCGGACCGAGGAAGCCGTACACGTCGCCCGCTGGGATCGACAGCGACAGGTCCGAGACGGCCAGTTCCTCGCCGTACCGCTTCGTCAGTCCGTCGGCGACGACGGCGGGGTCGGTCACCGTCGCTCACCCCCGGAACTCCCGGGCCGCGTGGGAACCGCTTCCCGCGCGCGGGACTCGCGTTCGACGCCACGCCGCTGTCGGGCGGACGGTCGGTCGCACCGCGACGGCCACCGCTCGGCTGGAGGGCACGTTCGCATACTCCGAGGGGAACCGCCCGGAACAAAAGTGCTTGGAGAACGACGCTTCTGTCCGGGACCGGACAGGAGTCGGCCCACGGCACGGCCGGCGACGACAAGCCCTATTGGTCGCCGGCCGTAACGAGCGGCCATGGCAGACGACGCCGGGGACGACGAGGAGGAGTGGCGGTTCTCCGTCGACGAGGTGGGCGACGACACCGGCGACGTCGAGGAGGCCGACACCCTCGACGAGAGCGACGAGTGGGACGTGGCGGTCGGCGACGAGGACGACGACGGTCCGACGGTCGCCTTCGGCGGGACGGACGGCGACGACGGCGACGGGAGCGGGGGAGAGAGCGGGGAGAACGGCGGCGGCAACGTCGCCGGGTCGGTGACGCCGGACCTGCCCGTCGAGTCGGACACGCCGAGCCTGGAGAGTGCGGTGTTCGTCGCCGCCGGCGCGCTGCTGGTCCTGCTGGTGTTCGCCAGTATCGTCACGCCGCTGACGCCGACGACGGTCGGCGGGATCGCGCTCGGCGTCGCCGCCGTGACGGCGGTCGTCTACGCGGTGTTCGTGCGGTTCTGACGGCCCGGGGACGGCGCCGCGGTGGAAACCCACACGAGCAGAAGTGTTTTCGGGCAGGCGACCGAATCTCCGCTATGTTCGAGTGGATCGGTCAGACCTCGGTCCTGTCGTGGATCGGGTCGAACCTCTCGCTGTTCCTCGTGCTGGCGGGCGCCGGGCTGATGTTCGCCGAGGCGTTCGCCCCCGGCGCGCACTTCGTCGTCCTCGGCGTCGCCCTGCTGGTGGCGGGGCTCGTCGGCCTGCTGTTGCCCCCCGGTCTCGGCGTCCTCGCGCCGCTGATCCTCGCCGGGCTCGTCCTCGGGGCGGGGGGCGCGGCCCTCTACGTCTACCGCCAGTTCGACTTCTACGGGGGCAAGGGGACCGACCAGACGAGCGACTCCGACTCCCTGCGTGGCAAGACTGGCCGCGTCACCGAGCACGTCTCGCGGAGCGGCGGCGAGGTCAAACTCGACGAGGGCGGGTTCAACCCCTACTACCGCGCCGAGAGCGTCGACGGGGAGATCGAGGAGGGGACCGAGGTGATGGTCGTCGACCCCGGCGGCGGCAACGTCCTCACCGTCGAACCCCTCGCCGGCGGCGTCGACGACATCGACCGCGCGCTCGCCCGCGAACGCCAGCGCGAGGGGACGGCGTCCGACGGCGACGGGACGCAGACCGACAGCGAGGGGACACCGACCGACGACGCCGCGGCCGACCCGGACGCCGAGTCCGGGGACTCCGGGTCCGAGGGCTCCGGTCGCGACCGCGAGTTCGAGACGGACACGGCCTGATCCTCGCCCGGTCCCGACCGCGCCATCTCCCGGTCCGGAACCGTCGACCCGACCTCGGCGCCACCCGGAACTGTGGTATCTCACCCAACACTTTTGACTGGCTGGGGCAAACTTCGAACGTATGAGCCCCGCACCAGTGTTGCAGAGCGTCGGTGGCGCCCTTCCGATCGTCGCAGTGTTGCTGTTGCTGCTGGCGGTCGTGGTCGTCTACAAGTCCGTCGAGATCGTCAACGCCTACGAGAAGCGGGCGCTGACGGTCTTCGGCGAGTACCGCAAACTCCTCGAACCGGGTATCAACATCGTCCCGCCGTTCGTCTCGAAGACCTACGCCTTCGACATGCGGACCCAGACGCTGGACGTGCCCCGCCAGGAGGCGATCACCCGCGACAACTCCCCCGTCACTGCCGACGCGGTCGTCTACATCAAGGTCATGGACGCCAAGAAGGCGTTCCTCGAGGTCGACAACTACAAGAAGGCCGTCTCGAACCTCGCCCAGACCACCCTCCGGGCCGTCCTGGGCGACATGGAACTGGACGACACGCTGAACAAGCGCCAGGAGATCAACGCGAAGATCCGGAAGGAACTGGACGAGCCCACCGACGAGTGGGGGATCCGCGTCGAGAGCGTCGAGGTCCGCGAGGTCAACCCCTCGAAGGACGTCCAGCAGGCGATGGAGCAGCAGACCTCCGCCGAGCGCAAGCGCCGCGCCATGATCCTCGAGGCGCAGGGTGAACGCCGCTCCGCAATCGAGCAGGCCCAGGGTGAGAAGCAGTCCGACATCGTCCGCGCCCAGGGGAAAAAGCAGTCGCAGATCCTCGAAGCGCAGGGTGACGCCATCTCGACCGTGCTGCGCGCGAAATCCGCCGAGTCGATGGGCGAGCGCGCCATCATCGACAAGGGAATGGAGACGCTCGAAAATATCGGCCAGGGCGAGTCGACCACGTTCGTCATGCCCCAGGAGCTCACCTCGCTGGTCGGCCGCTACGGCAAGCACCTCTCCGGCGGCGACGTGAGCGACATGGCGAAGGCCAACGGCGAGAGCGAACTCGACAGTCTCGACTTCGACAGCGAGACGCGCGAACTGCTCGGCCTCGACGACATCGAGGAGATCCTCGGCCAGATCGACCAGGAGGCGGAGGTCGACGTCGAGGAGATGGAGCAGGAGGCCCAGGCCATCAAGGAGGGCAACGACGCGACGAATATCCGCGACCCCGACGAGGTCATCCAGGAGATGGACGCGGAGATGGACCCCTCCGGCAGTCCGGTCGGCGGCCCCGGCGGCGACGGGACCGGCGGCGGGAGCGCCGACGGCAGCAGCGGTGGAAGCGCCGACGGCGAGCGCGAACCCGAGACGGAAACCGAGTAAGGCGTCCTTGCCCGTGCCCTCCGGGCGGTGACCCGCCCGCCGACTCCGTTTTCCGCGACCGTTCGGCCAGCCGAAGCCGTTTTACCACCCCACTGCCAAAGAGCTCGTAATGGCGCGAGAGGGGGATGTCGACGAGAGCAAGCGGGCGACGCTCCGTCGGTTCGCTGCGCTGGGGGCGTCCAGCCCGTTCGTCGGCTTCGCGAAGGACAGCGACAGCGACGCGCCCGACGCCCTGCTCGGGTACGTCGCCGCGACGCCCGGCGCGCACTTCTCGAAGATCCGCGACGACCTGCAGCTGGGCACGGGGGAGACCCAGCACCACCTCCGCCGGCTCGAACGGGAGGGCGTCGTCGAGAGCCGCGAGGACGGCGAGTACCGGCGCTACTTCCCAGCCGACCGCTTCTCGGAGTTCGAGCAGGTAGCGCTGGGCTACCTCCGGCGGGAGACCCCCCGCGGGATGGTCGTCGCGCTCCTGCGCGACCCGGCGGCGTCGGGCACCGCGCTCGCCGAGGAACTGGGCGTCTCCGCGCCCACCGTCAGCAAGTACGCCAGCCAGCTGGAGGAGGCGGGCCTGCTCTCCCGCGAGGACGGTTACGCGCTCCGCCGGCCGGAGACGCTCCTCTTGCTGCTCGTCCAGCACGCCGACTCGTTCGGGCCCGAGGCCGCCGAGCTTGCGGCCGACGCCGACGACATCGTCACCTACGACCCCTGAGCGGGCACCCGGGTCGAACTCCTGTGGACCACGAAGACCTGCCATCCGCCAGCCGTCGCTGACGGGTGTGAAAAAGCGCGAAGTGAGCGGTCGGTTACGCGGTGACCTTCCAGGTGGTCGACGAGGAGTAGCCCCACTTCTCCACGTCCAGATCGAGGTCGCTGTTCTGGATGGCGGTCATGTTCGAGCCGACCTCCTTGGCCGACAGGTCGAGCTCGTCGCCGATGAGCCGCGATTTGAAGTAGGTCTGCTGATCGGCGTTGTCGCGGAGGTACTCGAGGATCCGGTGCTGCTTGGGGGTCAGCTGGTCGCCCGTCGCGCTCGCGGTGGTCGCGCTCATACTTCCAGAGAGGTACCGTTCCCCTAAAGCGGGTTTGGTACGATCGGTAAAACCCGGCGCCCTCCCGCGATTAGCTGGCCCGGGTACGGTCGTAACGCCGGCCTACGACGGGCTGGGCGGGGGCCGTTGGTGCCGTTGGTTAACCGGTCGTACCAGCGGGGTCGGGGACGCCGTCGTCGGGGTAGCGTCGACGGTCGCGCCGCTCGGCGGCTGGCTGGCGGGCGAGGGGTGCCCGGAGAACTACAGGTCCTCGTCGATGATCTCGCCGACGGCGAAGTTGGACTTGACCTCGGTGACCTCGATCTTGACGCGCTCGCCCACGTCGGCGCCGGGGACGATGATGACGTACCCGCGCTCGACGCGCGCGATGCCGTCGCCCTGTTTGCCGATGTCCTCGATCTCGACGTAGCGGATCTCGCCGGCCTCGACCGGCGGCTGCGGTTCGGAGGGGACGTTGTCCTCGTCCGTGCTCTCGGCCCGGTCGACCTCCGAGGAGATGAGCGCGACGCGGTAGGTCTCCCCCGGCTCGACGGCCCCCGTCTCGATCTCCCGCTTGGGCACCTCCACGACGTATCGGTCGCCGTCGTCCGACACGTCCGCACTGAACAGACACAGCAGTTTATCCGAGATTTCCACGATGTAGACCTCCGGGTGGGTCATAGAACCCCTCTGTTATGAAAGTATTCCAGCCCGAGCGCGCGGATCCGCGCGTCCGTCCGACCGGATCCGCGGGCGCAGTCACTCGATCCGCGACCCGTCCGGTCGCTTGGGCCCCTCGGAGTCGAAGACCACCACCTCGCCGGGGTCGCGCTCGACCGGCCGGTAGCCGTCACGGACGGCGATAGCCTCCTCCAGTTCGCGTACCGCTCGCTCCTTGAGCGCCCGGGCCAGTTCCTCCGCTTCCTCGCGTGAGATGTCCCGGCCCAGCCCCTCGCACTCGTGGGCGCGGACCATCCCCTCCTCGTCGACGGCCTCGCCCATCGGCTGGCTCGTCCCGCCCAGCGCGACGCTGAACGGGTAGGTCCGACAGACCAGCGGGCGGTCCTCGTGGACCGTGCAGGCGCCGACGCCGTCGCCGTCCTCGGCGTAGAACCGACAGTCGCCGCAGTCGTCGGTCCCCAGCGCCCACTCGAAGGTCTCGCCCTGGGGGCCGTCCTCGCCCTCGACGAGCCCGTAGGGCATCGGCCGCGCCACGTCCCGCCAGTCGTAGTCGCCCGTCTCCTGCAACTCCCGGACTTCGTCGGGGAAGACGGTCGCGGTGTGGTCGTGACCGTCGCTCTCCTCGCTGGTCCCGCCTGCCTCGGCGTCGCTCTCCTCGCCCGTTTCGGCGTCGCTCTCGCAGCCCTCGACGGCCTTGCAGCAGGCGCCACAGCGGGTACACTCGAAGCCGATGGCCTCGATGGCGTCGGCCAGCTCGGCCACATCCAGGGCCTCGGCCCGCTCGCGCTCGGCTTCGAGACTCTCCATGCGCGAGCTACCGGGTCGACGGGGAAAAGCGCGTCGCGAGCGGCCGGCCGCGGGACGACCGAAGTCGGACGCCGGCTCACCCGACGGGCCGCGCCCGCTCGCCGTCCCAGCGGACCGAGCCCTCGACGGCGAGCTTTTCGAGGTGCGCGCGGACGGTCGCCTCCGCGAGGTCGCGCACACCGGAGAGGTCCTTCTCGTAGGCGGCGTCGGTGACCTCGGGGACGGTCTCGGCGCCCGCCGCGACCGCCTCGCGGACCCGTCGCTCGCGGTCGAGTCGGTGGGCGACCAGCCGCGTCGCCGTCGCGCGGACCGCCGGCCCCTCCACGCTCGGGCCGTGGGCCGGCAGGAGCCGGTCGGGCGCCATCGTGTGGATCCGGCGGAGCGAGGTGAGGTACGCGCGCAGGTCGCCCTCGGGGGCGCCGACGACGACGCTGCCCGCCGCGACGGCGAGGTCGCCGGCGACGACGACGCTGTCGTCGGCCCTCCCGACCCCGCTCGCGGCGAACGCGACGTGTTCCGGGGCGTGGCCGGGCGTGTCGACCACGCGGACCGCTCCCTCGCCGGTCCCGATGCGGGTGCCCTCGGCGAAGGTCCGGTCGGGCGCGACGCCGGCCGCCGCCTCGAAGGCGTCCGTCCGGCCCGTTCGCGCCCAGACGGTCGCGTCGTGCGCTTCGGCGTAGTCGGCCACGGCGCCGACGTGGTCGGGGTGGTGGTGCGTGACCGCGACGTGGCCGACGCCGCGCTCGGCCGCCAGCGCGTCGAGCCGATCGGTCCGGGCGGCGGGGTCGACCAGCAGCGCCGGGTCCGACCCCAGCAGGTACGCGGCCGTCTCGCCCGTCGGTGCGCGGGTCTCGACCGCCACGTCGACGCGACTCACCTCCATCGAGTAGTCGTATCCGGCTCGGACCACCTGTTCGTTTCGCGTTCGGTGCGAGCAACGTGTCCGCGACCGTCAGCGATGTGTCCGCCGCGAACAGCGTGGACCCCTCTCGAACAGCCGTCGTTACCGCGATTGCCCTCGTGATCGGGATCGCAAACAGCGTGAAAGCCCCGACCTGCTTCGGTCGCGCGCCTTGCTGCGCTCCTCGCTCGCTCCGCTCGCTGCGGTCCTTGCGGCGTCGGGCTTCCCGAAGCAGGTCGCCCTTTTCATTCCTACCCACTCAGACTGTCTCGCCAGTCGTGGCGGGTGGGAATGAAAGGGGCCGGTTCCTGCGCGAACCCGGACGAAGTAAGCACCGCAAGTGAGCGAAGCGAACGAGGAGCGCAGCGAGTCCCGGGAGCGCAGGAACCGGGGGCTTTCACCCCGTTTGCGGCCACGATCGGGTTTGCAGTCGCGAACGAAATTCCGTTTCCCCCGACCCGCCGAGCTAGACAGGCAGATACAGGTACCGCGACGACCACGACCCAACAGATGCGCGAGGCACACCCCGTCGAGCGGGCGGTCGGCATGGAGTACTACGTCAGCGACGCGTCCGGTATCGGGGGCCGCCTCCGCGAGTCGCCCGAGGACTTCCGCGTCACGGAGGTCGAGGCGTTCGAGCCCGACCCCCTGGACGCTGATCCCGGCGCCTACCCCAACGTGCTCGCGCGGGTCACCCTGCGGGGCTGGGACACCAACGACTTCGCCTCGGAGCTGTCCGACCGGCTCGGCATCTCCCGCGAGCGGGTCTCCTGGGCGGGGACGAAGGACAAACACGCCGTCACGACCCAGCTGTTCTCCGTCGAGAAGGTCGACCCCGATGATCTCCGGGCGGTCGACATTCGCGATACCGAGGTCGAACTGCTCGGGCGGACCGGCCGGCCGGTCCTGTTCGGCGACCTGGCTGGCAACGCCTTCGAGATCACCGTCCGCGGGCTCGACCCCGACGCGCCGGAACTCGCCGACGCGGTCACCGCCGACCTCCGGGCGTTCGCCAGCGGCGACGACCCCGGGGACATCGGCGGCGACGACCCGGTGGAATCCGGGGACGCCGACCCCATCGCGGCCGCCGACGACCCCGTCACCGTCGGCGTCCCCAACTACTTCGGCCAGCAGCGGTTCGGCAGCAAGCGGCCGGTCACCCACGAGGTCGGCCTGGCGGTCCTCCGCGGGGACTGGAAGGGCGCGGTGCTGGCCTACGTCGGCAACCCCGCCGAGCGCGAACCCGAGTCGACGCGAGAGGCCCGCGCCTACGTCGACGAGACCGAGGACTGGGCGGGCGCGCTGGAGCGGCTACCGAAGCGGCTGGGGTTCGAGCGGTCGATGTGCCACCGGCTCGTCGAACGGCAGGAGGAGGGCGACGACGAACTCGACGACGAGGATTACCGCGCTGCACTCGAAGCGGTCCCCTCGAACCTCCAGCGGCTGTTCGTCAACGCCGCCCAGTCGTACGCGTTCAACCGGATCCTCTCGGAGCGGCTGGAGCGGGGCCTCCCGTTCAACGAACCCGTGGCCGGCGACGTGGTCTGTTTCGCCGACTCGGACGCGCCGGCGGGCGTCGCGCTCCCCGATACCGACCGCACCCAGCGCGTGACCGAGGACCGGGTCCGGACGGTGCGGCGCCACTGCGAACGGGGCCGCGCGTTCGTCACCGCGCCGCTCGTGGGCACCGAGACGGAGCTCGGCGACGGCGAACCCGGCGAGATCGAACGCGAAGTGTTCGACGACCTGGACCTCGACCCCGGTGACTTCGACCTCCCGGGCGAGTTCGCGTCGACGGGGACGCGGCGGGCGATTTTGCTGCGGTCGGATCTGGCCATCTCTCGCCGGGAGGACGACGCGCTCGCGTTCTCGTTCACGCTGCCGAAAGGCAGTTATGCGACGGTCGTCCTCCGGGAGTACCTGAAGGGCGACCCCGACGACCTCTGAACGAGGGACGCCGGGCAGTCGGCGGCGATCCTGGCATCGACACCCACGGAGCCGCGTTTCCGCGCTCCTTTTGCCGCTCGACCGGAAACCTACTCGATATGGAGTGTCGGCGGTGTGGCTCGTCGCTGGAGCGGCCGGGCGATTACTGCCTGGTCTGTCGCTCCGACAACGCCGACGCCGTCGTCCTCGAACTGGACCGGGACCGCGCCCGCGTGACGACGCTCGTCGACGAGGAGGTCGTCGGCGCCCGCGAGGTGACCACGACGCCCGAGGACGGCGACGAGAGCGAGGTCGTCGAACTGCGGAACTTCGCCGGGCTGGTCGCCGACGAGGTGCGCCGCAAGCGCCCCGAGGAGGTGTACGCGACGGGCGACCGGGAGGTGCTGCGGGCGGTGCGGGGCCAGTTGCACCACGACTTCTACCGGGTCGGCGACACCGACGACCCCGTCGAGTCCGTCCTCTCGCGGCGCGGCGAGGCGCCCCTGGAGGTCGTCGAGACGCCGCCCCGCGAGAAGATCGGCGGGTCGCACTCGACGCTCGTCGGCGGGCGGGCGGGTCAGCGCGCCATCCAGACCGTCGCCGGCCACCCCCACGTCAAGAAGATCATCCCCGGGCCGATCGACGCCGGCGGCTCGGGCTCGCGGTCGGGCGTCCGGGCGAAGGCCACCCGCGCCGGCGAGAACGGCAACGTCCGCCTGCTCATCCGCGACGGCTCCTCGGTCCAGGAGAACCGCGTCGTCACCACCGCCCGCGAGCGCGACCTCGGCGAGGTGGTTCGCGAGGACCTCAACGAGGCGCTGCGCGAGGCCGACCTGCAGGACTGACGGTAGAGCGGATCGACTGGCCGGGCCTGTGGTCCCCGATAGTCACGCGACCGGGATCGTCTCGGCGACTCTTGTGAGCCCCCGGGCTATCGGGGGTGCAATGTGGGAACTCGGTCCCGACGCGGGCGAACCGGAGTGGCGCGCAGTCGAGAGCCCCTTCGAGAAGACGGTCTTCGCGGTGGTGAACACCGCCGAGGGCCCGTACGCCATCGGCGACGGCGGGACGCTGCTGGCCGACCGGGGCGGCGGCTGGGAGGTCGTCCTCGACGACGGCCCCCGGACGCGGGACAACCAGCTCCGGGGCATGGACGTGACCAGCGACGGCGAACGGGTCTGGTTCGCCGGCTCCAGCGGCGCGCTGGGCTGTTACGACGTGGAGACCCGCCGGAAGTACGACTACTCCAACCCCAACGAGATGACCAGTACCTGGGAGGGGCTGGCCGTCGCCGGCCCGACCGGCTCCGAGAAGGTGCTGGTGGCCAACGGCTCCGGCGAGGTGCTGCCCTTCTCCGTCGACGGCTTCGACGAGGACTGGGGGCCGGTCAGCAAGCCCGCCTCCAAGGGGTCGACGATCGCGGCGCTCGCGGCCTCGCCGGACGGCGTCGGCTACGCGGTCGACACGAGCGGCAACGCCTTCCGCACGACCGCGACCGACGGCTGGGAGGACATCGGCATCGTCAACGCCCAGGTGAAGTTCTACGACATCTACGCCGGCCGCGAGGGCCGCGTCTACGTCGCCGCAGGGGACGGTCGCATCTACCGCTACGACGACTCGTATCACTCCTGGACGCCCATCGGCGTCGCCGAGAAGTCGCTGCGGGCGTTCGACGTGCACGGCGACGAGATGGTCGTCATCGGCCACGGCGGCACCATCTACGAGCGGGACGGCGCCTCGCGCTGGCGGAAGCTCACCTCCCCCGTCGGCGTCCAGCTGTACGACGTGGCGCTGGGCCACCCCGACATCATCGTGGGCAACTCGGGGACGATCCTCGAACGACCGCGGGGCCAGCCCCGCGACGCCGGGACCAGCCCCGACGGCGACAACTACGACGACCGCGGCGAGTACTTCGACGCCGACGAGGCGGGCCCCGGGGAGTCGGGCGGGTCGAACACCGGCACCGGTGACACGGGCGGATCGACCGGCGGCACGGGGGACACCTCGGGCGGCACGTCCGGCGGATCCACCGGGAACTGAGCGGTCCCGTCGCCGGGACGCTACCGCGATTTTTCACTCGGATCCCGACGCGGGCGACCGTTCGAGGACCAGCCCGTTCGACCCGACGGCGACGCCCGGGTCGCCGCTCACGACCCCTCGGATCGTCTTCGACCCGTCCCACCGTTCACGGCGCCAGCCGGCGGGGCCGCGCGCGTACAGCGACCCCCCGGACCCGGTGGCCAGCGCCGGGGCACCCGCCGTCGAGTCGGCCGCCGGCGAGTCGCCCGCCGCCAGCGCCTGCACGGTGAAGTCGCCGAGCGTGTGGGGCGTCCACACCGACCCGTCGGGCGGGCCGCCGTAGAGGCGCCCGTTGCCGCCGCCGACGAGCAGGCGGTCGGGGGTCGCGGCGACCGCGTAGAAGCTGTTCCCCGCCCCGTCGACGCCGACCCGTTCCCAGCCCTCGGAGCCGGTCGTCCGGTAGACGGCGGCGTTGCTGTCGACCGCGTAACCGACGCCGTCGGCCGCGGCGAGGGCAGTGACGGCCGTGTTCCCCGACGGTCGGGTCGTGGGTCCCCAGTCGAGCCGGCGGCCGTCGACCGTCGCGGGGAAGACGTGGCCGCTGCCGTCGGCGACGAGCAGTTTCTCCGAGCCCCGGTCGCCGTCGACCGCGAGCGCGCCGAAGCCGTCCGCGATCCCCTGGGGCTCCGAACGGTCGACCCGGCGGCCGGCCGGCAGGTCGTAGCACCCGAGCGCGCCGTTGGCGCCGGCGAACCAGACCCGCTTCCCGTCGCCGGTCGCGTCGACCGCCCGGAGCGTCTCCCCGCGGGCGCTCGGCCCGTCCTCGACGACGAGGCCCCAGGTCCCGTCCGCCGCGCGTGCGACGACGGCGCCGTCCGTCGCGACGGCGCAGGGCCCCTTCGCGGTGGCGGTCACGTCGTGATACGTGTCCGGGACCGGCGAGTCGACGGCCGTCCAGCGGGCCGGTGCGCTCCCGGACGCGAACTCCCACATGCCCCAGGTCGCGCGGGCGCGGACGTAAGCGGGTGCGCTCCTTCCGGACGCGGGACGGTCACGTGGCCGGGAGCGTCCCGCCCGCTTTTCGGCGGGGGCGACCGAACGGAAGTGAGCCGACGCGGGGGACGCCGTCCCGGTGGGTGACGGGCCGAGTCGATGCCGGACCGGTCGTCCGCCGCGTCGCCGGAGGGTTCCATGACAGGTGACACGACGGTCGACCGCGAGGAGAGCGCGAACGGAGCCGACGGTGGCCGCGGTGGGACCACCGGGGGCGGAGCGGCCGACCCGGACGCGCTCGCAGTGGCGCGAGCGGAGGCGCGGCACACGCTCGGCGAACAGATCGACGCGCTGACCGCCACGGACGCCAAGGCGCTCAGGCTGGTGCAGTTCTCGACCGGGCTGCTCGGCGTCGTCCTCTCGGCGCTGTCGTTCGCCGGCGCCGACGCGCGGGCGGCGGTCAACCGGTACCTGGTCGTCGGCACGGGGCTGCTGGTCGTCGCGGCCGTCGTCGCGGTCGCGGCCTACACGGCGACGGCCCGCGTCGTGGGCATCGACGGCGACAGCCTCCGGCGGACGACCGACGGCGTCTCCGGGCGGGCGCTCGAACGGGCGCTCGTCGCGGAGTACGCCGACTGGATCCGGTTCAACGCCGTGGTCAACCGCCGCGGCGCGCTGCTGGTCACGGTCACGCTGCTCGCCGTCCTCGCCGGGATCCTGGCGTTCGGGCTGGGCGTCCTGCGGGCGACGCTCGGCCCGCTGCACCCGACGGTCCCCCTCGCGGCGCTGGGCGTCCTCGCAGCTGCCTGCTACGCGACCCGGGCCCACCGGCAGGTCCTGCGGGTGCGCGCGACGGACCGGCCCAGCTACGGCGGGCCCTCCGAGGAAGCGTCGTCCGACGGGGACCCGTCCGGCGAGGAGTCCGCGCTCCCGCGGATCGACGGACAGGAGGCGTTCGTCGGCGACAGCGTCGAGGACCCGGACTGACCGGGCCGTCGGACCGACTGCGGGCTCGGGCCGACCGCCCTCGCGACCGGCACCGCTCTACTCGTCGCTCACGGCATCGAACGCGGCGAGCAGCTGGTCGCGGCCGGAGGCCCGGAAGGGGGCGTCGACCTCGCGCAGTTCCGCCCGGGAGACGAACCGCGCGTCGGCGGCGTCCGACCCGGCGTCGACCGTCCCGGTCGCCGCGTCGGCGGGCGCGGCGTAGTTGAACGACACCATCGTCGTCGCGTCGAACTCGAGGAAGCCGTCACCGAGGAGTCGCAGGTCGTCGGGGGCCACCGACAGCCCGGTCTCCTCTTCGAGTTCGCGCGCGGCGCCGGCGCGGGGCGGTTCGCCGTGTTCGACCCGCCCGCCGGGCAGCGCCCACTCGCCGGTGTCCTCGCCGACGCCCAGCCGGACCAGCAGCAGCTCGTCGCCGTCGACGACCGTCGCCCGCGCCATCGGGACCGGGTTCCGGTAGACCGTCAGGTCGCAGACCGCGCAGTACGGGCGCGCGCCGTCCGAGGCCTCGCGCTCGCCGAGCGGGTCGCCGCAGGTCGGGCAGTGCGTGACGGTGTCCGTCTCGACCGTCCATCCCATGACCGGCCCGTCGCGCGGCGGGGGCAAACGAGTTTCCCCGAGTCGGATGCGGGTCGTCGACCGGCCAGTGACCCGTGGTCGAGCGGCCGGCGCGTCGACCGGGCGGGTGCGACTCGCAGGGTTTATACGGCCCACTGCCGGACGGTACGATACTATGGCCGAACAGCAGGGACGAACCGGGAGCGCGGGACGGTTCGGCGCGCGGTACGGCCGCGTCGCCCGCCGCCGCGTCGCCGAGATCGAGAGCGAGATGAACGAGGACCACACCTGTCCCGACTGTGGCGAGGACCGCGTCGACCGCCAGGGCACCGGTATCTGGGAGTGTGGCTACTGCGGCCACACCTTCACCGGCGGCGCGTACAGCCCGACGACCCCCGGCGGCCGGACGGTCACCCGGTCGATCCGCGCCGCGCTCGCAGACGACGACGAATGAGCTACAAGTGTTCCCGCTGCAAGCGCGACGTCGAACTGGACGAGTACGGCGGCGTCCGCTGTCCGTACTGCGGCCACCGCGTGCTCCTGAAGGAGCGCAGCCGCGACGTGAAGGAAGTCGACGTGCGGTAGCGCGGAGCCGTGGACCACGAGGCCGTTTTCGAGTGCGAGTATCCCGACGCCGAGCGCGCGCGCCGCGTCGAGCGCAGCGTCGCCGTCGAGGCCGGCGACATCGAGGGCGACCGCACGACCGCGACGCTGGAGCGCGACGGCGCGACGCTGACCGTGACCGTGGCCGCCGCCGACCTCGTCGCGCTGCGGGCCGGCTGTAACACCTGGCTGTCGCTGGTGGCCGTCGCCGAGGAGTGCGGCGCCGCCGTGACGGCCGACTGACGCAGTGGCGAACTGACCTGCCGGCCCCGCGAACCAGGCCCACAAGTTATGAGCCTCGGCGCTGTACCGTACCCCCATCATGGGTAGTGACCACGTGTGGGAGGGGGGCGTGTGAGCGAGCGGGTCGAGGATCGCGGGGCGACGGACGACCCTCTCGTCGACGAGTTGCTCGACGCGGTCGACGACCCGGCGGTCGTCTGCGACCCCGACGGGGCGGTCCGCGCTTGGAACGGGCCGTTCGCCGAACGGGTGACGGCGGACCCGCGGGGGTCGTCGGTCGCCGAGGTCGTCGACTGCCCGAGCGACCCGCTGGAGCGGGCCGTCGAGACCGGCGAGCGGACCATCGGGAGCGGTCCGGTGAGGGGGACCGGCCGGGAGGTCACCGTCGCCGTCCGGCCGGTCGAGCGCGAGGGCGCGGTCACGGCCGCGGTCGTGACGTTCGCCGAGCCGACCGACCCCTTCGAGACCGAGCGGGCGCTCTACGAGGCCAGCGTCGACGCCGCTGCGGACGCGGTGTACGTCGTCGACCGCTCGCACACGGTCCGGGCGGCCAGCGACGGGTTCACGCGCTTCACGGGTATCCCGACCGAGCGCGTCGAGGGGCGGGACGTGGACTGCCTGCGCGAGCTCGGGATCGTCGACGGGGAGATCTTCCACGAGGGGATGCGCGCGCTTCGGGAGCTGTTCGCGGGCGAGGCCGAGAGCCGGACCGTCACCTCGGAGGTCCGGCTCGACGGCGGGACGGGCGTCGTCGAGAACCGCATGACGCCGATCGAACGCGACGGCGAGGTGGTAGCGGTCGTCAACGTCGTCCGCGACGTGACCGAGCGCGAGCGCCGCCGGGAGGCGCTGGCGGCCAACCGCGAGCGGCTCGGCACCATCACGGCGGACCTGCCGGTGATGATGGTCGTCGTCGACGGGGACGGCCGGGTCGACCACTGTCAGGGGCTGGACTTCGACGCGCTGGTCTGCGACCGCTCGGAGTTCCTCGGCGAACCGGTCGAGGCGTTCGAGCCCGTCTGTCCGGACCTGGTCGAGGGGTTCCGGCGGGCGCTCGACGGGGAGACGACCGTCGAGACGGCGACGATCGACGGCCGGACCTACAAGGCGTGTCTCGAGCCGCTCTCCGGGTCGACCGCGCCGACGGGCGGGGGCGGCCGCGACGCGGCGGACACGGGCGCGATCGCCGTCGCCATCGACATCACCGACCGCAAGCGCCGCGAGGAGGAGATCCAGGCGCGCGAACAGGAGCTGCGGGCGGTCATCGACAGCAGCCCCGACCCCATCGCCATGCAGGACACCGAGGGGCGGTACCAGGTCGTCAACAGGGCGATGCTCGGGAACCTGGGGATGGACCGCGAGGCGGTCGTCGGGGCCAGAACCGGCGACCTGTTCGACGACCCGGTCGCCGAGCGGATGGAGGACCACCGGCAGGCGGTGCTGGCGTCCGGCCGGGCCCGCACCGTCGAGGAGGAGCTGTCCGGCGCGGACGGCGAGCTGGTCGTCCAGCTGACGATCGCGCCGTACAACGGCCCCGACGGCGAGATCCAGGGGACCGTCAGCATCGCCCGGGACATCACCGAGCTGGAGCGCCAGCGCGGCGAGCTGGAGACGCTGGCGGAGATCCAGGAGCTCGTCCAGGAGAGCGTGCGCGCGCTGACCGGGGCGACGACCAGCGAGGCGATCAAGGAGACCGTCTGCGAGCGGCTGGCCGAGTCGGAGTACTACGAGTTCGCCTGGATCGGCGGGCGCGAGGCCTCCGAGCGGGAGCTGCGGCCGGAGTGCTGTGCCGGGATCGCCGACGACTACCTCGAGGAGATCACGGTCACGGTCGGGGCGGGCGAGCGGGGCGGCGGCCCGGCGGCCGAGGCCTACCGCACCGGCGAGGTGCAGGTCGTCCACGACATCGCGAGCGACCCGGTTTTCGAGCCCTGGCGGACGGCCGCCGTCGAGAACGGGTTCGGGTCGATGGTCGCGGTGCCGCTGACCCACGGCGCGACGACCCACGGGCTGCTGGCGGTGTACGCCGCCCGCCCGAACGCCTTCAGCAAGCGGGAGCTGGCGGGCTTCGAGACGCTCGGCGAGGCGGTCGGGTTCGCGCTCGCGGCGGCCCAGTACCGCCGGCTCGTCGAGTCGGACTCCGTCCTCGAGCTGGAGTTCGAGGTCCGCGGCGACCTCCCGCTGTTCGCGGCCAGCCGCGAACACGGCTGTCGGTTCGAGATCGACCACGCCGTCCGGACCGGCGACGACCGCGTCGTCAACTACCTCACCGTCGAGGGCGCCGACCCCGAGGTCGGCGCGGCGGCCGCCCAGGAGCTGTCCAACCTCGAGGAGCTCCGCGAACTCGACCGCGAGGACGGCCCCCACTTCGAGCTGACGCTGACCGACTCCGCCTTCCGGTATCTGGCCGACGCCGGCGCGCGCGGCAAGCGCGGCGTCGTCGAGGACGGCGTCGGTCACATGCTCGTCGAGGCGCCGGCGGATCTGGACGTGCGGCGGGTCACCGAGGCGATGGACGCCCGGTTCCCCGAGGTGCAGCTGGCCGCCAAGCGCGAGCGCCACCGGACCGACGCCCCCTGGTGGCCGGGCCACGGCGACATCGGCGCCCGGCTGACCGACCGCCAGCGCGCGGTCCTCAAGACCGCCTACTACAACGGCTACTACGAGTGGCCCCGCGAGGCCGACTCCGAGACGCTCGCCGACTCGCTCGACATCGCCTCGACCACCTTCCTCCAGCACCTCCGCAAGGGCCACCGCCGCGTCCTCGAATCGATGTTCGACTCCCAGTGACTCGCCGGGCTATCGCGTCGGGGAACGTCCCGCTCTCGAAACAGGTGAGCGAGACAACAGGTACCCTAGGCTTCTAGGGCCGATATTCTTGATGGAGAGCGGGCAACGGTAGGGTAACGGGTATGAGTGAACGGAGCGGGTCAACGGACGACGGACGTGGTCGCGCGGAGCCTGCGGTCGAGGACCTGGAAGGGGATCGGCCGTTCATCGACACGGTGTTCGAGGCCCTGTCGGACTGGCGGCGCCGCGAGGTCTGCCAGTTCTTCCGGGAGGGCGACGTGAGCACCGCGACGGTGGACGAACTGGCGATGCTGCTGGCGGCCAGCGAGCCCTCGGGCCTGGGGGAGTCCCGCGGGCGCAGCCACGACGAGTTCGCGACCGAGCTCGTGGAGACGCATCTCCCGCGGCTCGACGCGGCGGGCGTCGTCGACTACGACCACCGCTCGGACACGGTCCGCTACTGGGGCCAGCCGACCGTCGAGAAGTGGCTCGAACACGTCACCGAGGTCGACGGCCGCAACAACTGACGGGTCCGGCGGCGGGACCCATCGCCGGCTCGACTCGAAAGCGGGGGTTTTTCACCACGGGTCCCGCACGGCAAGGTATGCAGGGTAATCTGCCGCCTGAAGCACAGGAGAAGCTCGAGGAACTGCAGGATCTGCAGGAGAAGGCCCAGCAGGTCGCGGCGCAGAAACAGCAGGCCGAGACGCAGCTCCAGGAGGCCGAGACGGCCCTCGAGGAGCTCGAGAACATCGACGAGGACGCCGGCATGTACCGCCGCGTGGGCGAGCTGCTCGTCCAGACCGAGTACGGCGAGGCCCAGGACGACCTCGAGGAGAAGGTCGACAGCCTCGAAGTGCGCGTCGAGACGCTGGAGAAGCAGGAGGAGCGCGTCCAGGAGCAGTTCGAGGAGCTCCAGACGGAACTCCAGAACATGCTCCAGGGCGGCGGCGGCGCGGGCGGTCCGGGCGGCATGGGCGGCCCGGGCGCCGGCGGCGCGTAGATGCCGACCGACGACGCGGCGGCCGACGCTGACGCCGATGGGGAGTCCGACAGCGGTCCCACGGACGAGGAAGTCGTCCAGACCGCGGCCGAGGCCGCCGAAACCGTCGTCTTCTCGCGGTTCGACCGGTCGGCGGTCGACGACCTCGACGTGACCGTCACCTTCGAGGACGGGGTCCTGGAGGTCGACGTGTACCTCAACGCGCCCGACGCCGCGGGCGACCCCGACCGCGTCGCCGACGACGCCGCGCTGGCCGCGCGCGGCGCCGTCGACGACCTCTTCGCGTAGCCCGGCCGGCCCTCGGCCGGCGACGCTCGCTCGAACAGTGACGACGCCGCCCGCGGAGTCGCCATTCTTGGCCCGTTCCGCCCGCGGCGCAGCCGCTCGACGTGAGGCGACCGTGCGGGGAACCCGGTCGGCGTCATACGGATTATTGCAAGCGTTTACCGGGTCGACCCCACGACTGCGTGCGGTCGATCCCGGAATGACTTGCAATAATCCGTATCAGTCGTGGTCCACGTCGGCGACCGCGGGGTCGTCGTCGACGACGCGGTCGCCGACGAAGCCCGAGCGGAAGGCGATCCAGGCGAGCGCGCTCATGAAGAGGATGGGCGGCAGGATCATGAAGCCCCACAGCGGGTTGATCCCCCACCCCAGCAGGAGGAGCACGTCCGCCACTCCGAGCAGGAGGAAGGGCAACACCGCCAGCGCCGCCCGCTTCCGGTTGTACCCGCCCTCGTCGGTCTCGGCCATACGCCGGCTTGGGGACCCACCGCAAAAAGCGACGTGTTCCGCGTGAGGGCGGAGCCGGTCCCCGACGGGACGAGCGAGCAGTTAACAGGCTCCGGTCGGAAGGGTGGCCAACGCATGACGGGGACCCGACCGGGTCGGCGCGGGCGACGGCTCGGGCAGTTCGTCGCGGCCGCGGTCGCGCTCGCGGCCGTCGCCGGGCGCGCCGCCGCCCACTCGGGGTCGCTGGGCGGGTCGGTCGCCTCGGCGACGGTACCGACGTGGCTGACCATCCTCACGGGCGGCATCGTCGTCGGCGGTTCGTTCCTGTTCACGACGTTGCTGACCGACCACGACGCGATGCGCGGTGTGAACTGGTGGCGTCTCGCCCTCCCGGCGCCCGCCCGGATCCGTCGGGCGGTCGTCCCGCTCGCCCGCGCGCTCTCGGTGGGCGTGTTCCTGCTGGTAGTGGTCACCGGGTTCGTCGGCCCGCGCGAGGGCGTCCGGAGCTTCGCGCTGCTGGTCGTGTGGGTCGGCTGGTGGGCCGGCTACACGGCGACGACGTACCTCGTCGGGAACACCTGGCCGGCGCTGAACCCCTGGCGCGCGCCGCTCGCGGCGGTCGGGTGGGTGCGCGCGCGCCGTGACGAGCGCGGCGGTGACGCCGACGAGGGAGCCGATACCGATGGCTCCGTCGTCGTCGGCGTCTCCCTCCCGGCCTCGTGGGGTCGCTGGCCGGCGGTCGCGGGCCTGCTCGCGCTGGTCTGGCTGGAGGTCGTCAGCCCGGTCGGGGAGAACCCGCGACTGCTCGCCGCCGTCGTGGTGGCGTACACGCTCGTGACCGTCGCCGGGTCGCTGTTCGTGGGCGAAGCGTGGTTCGAGCGCGTCGACCCGGTGAGCCAGGTCTTCGCCGCCTACGGGCGGGTCGCGCCGCTCCAGCGGGGTGCCGACGGGTCGCTCGCCGTTCGACTGCCCGGGACGGCGCTGACGGAGGACCCCGTGCCGGACCGGCCCGGGGAGGTCGCGTTCGTCGTCGCCCTGCTGTGGGTGACGACCTACGACGGCCTCGTCGCCACGCCGGCCTGGGCGGCCGCCGTCGAGCCCGTCGTCGGCCTCGGGGTCCCAGGCCTCGCCGTCTACGCCGCGGTCCTGCTGGCCGGGTTCGCCCTGTTCCTCGGGGTCTACCGGCTGGCCGCGCGGCGCGTGCGGGCGAGCGCCGACACCTACGTCACCGCGCGGGCCATCGAGCGGTGGTTCGCGCCCGCCCTGTTGCCCATCGCCGCCGGCTACCACCTCGCGCACTTCCTGGGCTATTTCCTCGGACTCGCGCCCGCGCTCGCCGCGGTCGCCGCGAGCCCGTTCGCCCCGCCGGCCACGCCGCTCGCGCTCGTCCTGCCGGGCTGGTTCGGCTCGGCGAAGCTCATCTTCGTCCTCGGCGGGCACGTCCTGGCCATCTGGGTCGCTCACTCGCTCGCCTTCGAGCTGTTCCCTGGCGTGCTGGCGGCCATCCGCAGCCAGTACCCCTCCGTGGTGGTGATGGTCTTTTACACGATGACCTCCCTATGGGTGATCACGCAACCGTACGCGCCGCCGCCGTACGTCTGACCATGCCCGACGACACCGCCGCTCCACCGCACGCCGACCGCGCGCCCGCGCTCCGCCCGAGCCGCGACACCGCGGTGCCGGCCGACGAGGAGCCTGCGGTGGCCTGTCCGCACTGCGGCCGTCCATTTAAAAGTGAACACGCCCGCGACCTCCACGTCGGCGAGCGCCACGACCCGACCGCGGCCGAACGCGAGCGCTACGAGGCCGCCCTGGAGACCGAACGCGACGACCTCTGGCTGTTCCACGCCAAGGCCGTCGTCGCGCTGGGGGTCACCTACGCGGCGACCGTCATCCTCTACATGGCCGTCCTCGGCAGTTTCTTCTGAGCGCCGTATCTCGAGTCCCAGTCAGAACCGTCCGGACGGAGAACCGGTCAGCGAGGGTACGAAACGGGACCGCATTGCGAAGCGATCAGTGTGGAAGGGTGGGGTGAGGAACGGAGCGTGTGGCTCCGATCGGGTCGACCGTTACGCGGCGGGCGTGGCGGTCGCCTCGTCCGGTGCGTCGGTGCCGTTCTCGGCGTCAGCGCCGTCGTTCGGCGTCAGGTCGCTGATCCGCTCGCCGAGCGACTGGGCGCCGTCGACGGCGCCGCCGCCGGCGCTCCCGACCGTCTCGTGGATGTCGCTCACGAAGTCGGGCACCTGCGCGGGCAGGTCGACGGGCGGTCCCTGGCTCCCGTTCGCGGCGTCGGCCGCACCCGCGGCGGGCACGTCCGAGGGCGGGCCGCGGCGGGCGTCGGAGTCGTTCCCGTCCGCCCCGGAGTCGCTCGCGTCGTCAGCCGCGGAGCCGTTCTCGGCCCCTTCGTCGGCGTCGTCCTGTGCGTGGTCGTCTGCCTGTGCTGTCCCGTCCTGCGCGTGGTCGGGCGCGTTGCCCGGCATCGCCACGGCGGCGCCGGTCGCGACCAGCAGGACGCTCGCGAACACTGCGGCGAGTTTGAGTTTCATTTCAATCTGTCTCCACTCGCTCGGTGGAGGGCGGTCACCTTGAAGGGGGCAAGCGCTCGCCCCGGATTTGGCCGGTTTTGAGCCGGTTTGTCTCGGTTTGTTCCCGGACACAGCCCGGTTTCAGAGGGATTAGCTCGGCGATCCGTGGGAGCGACCGGAACCGGCGGTAGACCCCTCTGTCCACGGGCCGCGCGCGCTCGTCCGGCCGCTCGCCGGGGGTGGCACGGCCCCGGGGGACCGCGCAAGCAGTCAGCAGACCTGCCACCCGCCGTCGACGTGGAGGAGTTCGCCGGTCGTGTAGCCGGCGGCGTCGCTGGCGAGGTAACAGATTGCCGGGGCCACGTCCGCCGGGATGCCTGCCCGCCCCATCGGGATGTCCTTGAGGAAGCCGTCCTCGTCGCCGCCGGCCGACTGCTTGGCCTCTTCGGTCCACCCTTCGAGGAACTCGGTGGCGATCTGGCCCGGCGCGACGGCGTTGACCCGGATCCCCGACTCGGCCAGGTCGAGGGCGGCGCCGCGGGTGAGCATCCGCACGGCGCCCTTGGTCGCGTCGTAGCCCACCTGGCCGTGCTGGGCGAGCGAGGAGCTGATCGAGGCGGTGTTGACGACCGCACCGGGCTCGTCGCGCTCGATCATGTCGCGGGCGGCGACCTGCGTGCCGAGGAAGACGCCGCGGACGTTGACCCCGAACATGGCGTCGAGGTCGGCGGCGTCGAGGTCGGTGACCGAGCCGCCGCGGAACAGCCCGGCGTTGTTGACCATCACGTCGACGCCGCCGAGTTCGCGGGCCGCCTCGACGACGCTCTCGACCTCGCTTCGGTCGCTCACGTCCGTCTCGACGAACTCGGCGTCGCCGCCCCTCTCCTCGATCCGTTCGTCGGTCGGCGTCTCGGCGTCGAGGTCCTTGGGCTCGCGGCGCACGTCGGCGACGACCACGGTCGCGCCCGCGTCGGCGAGCTCGAGGGCGGTGGCGCGGCCGATGCCGGAGCTACCGCCGGTGACGACGGCCACTTCGTCGCTGAAGTCGAAGGTCGCGGTTCCCATGGTCGAGCTGTCGGCCGAGCGGGACAAAATCCCACCGGCGGTCCGGTCGCGGAGTGGCCCGTCGCCTCGCGGTCCCAGGGGGTCCCGACCCGCCTGACCTGCGGGAATCGCCACAAGGCTCTTTCGGGACGCGCTCCCACGGACGAGTATGCAGGAGGCCTGGATCCAGCTCCAGTGTCCCGAATGCGGCGAACAGTGGGAAGCCAACCCCGCCGACCTCCCCGAACCGGACGCGGCGTTCGGGTGCAAGGACTGCGAGGCCCGGCGCCCCCTCTCGGAGTTCACCAAGACCGCCCGCGACTTCGAGATCCTCGAGGAGTTCCACGGGAGCTGAACACCGGGGTCGCGCTCGCCGCCCGGCTGCGATAGCCGCTCCCGTTCACCCGTGCTAACCGGGCCCGCGCGGCCGAAACGCTTAGGCGCGCTCGCCCGGACGCTCGACGGCATGGGCGAGTTCGACGCCGTCTGTTTCGACCTCGACAGCACGCTCTGCGTCGCCGAGCAGTCCGACGCCGAGATCCACGCCGCCGTCTTCGACCGCGTGGGCCTCGACCCCCTGTTCTCGCCCGCCGACGTGCGCGCCGTCGACTCGACGGACCTCCCCACCGCCCACTCCGACCGGGAGTTCTACGAGCACCTCTACCGGGCGGTCTGTGCCGACGTGGGCGCCGATCCGACCCATGTCCCCGAACTGGCCGAGGCGACCGTCGAGGTCGTCGACGAGACGGCCGTCGCCTTCCGCGAGGGAGCCCGCGAGGCGCTCGACCACGTCCGGGAGCGCCACGAGGTCGGCCTCGTGACGAACGGCGGCGAGGCGACGCAGTCGGCGAAACTGGAGCGGCTGGGGATCGCCGACGCCTTCGACGCGACCGTCTTCTGCGACCCCGCGAACGGGGTGGAACCGAAACCCGACACCGAACCCTTCGAGCGGGCGCTCGCGGAACTCGACGCACCGCCCGAGCGGACGCTGTACGTCGGCGACAGCCACGGCGCGGACGTGGTCGGCGCCCACCGGGCCGGCCTCGAATCGGCGTGGGTACCGCTGGTCCGCCACGACGCCGCGCCGCCCGCCGACCCCGACCCCGCGCCGACCCACCGGCTCGACGGGATGGGCGAGCTACGGGGTGTGCTCTGAATCGAACGCGGGCGAGAACAGCCAAACGACTGTGCGGGAGCCGCTCAGGCCTCGACGGGGAGACCAGCCTGCTCGGCGGCCTCCTCGGCGGAGGCGTCGTCGTGGAGGACGGCGGCGACGGCGCGGGTGATGGCCTCGGGGTCGTCGTGCTGGAAGATCGACCGGCCCATCGAGACGCCGTCCGCGCCGGCGTCGACGGCGCCGCGGACCATCGAGAGGGTCTCCCGGTCCGTGCCCTTCGAGCCGCCGGCGATGACGACCGGGAGGGCGGTCGACTCGACGACGCGGTCGAAGGTCTCCGCGGAGCCGCTGTAGGCGGTCTTGACCACGTCGGCGCCGAGTTCCTCGGCGAGACGGACCGCGTGGCCCAGGTCCTCGGCGAACAGCTCGGGGTCGTCGTCGCGCACGTCGTGGCCGCGGGCGTAGGCCATCGCGAGCGTCGGCAGGCCGTAGCGCTCGGCCTCGCTGGTGACTTCGGCGAGCTGTGAGATCTGGTCCGGTTCGTGCTCGCTGCCGACGTTGATGTGGAAGGAGACGGCGTCGGCGCCCGCGCGGATGGCGTCCTCGACGGTGCCGGTCGGTCGCTTGTCGCTCTCGTCGGGGCCGATGCTCGTCGAGCCGTTGAGGTGGACGATGTAGCCCGCGTCGTTGGTGTTGGGGTGGACGCGGTCGGCGACGCCGCGCTGGGTGAGCACGGCGTCGGCGCCGCCGCGCGTGACGGCGTCGACGGTCGATTCGATGTCGACGAGGCCCTTGACGGCCCCCAGTGTGATCCCGTGGTCCATCGGGACGATCAGGTGCCGCCCCCCTGTCCCGATGCGGGCGAGGCGCGCGTCTTTCCCTGCGGTCATGTTGTGTGACGGTGTGGCAAGTACGGTTATGTGCGTTCCGGTTGCGGACGGTACTGCGAGTCAGTCCGAGCGTTCGGCGGCCGCCCGCTCGGCGCCGGCCAGCGCGCCCTCCTTGAGTTCGCGGGCCTTCGATTCGAGCCGCTGGACGGTCTCCGGGAACGGCTGGTCCACGTCGGGGTCGGCGCCGTCGGCGACGATGTCGACTAAAGCGGAGCCGACGATGACCCCGTCGGCGCCGGCGGCGACGATGCGCTCGGCGTGCTCGCCGGTCTTGATGCCGAAGCCGACGGCCTTGGGAACCGCCCAGTCGTCGACGCGGGCCAGCGACTGTTCGGTCTGGTCGGACACGTCGTCGCGGGCGCCGGTCACGCCCAGTCGCGCCTGCACGTAGACGTACCCCGAGACGTGCTCGCGCATCCGCTTCAGGCGCTCGCCCTTCGTCGTCGGCGCGATGATGAAGACCAGATCCTGTCCGAACTCGTCGCAGGCCTCCCGGAGCGGTCCGGCCTCCTCGGCGGGCAGGTCGACGACGACGAACCCCTCGATGCCGACCTCGCTGGCCCGCCGTGCGAACGCCCGGGGTCCCGTCTCCCCGGTCTCGGGGTGGGTGTACTGGGCGATCAGGTTGTAGTAGGTCATGCAGACCAGCGGCACGTCCACGTCCAGGTCCCCGACGAACTCGAAGTACCGGTCGGGGGTCATCCCGCCCTCCAGCGAGCGGACGACCGCCTCCTGGATGGTCGACCCCTCCGCGATGGGCTCGGAGAACGGCAGGCCGAGTTCGATCACGTCCGCGCCGCCGCGTTCCAGCGCCTCGACGTACTCCAGCGACTCCTCGTAGGTCGGGTCGCCCGCGGCGACGTAGGGGACGAACGCCGGCTCGTCGGCGAAGACGCGTTCCAGTCCCATCAGAGGTCACCCCCGCTCCCCGCGGCGTCGCGCAACACCGACATGTCCGGCGCCACGTCCAGGTCGCGTTTCTCCGTCTCCTCCAGGACGGTCTCCAGGTCCTTGTCGCCGCGGCCGGAGACGTTGACGACCACCAGATCGCCGAGTTCGTCGTGGTGTTCCTCCAGGTAGCCGAAGGCGTGGGCGGTCTCCAGCGCCGGGATGACGCCCTCGTCCTGCGAGAGCCGGTGGAACGCCTCCAGCGCCGCGTCGTCGTCGACGTTGACCGCCTCGACCCGGCCCTCGTCGACGAGGTGGGCCAGCTCGGGCCCGACGCCGGCGTAGTCCAGCCCAGCCGACACGGAGTGCGATTCCATGATCTGCCCGTGGGAGTCCTGCAGGAGTTTCGTGCGCGCGCCGTGGAGGACGCCCTCGTCGCCGGTCGACAGCGACGCCGAGTTGGGCGCGACCCCCTCCTCCTCGTCTACGTCGAGCGACGAGCCGCCGGCCTCGACGGCGTAGAGGCTCACGTCCTCGTCGCCGACGAAGTGGTGGAACGTGCCCATCGTGTTCGACCCGCCGCCCGCGCAGGCCAGCACCGAATCGGGCAGGCGGCCGGCCTTCTCCTGGACCTGCTCGCGGGCCTCCTCGGAGATGACCGCCTGGAAGTCCCGGACCATCGCCGGGAACGGGGCCGGGCCGACCACGCTCCCGATGACGTAGTGGGTCCGCTCGACGGTGGTCGCCCAGTCGCGCATCGTCTCCGAGATGGCCTCCTTGAGCGTCCCGCGGCCCGTGGTGACGGGGTTGACCTCGGCGCCGTTGATCTTCATCCGGAAGACGTTGGGGCGCTGGCGCCGGATGTCCGTCTCGCCCATGTAGATCTCGCAGGGCATGTCCAGGTGCGCGGCCGCCATCGCCGTCGCCGTCCCGTGCTGGCCGGCGCCCGTCTCGGCGATGATCCGCTCTTTGCCCATGTACTTCGCCAGCAGCACCTGCCCGAGGGCGTTGTTGAGCTTGTGCGCGCCGCCGTGGAGCAGGTCCTCGCGCTTGAGGTAGACCTCGGTGTCGTACCGTTCCGACAGCGACTCGGCGTGCTGGAGCGGCAGCGGCCGCCCGCCGAAGTCTTCGAGTCGCCGCCGGAACTCGTCCATGAAGCCGTCCTCGTTGTCGAGGACGTACCGCTCGTAGGCCTCGGTGAGCTCTTCGATGGCCGGCATCAGCGACTCCGGCACGAACTGTCCACCGTACTCGCCGAACGTCTCGTCTGTGCTCATGATTGGGTGTCCGCCTCCGTCGCTGTCTCCGCAGTCGCGTCCGATTCCGCCGTCGCGAGGCGCCGGGTGTTGGCCTCCACGTCGCTGCCGCCCGCGGCGTCCATGATCGCCGACCCCACCAGCAGGGCGTCGGCGCCCGCCTCGCGCATCCGAACCGCGTCGTTCGTCGTCGCTATGCCGCTCTCCGCAATGAGGGTGACGTTTTCCGGCACCTCCGGGGCCACCGTCTCGAACGTCCCCAGGTCGACCTCCAGCCTCGCGAGGTCGCGGTTGTTCACGCCGATGATCTCCGCGCCCGCCGCGACGGCCCGCTCGACCTCCTCGGCGGTGTGGGTCTCGACGAGCACCTGGAAGCCCCGCTCGCGCGCCGCGGCCAGCAGGTCCGCCAGGTCGTCGGTCCTCTCCTCGTCGAGAAAGCGGACGATCAGCAGGACCACGTCCGCCTCGACGGCGTCGAGCTGTGCCTCGCGGACGACGAAGTCCTTCCGCAGGACCGGCACGTCCACCGCCGCGCGGATCTGTTCGAGCGCGTCGGTCGACCCGCCGAAGTGCTCGGGTTCGGTCAGCACGGACAGCGCCGCCGCACCGCCCGCGACCATCGACTCGGCCAGCTCGACCGGGTCGTCGGTCCGCTCGCCCTCGGTCGTCGGGCTCGTCGGCTTGACCTCCGCGACCAGCGGGACGCGCCCGTCGGCCTCGGCCCGCTCGAACGCCGCCGGCAGCGACCGGGCGTCCACCTCGACCCGCTCGCCGCCGGCTCCGCCGCGCGCCGCCGCGCGCTCGCGGGCCGCGTCGAGTATCGACCGCACCTTCGGTGCGATCCCATCATCAGTACTCATTGATGTCCACTAACGGACAGAGTTGTACATAAGGTTTGCGTCACGGGGACGGCGGTGTTCGAGGCGGTGTAGCGGTTGTGGTGCGGTCGGCGCGCGCTGTCGCGCGTTTCATCCCGCGACCGTAGCCGCGCGAGGTCTTCGGGAGCCTGCGACCGAAGGCTCGTCGGAGCGTGCTCCGACGGCGGATTCGCGACTCGCGGGTCGCGAATCGGCTGGGGAGGCTCGTGGCCGTCCGCGGTGCTGTGCGGTTGCTGTGTCGTGCGGTTGCGGTCCTGGCGTCCGCGCGAACGTGTGAGCGCGGGCTCGGGAGAGCTTGCTCTCCCGGTGGACTGAAAGGGCGAGGCGCGCTCGCGCTCGTGTAGTCGCCTGAGCGGGCACTATCCGCGCGGTGCGAGGCGCTCGCGCCTCGAAGCGAACGGCTGTGCCGTGAGCGGGCGGTGCGGAGAGCGCGGATATCCCGACTCAGCGACCGCGAGCGCGTCGAGGGCTTTCATCGCTTGCTGTCCCAGGCAGTCGATCCGATTCAGAGCGAGCGCGTCGAGTGCTTTCATCGCTTGCTGTCTCCTGCGGTAGACCTGACAGCTAGCGAGCGGGCCAGGAGTTCTCAGCGCCCACCGCCGAGCACGGTCACAGTTACTCGTCCTCCCGAACCAGATCGGCAAGAACCGGCCGAGACATCCACACGAGACCCAATCGAAGTCGCTCAGTCACGACCGAAGGGGCGCCAGACCAGCAGCGCCACGGTGGCGACGAAGACGACGGTGGAGATGCCGTACGAGCCCGCCGAGACCGCGGCGGCGATGCCGGAGCCGCTGCCGACGACGCCCGTCGCGATCGACGCGAGCACCGGCCAGCTACAGGAGACGCAGGAGAGCAGGCCCAGCACGCCCGTCACCGCCGAGCCGGCGGCGTCGAGGATAGTGGCGTACACGAGGTAGGCGAGCGTGAGGTAGCCGACCACCTTGTAGGGGATCAGCACCAGCGAGACGCCCATGCCGTTGTAGGTGACGGCGGGTGCCCACCCCGGCGGGAGACTCGCCAGCGCGACACCGAACCCGAGCGACTCGTGGCCGGGGCCGACCAGCCCGCCGGTGTAGGCGAGGACGCCGAAGTAGCCGACGGCGAGTGCAGCGGCGAGAGCGCGGTTCCGGCCCGAAGCGGACGCGATGTCGGTCCGCGCGACCGCCCAGACCGAGGCGTTGATCCAGACGAACGGGTAGATCCACAGGCGCAGGCCCCGCGCCGAGAGCAGGTCGGCCGACCCGAGGGCGGCGTAGGCCAGCAGGAGGAGCAGTTCGGTGTTGACGAGCAGGGCGCCCCACAGCAGCGTCTCGCGGCGGGGGCGGAAGCGGTCGGTCAGGGAAGTGGTATCGACGGTGGCCATGGGATCAGACCGCCAGGGCGTCGACGACGATGGCGACCAGCAGCGCCCCGAGGTAGGCGTTGGAGGCGTGGAACGCGCGGAACGCCGCCGACTCGGTGCGCTCGCGGTGCAGCCGGAGGACCGCCCAGAGGAAGACGCCGCCGAAGACGCAGGTCGTCGCCGCGTACACCCACCCGAGCGAGGCCAGCTCCGCGAGCGCGACCGCGGCGACCAGCGTCGCCGCCAGGTAGTAGAGGATGTGCTTGCGGGTCGCGGCCTCGCCGCGGACGACCGGCATCATCGGGAACCCGCCCTTCGCGTAGTCGTCCTTGTACGCCAGCGCGAGGTTGTAGAAGTGCGCGGGCGTCCACAGGAAGATGACCCCCGCCAGCGCCGCGCCGGGGAGGCCGACCTCGCCGGTGACGGCCGCCCAGCCGATCAGCGCCGGCAGCGCTCCGGCGAACCCGCCGATGACCGTGTTCTGGACGGTGTTGGGCTTGAGCACGAGCGTGTAGACGACGCTGTAGAAGAGGATCGCCGAGAGGCCGAGCGCGGCCGCAAGGGGGTTCAGCTGGGCGAACACGGCCAGCGAGGCCGCGGCGAGCGTCAGGCCGAACGCGACCGCCCGGCGGACCGGGATCTGGTGGGTCGCGATGGGGCGGTCGGACGTGCGGTCCATCTTCTTGTCCTTCTCGCGTTCGAGGACGTGGTTGAACGTGCCCGAGGCGCCGATGGCGAGGACGCCCCCGCCGAGCGTCAGGACGATCGTCCGCACGGTCAGGTTGGGCGGGCCCGTGGCGGCCAGCGCCATCCCGGCGGCGGCGACGAGACAGAGCAGCCACATCAGCCGCGGTTTCGTGAGCCGGAAGTACGCCGCCGCGGTGGCGGTCACGCGCGTCCGGAGCGGCAGGTCCGCGGGCGCGGTGGTCGGCTCCGCGGGCGTGTCCTCGGCTGGTTCGGAGCCGTCGGCGGCGTCGTCGACGCCTGGTTCGACGGCCCACCCCTCGTCGGGCGCGTCGGTGGTCTCGGGTTCGAGTTCCCACGCGAGCGCGACCACGAGCGCGGTGAACAGGACCATCCCGACGGCGAGGTGGGCGCCGGTCAGCGCGGCGGTCGGGCCGCTCGTGACGACGAGGGCCCCGATGGCGACCTGGACCGGGAACAGGACCAGGGCGAGCGCGAGCGCGGCGAGCACGCGCCCGCGGATCGCCGCACGGTCGCGGACGGCGGCGACGGCGGCCGCGACCGCGAGGACGCCGACGAGCAGGGCCACGACGCGGTGGCCCCAGGCGACGAGCAGTGCGGGGTCGGCGAGCGTGACCGGGCCGCGACAGACCGGCCACGACGTACACGCGCGGGCGGCGTCGGCGACCGCCGCCGTGGCGCCGGCGGCGACGAGCAGGTAGACGCCCATCGCCGTCGCTGCGAGCAGGCTCGGGAACGACGGTCGGGAGGCGCGTCCGAACATGAGAGTCCGCTGTTGCCCCGACTTTGGGGCGTTCGCACTTAGTGTTCGCGCTTCGCGACCGGGACCGCCCGAGGCGGCCGCATACGTTCGGGGAAAGACCCAGGTCCGTCGTCCCGCCAACGTCGGACACCGCGCCGGATTCAGCACGTTAATATGCGGACAATCCCAAGCCGAGATCAATGAAGGGTAAGCGCGTCGCACTCCTGACGCTGTTCGCGGCCGCCCTGGCGGCGGTAGCGGTCGAGCCCGCCGCCGCCCAGTCGGCCGACACGACCACCGAGCGGCTCATCTGGAACCTGAACAACCAGCTCATGTACATCGCCGTCCCGATCACCATCCTCGTGGAGGCGATCCTCTTCTACACGGTCTGGAAGTTCCGGAACAACGAGTCGCCGCTCCCGACCAAGGAGAACCGCCGCCTCGAGATCACCTGGACGGTCGCGACGGCCATCATCCTGCTGTTCGTCGGCGTCGCCTCCTACCAGGTGCTCGCCGACCCGTTCGTCACCGCCACGCCCGACACCGACGTGGACTCGCTCACCGAGGGCGGTGAGGAGGCGCTCGAAGTCCAGGTGACCGCCCAGAAGTACAACTGGCAGTTCGAGTACCCCGAGTCCGGCGTCACGAACGCCAACACGCTGGTCCTGCCGACCGACCGGCCGGTGCGGCTGAACATCACCTCGACGGACTGGCTGCACGCGTTCCACGTCCCCTCGATGGGGCTGAAACAGGACGCGTTCCCCGGCCAGTCGAACTACCTGATCACCGAGGCGACCGACACGGGCGAACACCAGCTCTACTGCGCCGAGTACTGCGGCGTCGGCCACTCCCAGATGCTCGGCACCGTCGAGGTGCGCACCCAGGAGGAGTTCCAGACGTGGCTCGACGAGAACGGCGCGGGCGACTCCGGGAACGCCACCGCCGGCAACGGGACGGCCGCCGTCTCGCCCTGACGGTCGGCCCACTGCCGATTCGCTCGGTCGACCCCGACCGCTCGCGACGCCCTCCGTTCTTCGACCGACGCCGTTCTCCCGATAGCTCCGCGTCCGACCGGAGGGGGGCGGCTGGAGGGCTTTTCAGCCGGCCGCGCGTACCCCCGGCCGATGGAATACTTCGAGGACGTGCGCGTCGGTGACACGGGCGAGCACGGCAGCTACGAGGTGACCGCGGCGGAGATCACGGAGTTCGCCGAGCGCTACGACCCTCAGCCGTTCCACACCGACCCCGAGGCGGCCGCCGACTCGCCGTTCGGCGGGCTGGTCGCCAGTGGCTGGCACACCGCCGCGATGACGATGCGGCTGCTCGTCGACGGCCACCTCTCCGACGGTGCGACCCGGGGCGCGCTCGGTGTCGACGAACTCCGGTGGCGCCGCCCGGTCAGACCCGGCGACGAACTCACGGTGACGACCGAGATCGTCGACAAAGACGACTGGGACGACGAGTCGGGACTCGTCTCGGTCCGTATCACGACCGAGGCCGACGGCGAGGAGGCGCTCTCGATGGTCGGGCTCGTCCTCTACGAGCGGCGGGAAAAGCGGTGACTCGCGGCGGGCGACACGGAGAATCGCCGGCGGCCCGCGCCGGCGGGAGCGCCGCTCAGTTGCCGACGACGAGGCCGGGCTCGGGCGCGCCCTCGCGCTCGGTGTAGGCGGCCAGCCGCCGCTCGCCGCGCTCGGTGATCCGGTAGACGGTCTCCGCGGTCACCGGCTCGACCAGGTCGCGCTCGACGAGCCGGTCGACGCGCTGGCGGGCGTAGTCCGTCGGCATCCCCAGACGGTTCGCAAGCAGCGGCACGTACGTCGGCCGCTCCTCGGAGAGGTGGTCGAGTATCGCTGCGTCCGCACTGCGGAACCAGTCTGGGTGCTGTGACATCGGTATCCCCGACGTACCATGGTACTTGTTCACACATAACGTTGTCGGCGAGAGCGACGGACCGCCCGGCCGGAACCCGTGCGGGGAGGCAGGGACCGGGAGGAGCTGGGAGTCGGGACCGGGCGGGTCGCGACCCGCCGGATCGAGACGTGGGACTCGGGCCAACAGAGTGAAACCCGCAGGGACCCCAGCGTGGGTAGAACAGTGTCACCGAGCGCCGACGGTCGACCGACCGTCCTCGTCGTGGACGACGAGCGGGAGGTAGCGGACGTGCTCGCGCTGAAGGTCCGCGACCGTTACGAGACGCGGGTCGCCTACGGGGGGCGCGAGGCCCTAGCGTCGATGGACGAGGACGTGGACGCGGTCCTGCTCGACCGGCGGATGCCGGAGGTCCACGGCGACGAGGTGCTCGCGGAGATCCGCGAGCGGGGCTACGACTGCGTCGTCGTGATGACGACCGCCGTCGACCCCGACCTGAACATCCTGGAGATGGACTTCGACGACTACCTCGCCAAGCCCATCGAGACGGAGACGCTGCTGACGACGCTCGACCAGCAGCTCGACAGCCGGCAGTCGGGCGACCCGAAACTCGAGGAGTTCTTCTCGGTCGTCTCGAAACTCGAAGTGCTCGAATCGGAGCTGACTCCGGCGGAGCTGGCCGACAGCGACGAGTACGAACGCCGCAAGCGCGAGGCCGAGCGGCTGGGCCGACAGCTCCGGGAGTCCCACCCCGACTTCGAGGAGATCGTCGACACCTTCCGCGACATCGGCCGGAACTGAGCGGCAGCGCAACCGGCGGTGTCGCCGCGACATCCAGGCGGCGGCCGGGCTACAGGTCGTCGAGCGCCGTCCGGACCTCCTGCCAGGGGGGCTGGCCCTCGGGGTCGTCGGCGGCCCAGGCGTAGCGGACCGTCGTGTCGGTGTCGACCACGAACACCGCGCGGTTGCACACGTCGCGGTGGCCGGCGAGCTCGTCGAGCCGGACGCCGTAGCGCTCGGCGACCGCGCCGTCGCTGTCGGACAACAGGGGGAACGGGATGTCGTGCTCGCGGGCGAACGCCCGGTGGCTGAAGGCGCTGTCGCGGGAGACGCCGAGGACCGTCACGTCCTCGCGCACGTCGAACCAGCCGAAGTTCCCGATCGAACACAGCTGGTCGGTACACTCCGGGTTGAAGTCGAACAGGTAGAACGCCAGGACGACCGGCCCGTCCCGGGTGTGTTCGGCGAGCATGTACTCGCGGACGACCTCGCCGTCGGTGCCGGGCAGGATAAAGTCCGGCGCCGCCTCTCCCGCTGTGAGCATCTGTCGCTCTTCTCTTTGCGGCGACACACCATAACGGTCGGGGGCGGCGTCGCCAAGCGATAGAGCTTTTCCCCGCCAGTCGATAGCGGACGAGTAGGATGCTCCAGGGCGCGACGCTGGCGCAGGCAGGGATCGACGCGGCCGCGATCAAACCCGCCGAGGTCGAGGTCGAGCGGGCCCGCGACCTCGCCGTGGACACGCTCGCGGTCGACTACGAGGGCCGCGAGCACCTGCCGTCGCCGGAGACGCTCGCCGCGCTGGCCGACGAGCAGGAGCTGCGCGTCACGACACCCGTCCGCGCCGACGGCTTCGACCCCCTCGGCGACCGGGATCTGGCCGAGTCGCTGCCCGGGTCGGTCCGGCGGGTGCTCGTCGCCGGCCACCCCGCCTACCTCACCGAGGCCGAGCAGGAGCGAGCAGTCGCGCCCCGCCTCCGGGAGGCCGCGGCCCGCTCGCGGGACCCCTGGGTCGGCACCGAGGGGATCGAGCGGGTCGCCCTCGCCGTCGGCGGCACGCAGTTCGAACTCCTCGGGCCCGGTACCGACCGCCGCCTGCGCGCGCTCCGGCAGGCGGGCTACGAGGGCGAGATCGCCCTCTACGCGCCGACTGTCCTGACCGACGAGGAGGACGCCGTCCTCGACGCGCTGGGCGCCTACGCCGCCCGGCGCGGCCCCGTCCGCTCGGCGCTGCCCGACGGCGCGCCGACCGACGCCACGGCCGAGGGACGCGCCCGCGAGGTGCTCTCGCAGGCGGTCCGCGACTTCGGCCTCGTCGGCGGCGTCGAGACGGTGGCCGACCGGGTCGACGAACTCCGCGACGCCGGCGCCGACCGGATCGTCGGCTACCCAGCCCGCGGGCTCGACCCGTTCCTGTGACCCGCGTCGCCGTCGTCGGCGGCGGCGCCCTGGGCGTCACCGCCGCCCGCGACCTGGCCGCCCGCGACGCCGAGGCCGTCCTCTTCGAGCGCGAGGAACTGGCGAGCGGCGCCTCCGGCCGCGCCGCCGGCATCGCCTACGACGCCTTCGCCGGGGACACCGACGCCGCCGTCGCCGCCCGCGCAGTCGAGCGCTTTCGGGAACTCGACGCCGAGGGCGCCGTCGAGTTCGTCGACCACCCGTACGTCTGGTTCGCCCGCGCCGGCGACGACCGCCGTGCGGAGGCGGTCCGCGAGAGCGCCGAGCGGATGCGCGCCAACGGCCGCGACGTGGAGACGCTGGATCCCGACGAGTTCGCCGACCGGTACCCCGCCGTCGCCGGCGACGACGTAGCCGCCGCCGCGCTCGCCCGGGACGCCGGCTACCTCGACCCCGCCGCGTACGTCGCGGCGATGGGCGAGCGCGCCGCGGCGGCCGGCGCCGACCTCCGGACGGGGACCCCCGCACGACTCGCCGACGACGGGACGGCCGTCGAGACAGCCGCCGGGACCGAGCGGTTCGACGCCATCCTCGTCGCCGCGGGCCCCCACACGAAGCGCCTGCTCGCCGGGGTCGACGTGCCGATCCCGATGAAACCCTACCGCGTGCAGGCGCTCGTGACCGCCCCCCTCGACGGGAGCGAGCGGGTGCCCACCTGCTACGACGCGACCGAGAGTCGCTACGCACGCCCCCGCGAGGGAGGCCTGCTCGTCGGCGACGGTACCCAGGAACGGGAGTTCGACCCCGACGACTACGACGAGAGCGCCGACCCCGAGTTCGAGCGTGCGTCGCTCGACTGGCTGGGCGCGGTCTGTCGCGACGGGATCGGCTCCGTCCGGGGCGACGACCTCGCCGTTCGTCGGTCGTGGGCCGGGCTCTGCACGGCCACGCCCGACCGGGACCCGCTGCTGGGGGAGATCCGCGACGGGCTGTACGTCGCGACCGGCTGGCACGGCCACGGGTTCATGCGCGCGCCGGCGCTGGCCGAGCGGGTCGCGGAGCAAGTGCTCGGCGGCGACGGGGTCGCTCCCTTCGACCCGACCCGCTTCGACGGCGACGAGGCGTTCGAGGTGGTCGAGGGGATGACCGTCGACGACTGAGAAGGGGACCGCGACTGGACCGCGCTGCGGCGAAAGCGCGTCGCTACTGTTCGTCGTCGCTGTCGTCGGAGTCGCCGGTGTCGTCCGAGGACTCGGCCTCGGCGTCCAACTCGTCGGCGTCGGTCCCGTCGCCGACCTCGGTGACTTCGTCGGCCTCCAGCGCCTCGTCGGTGTCGGGGTCGACAGGTTCGGCCTTCGGGACGCGCACTTCGAGCGTGCCGTTGTCCCGCAGCGTCGCGGTGGCCGCGTCGGCGTCGACCCGGGCCTCCGCGGGGAGTTCGACGTGGCCGTCCAGCGCAAGCCCGCGGCCGGGGTAGCGCATCTCGAAGCCCTCGTGGAAGCCGCGGAACCGGTCGATGCGGACCTCAACGAGCCCCGAGTCGAACTGCACCTGCACGTCCGACGCCTGGGCGCCCGGGGCGTCGAACACCGCGAGGTAGGCGTCGTCGCTCTCCAGGAGGTCGACTGGCAGCGGCGTCCGCTCCTGGGCGCGGCCCATCGCCCGCCCGACGTTCTCCAGCACAGTGTTGCCCAGCGACTCGCCGATGTCGCGCAGCTTGTTCATACCCGCCGGTTAGGGCGGTACGGCCTTCAGGATTGTGCCCGCGGCGTCGGGACAGAAGAAGGTCGGCGTCGACCCGCGGACGGCCGCGGGGCCGCTACAGCTCTATCGCTTCGAGGCAGTCTGTGCCGCCACAGACCGGACAGGACAGGTCGGAGACGCCGTGGTCGTCGGGCACGTCGTAGGTGTAGTGGTTCTCGAACATGTCGAGGAAGCAGTCCTCCGCCGTACACTTGACCTCCTTCGTCGGTGGCATACCCGCGGGTTCGGACGGCCGACGGATACTGTTTTCGACCACCGGGTCGTGGAACGGCGGTTCCGGGAAGCCGAACATTCATATCGGGCGAGTGAGAGACGGGTGGTATGGGTTCGCGTGTCCTGGGCGTGGATTTCAGCGGCGCGAGCGACGCGGGGCGCTCGCTGTGGCTGACGGAGGCGCGGTCGACGGGGGAGGGGCTGGTCGTCGAGGACTGCTACAGCGCGGCCGACGAGTGGGGCGTCGACCGCGAGCGCGCTCACGCCGGCCTCCGCGAGCGGGCGACCGACTTCTCGGTCGTCGGGCTCGACTTCCCCTTCAGTCTCCCCAAAGCACTGCTCGACGAACACTGCTGCGGTACCTGGCGCGGCCTGGTCGCGTGGCTGACCGGCGACGGGCCGGACGACCCGGATACGTTCGCCTCGACCTGCCGGTCGACCGCCCGGGCCTACACGGGCGACGGCACCGCGCAACTGCGCCGCGAGACCGACCTCCGGCGCGCGGCGCTGTGTCCCTACGACTCGATCGTCCAGTACCAGACCTTCCACGGGGTCCGGAACGTCCTCGCGGGGCTGGCCGACGACCCCGACGCCGCCGTCCTGCCGATGCAGTCGGGGCCGGCGGCCACCCGCGTCGTCGAGGTGTACCCCGCGGCCACCTTCGGCTGGCTCGGCCTCTACCGCGAGGGGTACAAGGGCGACCACCGCGAGCGCCGCGCGACCAACATCGAGGGCATCGAGGCCTGTAGCGTCGACATCGGGAATTTCCGCGACGCCTACGAGTCGAGCCACGACGCGCTCGACAGCCTCGCCGCGGCCGTCTCGGCCGGCCGGGTCGGTGCCGACCCGCCCCGCCACGGCCCCCGCGAGGAAGGCCACATCTACGTGTAGCGGTGTCGGCGGCGACGGCCGGCGGTCGTCAGGCGTGTTTCGGCAGCGTGACGGTGAACACCGACCCCGTCGGGTCGTTGTCGCCCACCTCGATCTCGCCGCCGTACTGGTCGACGAGCGTGTGCGCCAGGTAGAGCCCGATCCCGGTGCCGGGGCTCTCCGGCCCCATCTCCCCTTTGCCGAAGACGGCGTCTTTCTGCGAGTCGGGGATGCCCGGGCCGTTGTCGGCGAAGCGGACTGTAACCTCGGTCGTCGACTCCTCGACGCCGACGCTGACCCGGGGGTCGGCGGCGTCGTTGTGGCGGGCGGCGTTGCTCAGCAGGTTGCCGAACACCGACGAGAGCAACTCGTTGGCGCGAACCGAGACACGGGGGACCTCGCCGTCCACCGAGACGGTCAACTCGTCGTGGCGGCGGTCGGCCTTCTCGATCTCGTCTTCGAGGATGTGCCGGAGGTCGACGGCGGTCAGCGTGAACTCGCCGTCGCCGCCGATACTGTCGACGAAGTCGCGGGCGATCGTCGTCAGCTCGTCGATGTGGTCGCAGGTCCCCTGGATGCGCTCGACGTACTCACGGCCGTCCTCGTCGTCGACGTACTGGTCGATCCCGTCCGCCCAGGCCAGCAGCAGCTGGATGTCGTTGTTGATGTCGTGGCGGACCAGCCGGTTGATGACCGCCAGTTCCTCCGTGCGGGTCTCCAGCTCGCGCTCGCGGCGCTTCTGCTCGGTGATGTCGCGGGTGATGAGCTGGAAGGAGTCGGCCTCGCTGCCGACGCTGACCGGCGCGGCGACGTTGTGGAAGTGCCGGACCCCGAAGCTGTCCTGGAAGGTGACGGCCGACCCCGCGGTGAGCGCCCGCCGGCCGTGTTCGATGCGGCCGGCGGCGGTCTCCGTCGGCAGCACGTCCGAGAGGTGCGTCCCGGTCAGCTCCGAGCGGGTGGTGTCGAACGACCGGGCCGCCGCCTCGTTGGCGGCCGTGATCGTCCCGTCGACGGCGACCTGCGTGATCTCGTCGGGCGTGTTGTTGACCAGCAGCTCGTACTTCTCGTTGGCCCGGCGCTGCGCGACGACGTTCTCGATGCGGTTGGCCAGCAGCTGCAGTTGCCCCTCCTCGGCGATGTCGTCCTTCCGGAGGTAGTCGTCGACGCCCGCGCCGATCGCCCGGCTGGCCGTCCGCTCGTCGCCCTTCCCGGTCAGGAGGATGAAGGGGAGGCCGTACTCCTCGTCGACGCGCTCGTACAGTTCCAGCCCGTTCAGCCCGGGCATCTCGAAGTCGCTGACGACGCAGTCGACCGACCGCTCGTCGAGGGTCGCCAGCGCCTGTTCGCCGTCTTCGGCCTTCCACACGGAGATGTCCGCCGCCTCCCCAAGCCGGTCGGAGACGATCGTGCGAAAGAAGCCGCTGTCGTCGACGAGCAGCACGTCGATCGACGACGTATCCATCATACCGAAGCGTCGCCGACCGCGGTGTTATAGCTGACTCCCGGATTTTCGCCGGCGATAATCGAACTGGACGCCTGTCCCCGTTGGACGGACGGGCCGCGCCGACGCGCCCGAACCGGCGCCGCTGGCTGCAAGCCCGGGATATTTCAGTCCGGAGCCGTACTCGCTCGCATGAGCGACGAACACGGGGGGTTCGAGGGGGTCAGGGAGAACCTCGACGGGAACCCGATGTGGCAGCTGCTGGGGTACGCGACCGCCTACTGGCCGCGGCTGAGTGCCGGCGTCGCGGCCTCGATCCTGACGCGGCTCGCGCGGCTGGTCCCGCCGATCATCGTCGGCGCGGCCATCGACCGCGTGATCCGCGGGTCGGCAGACCCCGGACTGCTGACGACGCTCGGGCTCCTGCCCGCCGGGACGATCACCGGGCAGGCCGCCCGGCTCGCGCTGCTCGAACGGCTGGTCGCCATCGCGGCGCTGGCCTATCTGGTCCGGTCGGTCTCGCGGTTCGTCTCCCGCTATCTCCTGCAGTCGACCGCCCAGAAGGTCCAGCGGGACCTGCGCAACGACAGCTACGACCACATCCAGCGGCTGTCGATGGACTTCTTCGCCGACCACCAGACCGGCGGCATGATGTCGATCCTCAACAGCGACATCAACCGGCTGGAGGCGTTTCTCAACACGGAGTTCCGCCAGTTCATCCGCGTCGTCGCGACGGTCGGGGGGATCGCGGCCGTGCTGGCCTACTACTCGCCGAAACTCGCGCTGATCGCGCTGGCGCCGGTGCCCGTCATCGGCGTCGCCTCCTGGTACTTCCTCAGCTGGATCGAACCGCGCTACAAGTCGATCCGCGAGACGGTCTCGCGGCTGAACACCCGGCTGGAGAACAACCTCAGCGGCGCGGCGGTGATCAAGGCGTTCGACCGCTACGACTACGAACACGACCGCGTCGCCGCCCAGAGCCAGACCTACCACGACGAGAAGGTCGGCGCCCTGCGCATCCGCCGGGGCTTTTTCTCCGCGCTGCGGCTCGTGACCGGCGTCGTCTTCGTCGTCGCGCTGTACGTCGCCGGCCGCGGCATCATCGCGGGGACCAGCGCGCTGACCGCCGGGACCGTCGCCGTCTTCTTCCTCTACCTGCGGCGGCTGTACTCCCCGATGCGCCGCGTCGGCAAGTCCGCCAACAAGTACCAGCTCGCCAAGTCCAGCGCCGAGCGCGTGTTCGGCCTGCTCGCCCAGGAGCCGACGGTGACCGACCCCGAGGACCCGTACGTCCCCGAGTCCGTCGACGGCGCGGTCGAGTTCGACGGCGTGACCTTCGCCTACGACGAGGAACCCGTGGTCCGCGACGTGGACCTCGACATCGACGCGGGGGACACGGTCGGGCTCGCCGGCCCCACGGGCGCCGGGAAGTCGACGCTCCTCAAACTCGTCCCGCGGTTCCACGACCCCGACGAGGGGGTCGTCCGCGTGGACGGCCGGGACGTGCGGGAGTACGGCCTGCAGGCGCTGCGCGACCACGTCGGCGTCGTCGAGCAGCAGCCGTACCTCTTCTCGGGCACTGTCGCCGAGAACATCGCCTACGGGGACCGCGAGGTGCTGAACGGCGAGGAAGCCGGCGACGAGGCGGCCCGCGAGCGCGTCCGCGAGGCTGCCCGCGCGGCCGAGGCGCACGAGTTCATCGGGGGCCTCCCGGAGGGGTACGACACCCAGATCGGCGAGCGGGGCATCAAGCTCTCGGGCGGCCAGCGCCAGCGGGTCGCCATCGCCCGCGCGCTGCTGAACGACCCGGAGATCATCGTCTTCGACGAGGCGACCAGCGACGTGGACACCGAGACCGAGGAGCGCATCCAGGAGAGCCTCGACCGGCTGGTCGAGGACCGCACCGCCTTCGTCATCGCCCACCGCCTCTCGACCATCCGCGACGCCGACCGCATCGTCGTCATGGACGACGGCGAGGTCGTCGAGCGTGGCACCCACGACGAACTGCTCGCCGAACGCGGCGACTACGCCGACCTCTGGCACGCTCAGGCCGACGAGGGCGCCCTCAGCGCAGACGACTGAGCGGCCGCCGAGACCCGGTCGCCGACGGCGGAGCGTGCGGGTGGCCCCGCCCCCCGTGTCGTCGGTGTACTCATGACTCGCCGTCCCGAAGAGTGCCGCCATGCGCGTCACGGCAATCGAGACGGTCACCTACGACGACGATTCGGACCTCACCGACACCGAGCGCGACATCGACATCACGACGCTCCGGGTCCACACCGACGAGGGGGTCGTCGGCCTCGGCGAGACGTTCCCGCAGGCGGGCATGGAGACGGCGGCGCTCCACGGGCCCGTCGCCGACCACGTCCTCGGCGAGGACCCCCGGGACCTCCAGGGCCTGCGCGACGACCTGCAGACGTACTTCAACTACTACGGCCACGCAGGCGCGGAAACCCGGGCGCTGAGTGCGCTCGACATCGCCTGCTGGGACATCAAGGGCAGGGCGGCCGGCGAACCGATCTACCAGCTGCTGGGCGGGAAGGCCCGGGAGTCGATCCCGACCTACAACACCAGCTACGAGCAGGCGTACGACTTCGTGGACGAGCCGGTCGCGCTCGCCGAGTCGCTGCTCGACGAGGGGATCACCTCGATGAAGATCTGGCCGTTCGACGAGTTCGCCGAGAAGACCCGCGGCCAGCGCATCTCCGACCGGGACCTCGAGGCGGGGCTCGAACCGCTCCGGCGGATCCGCGAGGCCGTCGGCGACGAGATGGACGTGGCCGTCGAGTTCCACGGCCTGTGGTCGCTGACGCCGGCCAAGAAGCTCGTCCGCGCGGTCGAGGAGTACGACCCGCTGTGGGTCGAGGACGTGATCCGCAAGGGCGACCTCGACGCCTACGCCCGGCTGGACGAAGCGACCGAGGCGCCGCTCTGTGTCTCCGAGCGGCTGCTGGGTCGCTACGAGTTCGCCCAGGCCATGCGGACCGGCGCCGTCGACGTGGTGATGCCGGACCTGTGCTGGACCGGCGGGATCAGCGAGGGGCGGGCGATCGCGGACATGGCCGAGAGCGCCCACCTCCCCGTCGCGCCGCACAACTCCGGCGGCCCCGTGCTCCACTTCGCCGACGCCCACCTCTCGGCGGCGATCCCGAACCTCTACGTCATGGAGACGATCCGCGACCGCTACGACGGCTGGCACCGCAACCTCGTGGCCGACGCGCTGTCCGTCGAGGACGGCCGCCTCCCGCTCCCGGAGGGGCCGGGACTCGGGACGGCGTTCGACGAGTCGCTGCTCGACCACCCGGACACCGAGGTGCGCCGGACGGAACTGGGCGGCGACTAGCCGCCCTCGGTCGCCGAGAGTCCCCGACCGCCCTGCCGCGGGCCGCCACCGTGCCGCGGGCGACCGCGTGCGACCGAACCGCGTCTATCCACCACCGAAGTAATATATCGGGCGGTTGAAGCCCGGGGCATGCCAGAGGGTCCCGAGCCCCCGGGCTGGGTCGTCGAACAGCCGGGACTGACCGCCGTCGCGCTGGTGAGCGTCCTCCTCGCGCTGGCCGTGCTCGCCCCGTACCTCCAGTTCGTCCTGTTCGGCGTCGTCCTCGCGTACATCCTCTACCCGGTCCAGCGGCGCCTGGAGCGGTACGTCCGGCCGATGGTCGCGGCGATGGGCGTCGTGGTCGTCACGCTGCTGGTCGTCCTGCTCCCGCTAATCTGGGTGCTGTCGCTCGCCGTCCAGCAGGCGTTCGGCGTCGTCCGGACCATCCGACGGGGCGACATCGACGTCGAGCGGATCGAGCAACTGATCGAGGCCAACGGGTACTCCGTCGACCTCGTGGCCGTCTACGAGGCCAACCAGGGCCGGATCGCGATGGCCATCCAGGAGGTCACGACGGGCGCGCTCGGCCTCGTCGGCAGCCTCCCCGGGCTGTTCATCGGGCTGACGATCACGGTCTTCGTCCTGTTCGCGCTACTGCGGGACGGCGAGGGGCTGCTCGCGTGGGTCGAGTGGGTGCTGCCCGTCCCCGACGACGACCTGGCCGAACTCCGGGCGGGAATTGACGACCTCATGTGGGCGTCGGTCGTCGGCAACGTCGCCGTCGCGGCCATCCAGGCGGTGATGCTCGGCGTCGGCCTGTTCGTCGCGGGCGTCCCGGCGATCGTCTTCCTCACCGTGGCGACTTTCGTGCTGACGCTGCTGCCGCTGGTGGGCGCGTTCGGGGTCTGGATCCCCGCGGCGGCGTATCTCGTCTCGGTCGGCCGTCCGCAGGCCGGCGCGGCCGTCGTCGTCTACGGCCTGTTCGTCACCTTCTCGGACTCGTACCTGCGGCCTGCGCTGATCGGCCAGACCGCCGCGTTCAACTCCGCCATCGTCATCGTCGGCATCTTCGGCGGGCTCGTCGTCTTCGGCGCGGTCGGCCTGTTCGTCGGTCCGGTCGTCCTCGGCGGCGCGAAGCTCGCGCTCGACAGCTTCGCCCGCGAGCACGCCGGCGACCCCCCCGACGAAGCGAGCGTCGAGCCGGCCGACGACGGTACCGGCGCCGCCGAGGGGAACGCGGAGGCGGGGTGAGCGCCCGCCGGGGGCGGCCGACCCCCGGGACCGACCGCGCCGGGAAGTGGCCGAAAAAGATAGTTTATACGCGTCGAGCGGGTACCGGGAAGCGATGACCCGAGACCCCGCGACGCTGGACGTGACCATCGTCGACGGGTACGTCGACGAGCCGGCGCACTTCGGCGTGCCGCCCTACATCTCGACGTACCCGCGCTACACCGCGGGGGCGCTCGTCGACGCCGGCGTGCCGCGCGAGCAAATTACGTATCACACCATCGACGGCCTGCGCGACGACAACGCCCGCTGGGCGGACGTGGCCGACGCCGACCTCATGATCTACGTCGGCGGCATGACCGTCCCCGGCAAGTACGTCGGCGGCACCCCCGCCGAACCCGACGAGGTCCGCCGACTCACCTGGGAGGCCGACGGGACGACCCTGCTGGGCGGCCCCATCCGCTTCGGCGTCGGCGAGGAGAACAAGGGGGCCGAGGAGACCGAACGCGACGACCTCGACTACGACTTCGTCGCGAAGGGCGACGTGGAGGCCGCCGCCCACGACCTCGTCCGGGAGGGGCTGGAGGGCTTTTCCGACCGGATGCGCGACAACGAGGAGATCCGGCGGTGGGCCCGCGAGGGCGCGTTCGTCGTCGAGCAACACCCCAACCACCCCGACTACCTCATCGCCGAGATGGAGACCTCCCGGGGCTGTGCCTACCGCTGTTCCTTCTGCACGGAGCCGCTGTACGGCGACCCCGCCTTCCGCACGGCCGAGTCGGTCGTCGACGAGGTCGACGCCCTCTCGGACCACGGCGTCCGGGACTTCCGGCTGGGCCGCCAGGCCGACATCCTCGCGTTCGGCGGCGACGGCGAGGCGCCCAACCCCGAGGCCCTGCGGGATCTGTACGGCGGCATCCGCGAGGTCGCGCCCGACCTGCGGACGCTGCACCTCGACAACATGAACCCGGTGACGATCACGGACTACCCCGAGAAGTCGCGGGAGGGCATCCGGATCATCGCCGAGCACAACACGCCCGGCGACACGGCCGCGTTCGGCCTGGAGTCGGCCGACCCGGTGGTCCAGGAGGAGAACAACCTGCTGGTGTCGGCCGAGGAGTGTCTCGAAGCCGTCCGGGTCGTCAACGAGGAGGCCGGCTGGCGGCCGGGCGGCGACCGCGAGTCGGCGCCCAACTTCGGGTCCGACGCCTCGCGGCGCCTGCCGAAACTCCTGCCGGGGATCAACCTCGTCCACGGCCTGGAGGGCGAGCGCAGTGAGACGTTCGAACACAACAAGCAGTTCCTGCGGGACCTGCTCGACGAGGGGCTGATGGTCCGGCGGATCAACATCCGGCAGGTGATGGCCTTCGAGGGGACGGAGATGAGCGACACCGGCGCGGAGATCGCCCGCGACCACAAGCAGCAGTTCAAGACCTACAAGCGGGAAGTGCGCGAGGAGATCGACAACGCGATGCTCCAGCGGGTGGCGCCGCCCGGGACGGTGCTGCCCGACGTGCACCTGGAGTACCACCAGGACGGCAAGACGTTCGGCCGGCAACTTGGGACCTACGCGCTGCTGGTGGCGATCCCCGGCGAACGGGAGCTCGGGCGGACGGTCGACGTGGCGGTCACCGACCACGGCTACCGCTCGGTGACCGGAGTCCCCTACCCGCTGGACCTCAACGCGGCCTCGATGGACGAACTGACTGCGGTCCCGGGGATCGGGCGGTCGACTGCGGGCGACGTGGTCGTGAATCGACCCTACGACTCGCTGGACGCCGTCGCGGCCGACATCGACCTCGGCCGGTTCGCGACCGTCGACGACGAACCGCCGGCGCCGGTGCCCGGACTCGGCGACGGGGACGACCGGGTCGGCACCCCCGAGCGTTCGGAGACGCCCGAAGCGGGCGACTGACGGCGGGATCCTGCGCGTCCGCCGGTGACTGAGCCCCGGGCGTCGGTCGCCGGGTCGGTCGATGGTCGCGGTCCGGGCCGGGCGCCCGGTCGGCGGCCCGCCGGGCGTCAGCCGCTGCCTGCACCCGCGAACAGAAGGTTCTTGGCCGTCCCCCCCGGTAGCTGCACCAATGAGTGACGCCGAGGTGAGCGTCGTCCTCCCGGCCTACAACGAGGAGGCCACCATCGAGCGGACGGTGGAGGTCACGCTGGAGACGCTCGCCTCGTTTCTCCCCGCCGGTGCTTTCGAGGTGATCGTCGCCGAGGACGGCTGCGACGACCGCACGCCGGAGATCGCCTCGCGGATGGCGGAGGAAGACGAACGGGTCCGCCACATCCACAGCGACGAACGGCTCGGCCGCGGCGGCGCCCTGGAGTACGCCTTCGAGCGGGCCGCGGGCTCGACGCTGGTCTACTTCGACACGGACCTCGCGACGGACATGAAACACCTGGAGGAGCTGGTCGAGAGCGTCCGCTCCGGCGAGTACGACGTGGCGACCGGCTCGCGGTGGATGCCCGAGAACCAGGCCGACCGGCCGACCAAGCGGGCCGTCTCCAGCCTGGGGTACAACACCCTCGTCCGCCTGTTCCTCCGGTCGGACCTGCAGGACCACCAGTGCGGGTTCAAGGCCATCTCGCGGGAGGCCTTCGACGCGCTCCGGAGCGACGTGGAAGACGAACACTGGTTCTGGGACACCGAGGTACTCGTGCTCTCACAGCGGCGCGGGTACAGGGTCAGGGAGTTCCCCGTCGACTGGGAGCCCAAGGGCGACACGAAGGTCGACCTCGTCCGCGACGTGTTCGGCATGGGGAGCCAGATCCTCCGGACGTGGTGGCAGCTGTCGGTGAGCCCGCGGATCTCCCGGCGGGTGAGCATGGCCGCGGGGTCGGTCCTCGTCATGCTCGCGCTGGTGGTCGCGGTGAGCGTCGTCTTCGACCTGGGGGCGGTCGTCGACGCGATGAGCGGCGCGGACCCGCGGTGGATCCTGGCCTCGGGGGTCGTCTACCTGCTGTCGTGGCCGCTGCGGGGGCTGCGCTACCGGGACATCCTCGACCGGCTGGGCTACCCCAGCGACACGTGGTTCATGACGGGCGCGGTGTTCATCAGCCAGACGGGCAATCTCGTCTTCCCGGCACGGCTGGGCGACGGCGTCCGCGCATACGTCGTGAAGGCGAGACGGGACGTGCCCTATCCGAGCGGGTTCGCGTCGCTGGCCATCGAGCGCGTGTTCGACCTGCTGGCGATCACCGTCCTCGGCGGGAGCGTCCTCGTCGGCCTGGTCCTGACCGGGGGGACCGACCAGATCGTCGCGGCCGTCGCGGCGGAGGTCCCGCCGGTCACGGTCGGCGGCGAGACCATCGAGCCCGGCGCGGCCGCCCGGACCGCCCTCCGGGTCGCCGCGGCCGTCGGCGCCGCCGCGGTCCTCGCGGTGACGGCCATCCTGCTCAGCGCCCGCATGGAGAGCGACTACGTCCACCGCGCGGTCACCGCGGTGAGCAACGACTCCTACGCCGACTACGTCGCCGGCGTCATCGAGCAGTTCGTCGGCGACGTGCAGGCCGTCGTCAGCGACCGCGGCGCCTTCCTCCGGGTCGGCGTCGGCAGCCTCGTCATCTGGGTCGTCGACGTGCTGACGGCGCTCGTCGTCTTCGCGGCGTTCCCCGGTATCACGCTGACGCCTGCCCTCGTCGCGACCGCCTTCTTCGCCGTCAGCGTCGGCAACCTCGCGAAGGTCCTCCCCCTCTCGCCGGGCGGGATCGGCCTCTACGAGGGCGCCTTCACGCTCATCGTCTTCGGGCTGACGAACGTGGCGGCGCCGGTCGCGTTCGCCATCTCCATCGTCGACCACGTCGTCAAGAACGCCGTCACCATCCTCGGCGGGATCGTCTCGATGGCCTGGCTGAACGTCTCGCTGACCACCGCCGTCGAGGAGAGCCGCGAGGCGGGCGAGGTAGAGGCCGCCGCGGCGACCGAGGACTGAACCGCCGGGGACCCGGCGCCCTCAGTACAGGTCGGTCGCGAACGGCCCGAACGCGCCCGCGACCGCGTGGGCCAGCGCCGACTCGCGGTCGATGGCCTCGCCCGTGAGTACGCCCGCCGCGCCGGCCCGCTCGCTCAGGCCCTCGGTGTCGAGCAGGTCGTCGAGCACCGGGCCGAGTTCCTCGCCCGAGCGGACGCGCCCGGCGATGTCGGCGGGGAGCCGCAGCGCCGGGCCGCCGCCGCGTTCGAGCGCGTCGCCGTCGGTCACGGCGGCCCACATGACCAGGTAGAGCCCGGGCCGCTCGGCCAGCTCCGCGACGCCGCCCTCGATCCCGACGCCGTAGTCGGCGCCGGGGTCGGCCTCCAGCGCCCGCGCCGCCCGGTTCTCCGCGCCGGTCACCGTCTCCGTACGACCCCGCGGCTGTTCCGATACGCCGGAGTCGACGGCGACGGCCGCCACGTCGACTCCCTCGAACAGGTCGCCCGCCACTCGCTCGGTCGCTCCGACCTTCACCGGGTTCTCGCTCCCGACCGCGACGCGTGTCATACCTCGATCCTGCCCGACGGCCCGCTTGCGCGTTTCGGTTCACGCCGAATACTGGTTTATAAATGCGCGATAGTAACGTGTGGAAGTCGTTCACACACCGGTCGAAATCCCGTCTTCCGGCCGTTTTTGCGACCGGACCGTCCCGGTAGCGAAAGATTTATAAAACTTTCTCCGCATGATCGTTCCACCACCGAACGTCCGGGATTCTCGCGGCCTTGCTGCCCGGATCGACACGCCCCCAGCAATGAGCGACTCCAGACTCAGAACCCAGCGAACAGACGCACAGGAGACCGAGACGAACGACGAGCGGACCGGCGAGTCCTGCCCGGAGTGTTCCGGCCAGCTCGTGGTGGACGACGAGCGCGGCGAGACGGTCTGCGAGGGCTGCGGCCTCGTCGTCGAGACCGACGAGATCGACCGCGGCCCGGAGTGGCGCGCGTTCGACTCCAAGGAGAAAGACGAGAAGTCCCGCGTCGGCGCGCCGACGACGAACATGATGCACGACAAGGGTCTCTCGACGAATATCGACTGGCGCGACCAGGACGCCTACGGCAACTCGCTGTCGTCGAACCAGCGCCAGAAGATGCAGCGCCTGCGCAAGTGGAACGAGCGATTCCGCACGCGTGACTCCAAGGAGCGCAACCTCAAGCAGGCGCTCGGCGAGATCGACCGGATGGCCTCCGCACTGGGCCTGCCCGAGAACGTCCGCGAGACCGCTTCGGTCATCTACCGCCGCGCGCTCGACGAGAACCTCCTGCCCGGCCGGTCCATCGAGGGCGTCTCGACGGCCGCCGTCTACGCCGCCGCCCGGCAGGCCGGCGTCCCGCGCAGCCTCGACGAGATCAACGAGGTCTCCCGCGTCGAGAAGTCGGAGATCGCCCGCACCTACCGCTACGTCATCCGCGAACTCGGCCTCGAGGTGCAGCCGGCCGACCCCGAGAGCTACGTGCCCCGGTTCGCCTCCTCGCTCGAACTCTCCGACGAGGCCGAACACCGCGCGCGCAAGCTCCTCCAGAACGCCAAGGACCAGGGCGTCCACTCCGGGAAGTCCCCCGTGGGCCTGGCCGCCGCCGCGGTGTACGCCGCCGCACTGCTCACCAACGAGAAGACGACCCAGGCCGCCGTCAGCGAGGTCGCCGACATCTCCGAGGTCACCATCCGAAATCGCTACCACGAACTGCTCGAAGCCGAGCAGGGCCTCCCCGCGGTCTGACTGACCGGCGCTCGCCGCTCTCGGCCGGCCAACGGCCGCCGCGAGCCGCCCGGCGACCCCCTCCGCGCGGTATCCGTTTTCACGGATTCCCCCGAGAGCCCCGGCTGGGGCCGTCCACGCCGCGATCGAGAATCAGGCCTGATAACCGCGGGGGCACGTTTAATTCGGACGCTCACACGGATCTGCGTATGGCTTCCGATTCCGGTGACCTCGGCACCGAGGCACTCGACGTGCGCGCCGAGGCAGGGGACATGACAGTCGACGAACTGGGGACCGCCATCGACGAGCTGCTGCGGGCCTCCGAGAGCGTCTCCCAGAGCTCCCAGCAGATCAGCGACCTCGCCAACGAACAGTCCGAGAACATGCGCGAGGTCGCCGGCGAGGTGTCCAACCTCAGCGCGACCGTCGAGGAGGTCGCCTCCAGCGCGAGCCAGGTCCGGCAGGTCAGCACGGACGCCCGCGAGCTGGCCGACGACGGCCGCGAGCTGGCCGACGACGCCATCGACGCCATGGAGGCCGTCGACGAGGCCAACACCGAAGTCTCCGAGGACGTGCGCCAGCTCCGGGACCGCATCGACGAGATCGACGAGATCGTCGAGGTGATCAACGACATCGCCGACCAGACGAACATGCTCGCGCTGAACGCCTCCATCGAGGCTGCCCGCGCGGGGGAGGCCGGCGAGGGGTTCGCCGTCGTCGCCGACGAGGTCAAGAGCCTCGCCGAGGAGTCCCAGCAGAACGCCACCGAGATCGAGCAGCTCGTCTCGAACATCAAGAGCGACACCGAGAGCACCGTCGAGAGCATCGAGCACGCCAACGAGCAGGTCGAGGAGGGCATCGAGCAGGTCGACGACACCGTCGACGTGCTCCGGGAGATCGACGCCGCCGTCGAGGAGGCCGCCCAGGGCGCCCAGGAGGTCGCCAGCGCCACCGACGAGCAGGCCGCCTCCACCGAGGAGGTCGCCTCGATGGTCGACTCCACCGCCGAGAGCGCCGAGGAGGTCGCCGGCGAGATCGAACGCATCGCCGCCGCCAACGAGGAGCAGACGGCCCAGATCAACGAGATACAGAACCTCATCGACGACCTCCAGCGGTAGCGGGCACGCGGCGAGCCGGTGTCCGGGACCCGCCGGCCCGCGCGACGGCCGATCCGGTCGATTTTTTCCGGTCCTCGCGGTAGAACCGGTATGCACATCGACTTCTCGTCGTTCGTCATCGCGGCCGCGACCGCGGATCTCGCGGACGAACCCGACGCGCGCGGGGCCGCCGACGCCGTCGAGTTCCGCCTCGACCTGGCGAGCGACCCGCTCGATTCGCTGGCGGCCTACGACGGCGAACTGCCGCTGATCGCGACCAACCGCCCCGAGTGGGAGGGCGGCGAAGCGCCCGACGACGAGGCCCGACTCGACGCGCTCGAAGCCGCCGCCGAACACGAGGCGGTCGGCGCCATCGACGTGGAACTCGCCGCGCTGGAGGAGGGCGACGCCGCCGGCGTCGTCGACCACGCCCGCGACCACGGGGCGGCGGTGATCGTCTCGACGCACGACTTCGAGGGAACCCCCCACCGCGACGCACTCCGGGAGACGCTCGCCGAGGCGAGCCGCTGGGGCGACGTGGCGAAGCTGGCGGTGACCGCCGAGGGCGCCGGCGACGTGCTGGACCTGCTGGGCGCGACGTGGGCGGCGACGACCGCCGGCGAGACGGTCGCGACGATGGCGATGGGCGAGGCCGGCCGCCACTCGCGGGCGGTCGCGCCGCTGTACGGCTCGCGGATCGGCTACGCGCCGGTCGACCCCGCCGACGCGACCGCCCCCGGCCAGTACGACCTGGCGACCCTCTCGGCGCTCGTCGAGCGGCTGCGCGGCGAGTGACCCGTACCGGGTGACGAATTCCGGGGAGTCGGAAACTTAACAACGCGGGACGACCGAAATCGCACAACAAACAGTGAGTACACGGAACCGAAAGCGGCCGCTGCTGGCTGTCGTGCTCGCCTTCCTCTATCCCGGTCTCGGGCACGTCTACCTGCGCGAGTGGCTCCGCGCGCTCGTCTGGTTCTTCCTCAACGTGACGAGCTTCACCCTGCTGATGCCGCCCGACGCCGTCCCCGAGACGTTCGGCTGGTCGGAGCTGGTCGCCGCGGCGGAGAACGTCACGCCAGGGGCGGCGCTGGCGCTCGCCGCCATCACCGTTTTCAGCATGCTCGACGCATACTGGATGGCCAAACAGCAGAACACCGAGACCGAGGTCCAGGAGGGCACGACCTGTCCCAACTGCGGCCGCGACGTCGACCCCGACCTGGAGTTCTGCCACTGGTGTACCGAGCGGCTGGAGCCCGATTCGGAGGAGACTGCCGACGATCCCGGCGCGGGCGCCTGAACGCGGTCCCTGCATCTGACGGAGCGTCTACTGACCCCAAGACCGCGCCCGCTGACCGCCGGGACCGCGCAGCGGCTCACCTCGTCGGCGTCCGTTCGTTCGTGGTCCCGCTGACGAGTTCGTCGTAGAGCCGGACGAGTTCGTCGCCGACGGCGTCCAGGGTGAACCGCTCGGTCGTCTCGGCCGCGTTGTCGCCGATCCGCTCGCGCTCGGCCTCGTCCTCGCAGAGGTCGGTGATCGCGTCGACGAACTCGTCGACCGTCTCGGCCTTGCGGCAGTCCTCGCCGTCTTCGAGCCACTCGTAGGTCGGGATCGACCGGACGACCGGCGGCTTGCCGCAGTGCATCGCCTCCAAAAGCGCCATCCCCTCGTTCTCGTTGCGCGAGGGCCAGAAGAACACGTCGCCCGCCGCGGGCGCCCCGCGCGGGTCCTCGATGTACCCCGTAAAGGTGCAGTTGTCGGGCGAGTTCTCGACGAGCCTGCGGGTCTCGCGTGGCTGGAGGAACCTGTCGAGCCGTCCGCCGGTCGGGTTGAGATAGCCGAACCAGGCGAAGTCGTACCCCGGGAGCCGGCGGGCGACCTCGACGAACGTGTCCAGCCCTTTGCGCTTGATGACGTGGCCGAACATGAACACGACCGGCGGCTCCAGGTCGTAGCGGTCGAGATACTCCGCGCGCAGGTCGGGGTCGTCCCAGCCGGCGAACCGCTCGGCGTCGAACCCGTTGGAGATGACCGTCGACGGGGTGTCGGTGTACCCGGCGATCACCGCCTGGTTGTGCTCGGAGGGACAGACCAGGTGGTCGGCCTGGTCGTAGGCGTAGGCGAGAAACGGTTTGAGGGGGCGGGCGAGCGCGTTCGAGAAGACGAAACTGTTCCGGAAGTCCGCGGCCGTGTTGTGGGTGTGGAAGAGGACCGGAATCTTCCGTCGGCGGGCGCGCTTGGCGTAGTAGATCGAGCGCGGGCCGGCGTTGTTGAGGTGCAGGAGGTCGCAGTCCAGCGTCGGCTCGGTGGTGTAGTCGATCCCGTACTCGTCCAGAACCGCCCGCTGGTTGTTGACCGACTGGGCGAACCCGCCGGTGACGACGCCCTCGCCCTCGAAGTAGTGGCTGACTCTCATACTGTGGTACTCTGCCGTGCGGTCGACGGGGCCGCCGGCGATCGGGTCACTTCTCGATGATGCTCTCCTCGATGGCCTCGCCGAAGTGGCGCGCCTTGTCGCCGTAGTAGACGCGCACCTCGTCGCCCTCCGCCAGGTCGGTGACCGCCTTGCGGCCGTCGGCGGTGGCAACCTTGATCGTCTCGGCGTTCTGCAGCAGCGTCTCGATGCGGTCGACGCCCTCGTCGGTCTCGACCTCGGCGCTGACCCGGAACATCGGCCGCTTCTCGATCTTGACGCGGCCGACGATGGCCTCGCGGGTGTGGCCCTCGGTGTCGACGACCTGCACCTCGTCGCCGCTGCGTAGCTCCGAGAGGTACTTCGTGCCGCCGTCGGGGGTGCGGACGTAGGCGTGGACCGCGCCGGCGTTGACGCGGAACGGCCGGGAGGCGACGTACGGCGACTCGGCCGTCTCGGCGTGGACGAAAAAGAGCCCGCGGCTCATCGAGCCGACGAGCATCCCCTCGTCGTGGTCCATGAGGTTGCCGGTGTCGATGCAGACGCGGTCGGCGGAGCCGGTCTGTTCGATCTCGGTGATCGTCGCCGTCGTGAGCTCCAGCTGCTCGCGGCGCATCTCGTCGCGGACCTCCACGGTCTCGCGGATCTCGTCGGGGTCGTCGGTGTCGAGCAGGACCGAGTCGGCGCCGATCTCCAGGGTCTCGTAGGCGGTGCGGGCCTCCTCGGCCGTGGTGACGCCCGCGACGAGGTTCGTCTCGTCGCCGATGCGCGCGATGAGGTTCTCGAGGGGGATGATCTGCCAGTCCTCGCCGACGACGATGGTGTAGTCGGCGGCCGTCGCCACCTCCTCGGCGAACTCCTCGTAGCGCTCGTCGAAGATGCGGACGTAGCCGGCGGTCGCTTTGCCGTCCTGGCGCAGCACCGACAGGTCCGCCGAGCCCGACAGGTCGCCGGGGATCTCCATCGAGCCGTCGCCCTCGCCGTCCTTGCCGACGACGGCGGCGTCCGGTTCGTCGGCCTCGTCGGCCTCGGCGTCCATGACGTGCACGTCGCCGTTGGTGAACGCCGCGACGTTGACGGCGCCCAGGTCGCGGACCCGGGCCACGTCGGACTCGTCGACGAGGACCCAGTCGACCCCCGCCTCCAGGCCCGCCGTGATCCGGCGCTTGCGCGCCTCCCAGTCGCCGACCTCGTCGTCGGCCTTCAGCCACACTTGCCGTGTCATGTATCCACGCTCGCCCCCGTCCGATTTGAACGTGGCGGAAGCGGCGCTATCGGTCGCCGCGGTCGGACCGGTCTCGAAGCGACGGCCGCGAGCCGCTGTTCCCCGAAGCGACGGCCGTCGCTGGTCCGTTCGGGTTCCGGTGGACAGAATACGCGAGTACCCCTACCCGCTGTCCACCGACGTACCCCGGATTCCTCGGACCGGGGGAATATGTCTTGTGGTTGTTCCCGGTCGGGGTCCGGGGAATGAACGCCCGTCCGGAGCGTCGCCGCCGCAAGTCGGGATCGGTCAGTTCGAAGTCGTCAGTCTGGGTCGCTCGGACCGCGGGCGGTCGGTCCCGACTCGGTCGGTCCCGTCAGGGCTCCAGCGCGTACAGCAACAGCGCGCTGCCGACCAGCAGGAAGACCAGCGTGCCGGCGGTGAGGGTGCCGGTCGACAGCAGGAAGACGCCGAGGGCGACCCCGCCGGCCACCAGCGTGGTAAGCGTCGCGCCGCCGAGGTGGACGAGCACCGACCGCTGGACGGGTGCGTCGCGCCCCAGGTGTTCGGCGAGGCCGACGACGTGCTCGGCGGTGGTCCAGGTGACGACCGTCGCGGCGGTGACGAGCAGCAGGACGGCCGGCGGCGCGCCGCGGGCGCCGGCCGCGAGGACGCCGGCGAAGATCAGGCCGCTGCCGATGGTCACGAGTCTGCGTGACGCCCGGTCGGTCCCGAAGCCGACGACGGCGAGGCCGGCCGCGGCGACGACGAACGAGGCGAGGTTGACCGCGAGGCCGAGGACGGCGACGACCCCCGGCGCGAGGGCGATCCAGACGGACTCGCGGGCGGGGCGGCGGACGACGGTCACGCCGACCACCGCCGTTGGGCGGCGTCGATGGCCGTCTCCAGCGGGTTCTCGGGGTCCCAGTCGACGACGCGGACGCCGACGCGGCGCAGCCGGGAGATCCGCATCGCCCGCTCGACGGCGGCCAGCCGCTGGCCGGTCGAGGCGCTGGCGGTCACGTCCGGGCTGAGGACCGTGACCGGGAACCCGCGGGCGTGCAGCTGGCGGACGATGTCGACGGCGTCGTCGTCACAGAGCGGCGAGCAGAGCACGAGCTGGGCGTCGCTGGGCAGCTCCCGGCGGAGCCGGCGCTCGGCGAACTCGCCGTAGAAGGCGCCCTCCGGCCGGTTGCCGTCGAAGGCGGGGTGGCGTTCGAGCAGGCTGCGGGCGCGGGCGGCCTGCGTGGCGCCGCCGCGGGGTTCGAGCCAGCACCGCTCCGGCGAGAGGGCGGCCAGCCCCACGGAGTCGCCGGCGCCGACGAGCGAGGCGACGACCACGTCGGCGGCCGCGATCCCGTGGTCGACGGCGGAGGGGGCGTCGACCCGCGGGGCGACGTACGCCTCCGCGCGGGCGTCGACGAGGACGACCACCGTCGCGGCGTGCTCCTCGCGGAAGAGGAGGGTGGCGAACTCGCCGGTGCGGGCGACGCGGTTCCAGTCGATCCGCGAGAGGGGGTCGCCCCGCTGGTACTCCCGGACGGAGTGGAGTTCGACGCCGCTGCCCCCGGTGTCGGTGACGACGCGGCCGACACGCCGGGCGGTCTGCGGGTGGACCGGGACCTCCTCGTCGGCGCTCAGCTCCAGCGCAGTCGAGAGGACCGTTCCCTCGTCGCTCTGGACGTGCCGCTCGCGCTCCAGCGCGCCGCTGAAGTCGCGGAGGATCACCTGGACGGGGTCGAACGGATGGTCGCCCCGCACCGCCTCGACGGTGTAGGAGAACGCGACCGTCTCGCCGGCCCGCAGGGCGGTGGCGAACCGCGGGGAGCCGTCGACGACGCGGACGGCCGGCGGGACGCCGTCCACGAGCCGCAGGTCGGGCAGCAGGTCGTCGCTCTCGTTGGTGACGCGGACGGTCACGGTGACTTCCTCGCCGGGCGCGGGGTCGGTCGTCGAGAGGTCGCGCTCGACGGCCAGCTCGACGGGCGGCGGCGAGGAGAGGTAGACGTAGCCGGCGGCGCCGACGACGGTCGCGGCGGCGACCATCAGCGACGGCGGCACGGCCGAGTGGCCGGCCCAGATGCCGACGCCGACCGCGAGCAGGCCCAGCCCCGTCAGCCCCGTCCAGCGGTTCGTCCGCCGGTCGACCTGCCGGCGCTGGCGGTCGGTCGTCCGGACCGTCGCGGGGCGGTCGGGGTCGGTCGACGGCTCGTCCGCCCAGTCGGCGGCGTCGATGCCCGGCGCGAGCGCGGCGAGTTCGACCAGCACGCGGTCGGCGTCGGACGCGAGTTTCGGGCGGCGGCCGACCAGCGACCGGACCTGGTCGCCGGTCGTGGCGACCGACGACTCGGCCGAGAGGAACTCCGCGGCGGCGGGATCGTCGGTCCAGGTCCCCGCGGCGACGGCCTCGCGGGCCTCGGCCTCGGGGATCCGCTCGGCCTGGGCGTAGATGGAGACGGCCGCGCGGCGGAGCCGCTCGGTCACGTCGCGGCGGGCGTCGACCCGTCGGCGACTCGTCCCGTGGATCGCCCCGGCGAGCGCGTCGTCGAAGTCCGCCCCGGGGACGGTGACCGATTCGCGGTACTCCACGTCGGCCGTCGTCGCGGTGTCGTAGTCGGTGAACGTCCGCCGGACCAGGACGAGCGCCCCGGTGAGGATCGCCGAGATGGAGATCCCCGCCACGACGCCGTTCCCGAACGGCAGGTCGGGGACCGCGTCGACGCCGACGACCGCGGCCAGCCCCGCGAGAACGACGACCAGTCCCAGGCCGATCCTGGCGGGGTTGTCGCGCACCGACGGCGCGACGAAGTCGATGTCGCCGGTGACGCCCGTGTCGACGGTCTCCATCGTCTCCCGCATCGCCTGGCCCTGCTGGAGCTGCTGGTCGGTGACGGTCCCTGGGTCGCGGTCCACGTCGTCCTGGCTCACGACCGACCACCCGGACCGTCGCCCGCGTCCCCGTCGGTGTCGCTCGCGTCTGTCCCGGTGTCGTTCGCGTCCGGGTCGGATTCGACCCGCTCGTCACCGGTCGCGTCCGCGGCGGTGTCGGTTGCGGCGTCGCCGGGACTGTCGCCCGCCGACCCGCCGTCGGCGGCCGCGGCGACCGAGTCGGCGTCGACGCCCTCGTGGGCGGCCTGGATCGCTCGCAGGGTCTCGACGGCCTGGCGTTCGTGGTCGGCGGTGACGGGCTCGGAGCCGTAGCGGACCCGCTCGAAGAGGTCGGTCAGCTCGGCGACGCGAGCCTCGTCCATCCCGGCCGCGGTCGCGGCGGCGGCGAACTCCCCGGGCGTGCTCGTCGCGGGGTCGGGCACGTCGAGCGCCGTCGTCATCTCGGCCCAGGCGTCGTAGACGGCGTTCTCGGCGTCGCCGGCGTGGTCGTCGATGCGGTCGGCCGCGCGGGCGGCCGCGGCGCCGACCGCCTCCCGGTCGGGGGCGTCGGGTTCGGCCGGCGGCGACGGGTCGACCGACGCGTCGACGCTGGCGCTGGCGTAGTAGATCACGCCCAGCGCGGCGAGTAGCGCGAACCCGACGACACCGAACGTCACCAGCGCCGGCAGGTCGCGCTCGGTGTCCGCCGCGCTCTCGTCGACGCTCCCCCTGTCGCCGCCCCCGCCGAGCGGATCACCCGTCACGTTCGGGAGGTCCTGTCCGACCGAGGGAGGGTCGAGCGTCCCCGAGAACAGCATGTACACTCCGATTAGACCGACGAACAGCACCACGGCGGCGACGACCGCGAGCGCCCGGTCGTACCCCATCAACAGCGCCCCCGGGATCGCCAGGACGACCGCCGCCGCGATCAGGATCGCCACCCAGTCGCCGGGGAGGCCGGGAGCCTCGGGCGCGCTCCCGTTGGTCGGCGTCTGCTGGCCCAGCGGGTCGTCGGTGACCCCCACCGATTCCCCCTCTCCCGCGCCGCGCTGGTTGCTCGACGTGGCCGAGAGCGTCGACGCCGTCAGCGCCAGCGCGACCACACACAACACCACCACCGCGGCCGCGGCGAGCCGGTCTGCCATTGCCTGACTAATCAGTCAGCGGGGACTTAAGGTTCCCGTCCCGTCCGTCGGTCGCGCGAGCGCGGGGAACGGGGCACCGTCGGCGACCCGGTCACCGTCCCGACCGGACCACTGCGGGGACCGGACCGCCGCGGGGGTCGGCCGGGCGTCCGCACGGTCCTTTTTGATGGTCGCGCTCCAACGCTGTGACATGGCAACACACGAGGCCACGGTCGAGGGCGTCGGCGTCGGCGTCGGTGACGACGGCCCCGGCCACCCGGTCGTCCTCCTGCGTGTCCGCGAACAGCTGGTCCCCATCTTCGTCAGCGCCGACCAGGCCCAGTCAATGCAACACGCGCTGGACGGCACGCCCTTCGAACGGCCGCTCACCCACGACCTGTTCGTCGACATGGTCGCGGAGTTCGGCGCCGCCATCGACCGCGTCCGCATCGACGATCTGGCCGACGGCACCTTCTACGCGAAGGTCGACACCGAGCAGTACACCGGCGACGAGCGCTCCGAGATGGTCTTCGACGCCCGCCCCAGCGACGGCATCGCGCTCGCGCTGCGGGTCGACTGCCCGATCATCGTCTCCGACGAGGTGATCGACGAGGCCGGCCGCGACCCCGACGAACTCGGCTTCGTCGACGAGGAGGAGGCCCGCCGCGAACACGACTTCGGCGAGGAGGGCTTCGACTTCGGCGACGAGGAGGACGACCCCGGCTTCGGCGACGAGGAGGACGACCCCGGCTTCGGCGGCGACGACCCGTTCTGACCGGCGGCGGACCCGACGACCGGAAAAAGCGGAGGTGGAGACGGCTGCGGTCAGGCGGTCTCGACGCCCGTGAACTCGAACCGGGCGCCCCCCGTGTCGCTCTCCGTGACCCCGACCGACCAGCCGTGTGCCTCGGCGACCTGCTGGACGATCGCGAGCCCGAACCCGGTACCGTCCTCGGCCGTCGAGTAGCCGGGTTCCAGCACCGACTCGCGGTCGTCCGGGGGAATGCCCGACCCGTCGTCGGCGACGTAGAACCCCTCCGGGAGGTCGCCGACGGTCACGGTCACGTCCTCGCCCCCGTGCTCGACGGCGTTGCGCGCGAGGTTCTCGACGAGCTGCTGGAGGCGACTCTCGTCGGCGAGGACCCGCGTGTCGGTCTCGACGTCGAGTCCGGCCTCGTCGGTCGAGACGGCCCCCCAGCACCGCCGGACGAGCCCGTCGAGCGCGACCGGTCGCGTGTCGCCGACGGTCTCGCCTTCGCGGGCCAGTGTCAGGAGGTCGTCGATGAGCGCGGCCATCCGGTGGTGCGAGCGCTCGACCGCCTCGAGGTGGGGAGCGACGGACTCGCAGTCGCACGCCTCGTCGACCAGTTCGAGCCGGCCCTGTGCGACGTTCAGCGGGTTCCGCAGGTCGTGGCTGACGACGCTCGCGAACTCCTCGAGGCGGTCGTTCTGCCGCTGGAGGTCCCGTTCGCGCTCGACCCGCTCGGAGATGTCACGGCTGATCGCCAGGAACCGCACTTCGTCGTCGATGTTGAGGCGGGTGAGGTGAACCTCGACCGGGAACGTCGACCCGTCGCGGCGCTCGTAGGCCCCCTCGAACTTGCGCTTGTCGCCGACCGACAGCCCCTCCCACATCTCGCGCGCCGCCGTCGGGCTGATGTCGGCGTCGATGTTCCAGATCTTCCGCCCGAGCAGCTCGGACTCCGTGTAGCCGAGCCGCTCGCAGAACTGCCGGTTCACGTCGAGTATCTCGCCCTCGTCGTTGTGGACGTCGATCATGTCCGGCGAGTTCTCCAGCAGCGCTTCGAGGCGGGCGCTCGTCGTCCGGAGGTCCTGTTCGCGCTCGTACTGGTCGGTGATATCCGCCAGCGAGAAGACGACGGCCTCGACGACCCCGTCGTCGTCGAACAGGGGCGCCCCGTTGACCGACAGCACCGTCCGATCGCCGTCGGGCCACTCGATGCTGTGTCGGTAGTCGGTGACCGGTTCGCCGGAGTCCCGGACGAGCCGGAAGGGCAGTTCCGCGTCGGGGATCGGGTCGCCGTCGAGGTCGCGGATCTCCCACTCCGGGTCGTTGTACGCACGGTCCCGCACGTCGGCCGAGGAGAGGCCGAGCACCGATTCGGCGCGGTCGTTGGCGTAGACGAACGACCCCTCCCGGTCGAGCTTGACGACGCAGGCGGGCACCGTCGAGAGGATGCGGTCGAGGCGGTCGCGTCGCCGCAATCCGTCCGCGTCCCGGCCGGCACGGGCGGTCCGGGCGGCCGTTCGGACCCGGTTGGCGAGGATAGCGTAGTGGTCGGCGTCGCCGTCCCGGCGGACGTACCCGGCGGCGCCGGCCGCGAAGGCGTCGCTCGCGGCCGCTTCGCTGTCGGCCGCCGGAAACAGGACGACAGGCGTCCCCGCCCGGTCGACCCGCTCCGCCCCGAGGAGGTCGACCCCGGTCGCGTCCGGCAGGTCGTACCCGGCGATGACACAGTCGAAGCGCCCGTCCGCCAGCCGGTCCAGTGCCGCAGACACGTCCGGGGCCGAACACACCTCGAACTCCCTCCCGTCGGCCTCCAGTCGTTCGCGCGTCTCGGCGGCGACGCGCTCGTCGGGCTCGACGTGCAAGACCCGTAGCCGTTGTCCTGTGGCGTTCATCTCGGCAATCGACCTTATCCCTCGTACGGATTGCGAACACAAGTGTCCGAGGGTGGGCGGCCGGTTCGCCGACGGACCCCGAGCGCGCTCGACGCCGTCGGTCGGGCTCCGGTCGGTTCGGACCGCTGCGCCGACCCCTGCTGCGGGAGTTTTCCGTCTCGAACCCGGAGCCGAGGTATGGGATCCGACGGACTCGTCGACCTCGACCAGGAGACCTGGGTGGTGCTGGCGAAGTACAACCTCGCGCTCGCGACGCTGTTCGGCGTCCTGACGCTCGTCTCGCGGACGATGCTCGAAGGGAACCAGCCGATGCTCGTCGAGAACGGCGCCCTCGCCCTGTTTTTCGGCGCGGTCCAGACCTACGCCTGGCTGTCGGCGTGAGCGCAGGACGGAGACCGGCCGTGCGGTCGCGGTTTCCCGGGTAGCATCCGGCGCTTCGCGCCGGTTCACCGGACGCGAGGCGGAGCCGAGCGTCCGGCCTTTTTCACCCATGTTTTTGGACCGGGGGCGGGTCGCGGGCACGGCCCGCGACCGAATGACGTGGCGGCGATAGCGAGGGAGCGAAGCTCCCTCGGACCGTTGGCGCGGCGAAGCCGCGCCAAGAAGCCGCCACGCAGTCCCCGCAGCGCGCCGGAGGCGCGCGAGGAAACCCCCGGTCGAAAAAGATGGTCTCTAGTCGTCGGCGATCACGCGGTCGTCGCTCGTGGCGACGAGGCGGTCGATGGCGTCGACCATCGCCTCGACCGAGGCGCGGGTGATATCGGAGTCGCTGGCGGTGACCGTCACGAAGTCGTCGCCGCGGGACATCTCCACCTCGACGGTGACGATGGCGTCCGTCCCGCCGGTGATGGCGTCGACGTGGTAGGATTCGAGGTGGGTGTCGAAGGAGTGGCCCAGCGCGGACTGGACGGCGTTGATCGCGGCGTCGACAGGTCCGGACCCGGTCTCGGCCTCGGTGCGCTCCTCGCCGTCGACGACGAGGGTGACCGTGGCCGTCGGCGTCGACCCGCCGGCGACGGTCGTGAGTTCGGTGATCTCGACGCGGCGGTCGTGTTCGCTGTCGGTCACGTCCTCGGCGATGGTGAGGAGGTCGGCGTCGGTGACGCGCTTGCCGCGGTCGCCGATCTCCTTGACGCGGGCGACGATCTCGTCCAGTTCCTCGTCGGTCACCTCGAAGTCCTTCTCGTCGAGCGCGGCCTTCACGCCGGCGCGGCCGGCGTGCTTTCCGAGGGCGAGCCGGCGCTCGCGCCCGACCTTCTCCGGCGGGTACGGCTCGTACATCGCCTCGTCTTTGAGCGTGCCGTCGGTGTGGATGCCCGACTCGTGGGTGAAGGTGTTCTGGCCGACGACCGCCTTGTTCGGCGGCAACGGGATGCCGGTCGCGTTGGCGACGAGTTCCGCCAGGTCGTACACCTCCGTGAGTTCGAGCGTCTCGACGCCGTAGCCGTGCGAGAGCGCGATCGCCACCTCCTCGATGGCGACGTTGCCGGCCCGCTCGCCGATGCCGTTGACGGTGCCGTGGACCACGTCGGCGCCCGCGGCGATGGCGGTCAGAGCGTTCATCACGGCCAGGCCAAGGTCGTCGTGGGTGTGGGCGCTGACCGGCCCCAGATCCGAGAGGCGGGAGACCGCTTCGAGGGCGCCGTCGGGCGTGGCGTGGCCGACGGTGTCCGCCCAGCAGATGCGGTCGGCGCCCGCCTCCAGCGCGGACCCGAGCAGTTCTTCGAGGTAGTCCAGATCCGCGCGGGAGCCGTCCTCGCCGATGACCTCGACCCACAGGTCGTGATCTTTGGCGTACTCGACGAGTTCGACGGTGTCGCGGACGTTGTCCTCGTGGGTCGTCCCGACCTTCTCGGTGACGTGGCGGTCGCTCGCCGGGACGACGAGGTTGATGCCGTCCACGTCACACTCCAGGGCGAGATCGATGTCGCGCTGGATGCCCCGACAGAAGCTCGTGACCGTCGCGTCCAGGTCGAGTTCGGCGACGCGGGAGATGGTCTCCCGTTCGCCGGGGCCGGTGCAGGCGCTGCCGGCCTCGATGAACCCGACGTTCGCGCGGTCCAGGGCGCGGGCGATCCGGGCCTTCTCGTCGGGGGTCAGGGAGACACCCGGGGCTTGTTCGCCGTCGCGCAGCGTCGTGTCGAGAAACTGTACGTCCCCAACCGAAGAGAGGTGAGTCGTCTCGGGATGGTCGCCGAACAGCGTGGTCCCTTCGCGCTCACCGGAGCCGTCACACATGACGGAGAATTTCTCGGCCAGCCGCCGTGAGGCGACTTCCTCTATCCTCCGTGTCGGTATGGTCCGACATCGTATGCCGTGGTGAAGCGAGCCGCCCTCATTAATCCGTCGGGTTCGGCGTCGAGGCGGTACGGACGCCGGCGCCGCGAACCGCTTTCCGCGGCACCTCCCGACCGACCCGCCATTTACGAGGGTGGCCGTCCAACACTCCCGGTGTCCCATGGTCGACTTGCGCACCGATCCGGACGACGCGGGGGACGACTCGCGTGGCATCGTCAGGGACGCGCTCGCCCGGTGGTACATCTGGGCGATCGCCGCCGTCTCGGTGCTGATGGTGTGGTACACGGTCAGGAACCCGTCGATCACGCCGGACGGCTACGTGGTGTTCTTCGGCCTCGCCGCGGTCGTCGTGGCCGTCTACGGCCTCCACGACATGGAACGGACGCCCGACCTGGTCTGACCGGTCGGCCCTCCCCGCCGAGGGGCCGGTCAGCCGTCGTCGAGGATGACCCGGCCACCCGCCTCCGAGGGGACACGGTCAGCCGTCGTCGAGGAAAACCCGATCGCCGGGTTCGACGCCGTCGGCGGCGCCGCCCGGGAGTTCGACGAAACAGTCGGCCTTGGCGACGCCGGTGCCGCGCCACGGGGCCAGCGTCTTCACCTGGACGACCTCGTCGTCGCGGAGCCAGACCACGTCCAGCGGCGTGCGGACGAACAGCATGTGTACGTCGCGGTAGCCCGTCCGGCCGAACTCGAACACCAGGGCGTAGCCGTCGGGCAGCGAGGACTTGCCCATCAGGCCCTTGACCTTCTTCAGCAGCGAATCCGCCCGCTCCACGTCCGTCGCGAGCGTGCGCGGGTCGCCGTCGGCCGGCTCGTGGACGAGGCGCATGGCCTCATCCTGGAGAGAACGGGACAAAACCGTTGCCCTCATACGGATTATTGCAAGCGTTTACCGGGTCGACCGCACGCAGTCGTGCGACCGATCCCGGAATGTCTTGCAATAATCCGTATCAGTCGTCGGTCGCCGCAGCCGGGACGGCCCCGCCGCCCGCCAGCGCCCCGCTCCCCTCGCCCTCGCCGTCGGGCAGGCGGAAGCGGTCGAGGGCGGCCCGGAGGTCGTCGGCGCGGTCGGCGACCGACTGCACGTCCGCGGTCACCGTCGAGACCGAGGCGGTCTGCTGTTCGGCCGCCGCGGCCACCGACTCCGCCTCGTCGCGGGTCTCCTCGCTGATACCCGCCACCTCGTCGACGACGGCGACTACGTCCTGGGTGGTCTCCGCCTGCTCGTCGGTCGCCGCGCTGATCTCGCTGACGCTCTCGTCGAGTTCCCCCACGTCGGCGACGATGTCCTCGAAGTCGCCCAGCGCGTCCTCGATCGTGGCGACACTGTCGCCGACCTGGTCGTGCATCTCCCTGACCGTCGCGGCCGTCTCGGCGGACTCGCGCTGGAGTTGCCCGACGAGGTCGCCCACCTCCTCGGCCGCGTCGCGGGTCTCCCCGGCGAGGCCCTTCACCTCGTCGGCGACGACCGCGAAGCCGTCCCCGCTCCCGTCGCCGCCCCCGGCGCGGGCGGCCTCGATCGAGGCGTTCAGCGCCAGCATGTTCGTCTCCTCCGCGATGTCGTCGATGAACGAGACGATCTCGTCGACCTCGGTCATGCGGTCCGCGAGCCCCTCGACGGCGTCGGCGGTCCGCTCCATCCGACCCTCCAGGTCGTCGAGCGCGTCGATGGCCTCGGCCGCGGCGTCGCGCCCGGACCGGCCGCGCTCGGCGGCGGTCCCCGCGGTGTCGGCCACCTCGTCGGCGGAAGCGGCGATCTGCTGGACGGTCGCCGAGAGGTCGTTCAGCTGCTCGGCAGCCGCCCGGACCTGCTCGCTCTGTCGGGTCGCGCCCTCGGAGATCCCCTGGACCGACTCGGCGACCTCGTCGCTCGTCCGGTCGAGTTCGTCCATGCTCGCGGCCACGTCGTCGCTGGCCGCCGACACCTCGTCGGCGAACGCGCGCACGTCGCCGACGGTCGCGCCGAGCGTCTCGACCAGGCGGTTGTAGTTCTCGCAGATCTCCCGGTACTGGTCGTCGTCCCCGGCGATGTCGTCGGCGTCGAGCCGCGCGGTCAGGTCGCCCTCGGCGGCGCGGTCGGCCGCCCCGGCGAACGCCTCGACCAGCGATTCCAGCCGCTCCGAACGCCGTTCGAGGTCGGCGGTCATCGACTCCAGTTCCGCCGTGTGCTCCCGCAGGTTGTCGGCCATCCGCGACAGCGACTCGCCGAACGCGCCGGGCACCTGTTCGTCGAGGACGGGCGCGTCGAACTGCTGGTCGGCCAGCGCGTCCGCCTGCGCGGCGACGAGCTCGATGTGGGAACTCATCTCGGCGAACGACCGCGTCAGGCTCCCCACCTCCGAGGGGTCGTCGCTCGCCGGCACGGCCACGTCGACCTCGCCCGCGGCGATCCGGTCGGCCGCCGCCTCCAGCCGCTGGATCGGGACGACCACGTCCTCGCGGGTGATCCAGACCGTGTTGACCAGGGCGAGCGCCGCCGCGACGAACAGGACTGCACCCAGCGCCACTCGCGCGACGCCGGCCGTCACGAACGGCAGGACCGCCTGCCCGACCGATATCAGGAACTGAATCCCGGCCGCCCCGACCACAGTCCGCTCGACCGACTGGTCGATCCCCATCGCAGTCATCCACCGTCGTATGAATCGCTTGTACCACTTCACGGGGCGATCGTACATGGTCATTCGGTCGACGACCGCCCTCTTAAAATCCGGAACCATATTTCAAAGACTGAGAAACAGGATGGGTCCGCTCGCCCCCTCACCGTTCTCGTCCGTCGACCGTCGCTTCGATCTCCACGATCTCCGGGCTCGTGATGTCGAGGGCGACGAGCCCGTCGGCGCCGGTGCGGTACCGGGACTCGGCCGCGCCGACGGTCGACAGCGTCACGTTCGCCGGCGCGCCGTCGCGGGTCACGCGGACGGTCAGCTCGCCGTCGGCGACGCTCCCGCCAGTGGCGAGCCGGTAGCGGACCGGCGGCTCGCCGGTCTCCGGGGCGAACTCGCTCGACCCCGTCTCGTAGGAGCTGTCGGCGTGGGCGCCGCGGTTCGGTCGCGGCGTCGCGTCGGCGGGTCGTCGGTCGACGTCGATCTCGGCGCCGACCGTCCCGCCCCGTGCGTCCCTGGCCGTGTGTGCCCGGAAGGCCCCGGCGTACACGTCCTCGACGACGGTCCCGTTCGCCAGCGTCAGGGTCAGGTCGCGGACGACCAGCGCGTACTCCGAGACGGCCGCCGCCGGGACGGTGTACGCGCCCAGCGAGCGGGAGCCGTTCAGGTCCGCGAGGCCGACCTGCATTCCCCCGTACCGGAGACAGTCCAGGTCCCGGTCCAGGTCGGGCGTCTGCGTCGGCGTCGAGAACGACCCCGACGCCGCCGAGGTGGAGACGCCGTCGCAGTTGTAGATGTGCGTGTCGGCGAACGCGACGGTGAGCGTGGCGTTCGCCGCGACCACCTCGTCGGGGAGGTCGCCGGTGCGAACGACGTACTCGACGGTCACGGTCCCCGCCGACATCGCTGGGGTCGGCGTCCCGCGGTCGGCCGTCGGCGTGGCGGTCCCGCCGGACGCCGTCGCGGTCGGCGACGCGGCGGTCTCGGTCGGTGTCGGCGAGGGCGTCGGCGCGTCGGTCGCCGTCGGCTCCGGGGTCGCGGTGGGGCCGCCCAGACAGCCGGCGACCGCGACGAGGACGACGAGACAGGGGGCGATACTGCGCGGATCCATGGCCGGCGATTGCGGGGACACCGGTACAAATCTTCCGGGGGTCGCGACCGGGTTGCCCTCGAAACGCTCTAACGGATCGCGGCCGTGGCCGGGTGCATGGAGAAGACGCCCTCGGGCACGTCGGTCGGCGTGGCGGACCCCTACGCCCACGTCGACCGCTGTGACCACTGCACCGACGAGGGCCGCTGCCGGTTCGCCGTCGAGCAGGGCGACCGCGACCCCGAGTTCGCCGACGCGCGCAGCCGCGAGGACTTCCGCTGTCCGGTCGTGGGCGACCTCGACGAGGAGGGGCTGACCGGCCCGTGGGAGTGGGCCGACTGCCCGCACTTCCGGTGTCGCAACCGTGACCGGGAGTGCGAGCGCTGCGGGCTCGAAGAACACCGGATGGCCCACGACGACGAGCGGCCGCTGCTGGAGGAACACCATCTGTCGTACGCCGACCGGTCGGCCGGGGACGACGACCCGAGCCACGAGATCACGGTCTTCCTCTGCCGGTGGTGTCACGCGAAGGTCCACGACTCGTGGGCGAGCATCGACGACGACGCCAACCCCGACCCCGAGGCCATCGCCGAGCGCGAGGGCCGCCGCTCCCGGGAACAGGCCGAGCTGGGCTTCCAGTCGGCCGCCGAGCGGTTCGACACCGGCGGAGACGACGGGAACGGCGGGGACGACCGCCCGAACCAGTCCGGCGGCTGACACCCGATGACCTTATTTTCGTGTCCCTGTCAGTACCGGTACGGATGGCCCTCCGCGAGTACACGGACGACGACTACGAACGGCTCCAGCGGAGCGAACGGGAGCTCACCGGGAACCGCGAGCGGGCGACGGTCACCGACGTGGTCGTCGGCGAGGACACGGCCCGGCTCACCCTCGGTTTCGAGTGGACGGCCGACTCCGAGTCGGTCAGTTACGACCTCGACGACGCCCGGGACGTGATACAGACCGATAGCGCATACCTCCGTCTTCAGGCGGAGGTCAAGCGATAGGCATAGTGCGTCAATCCACGAACCTCGCCATTCCTGGATTTCCCACGCTCCAACGGAGGTATTAAGACTTCGACGAATCATAGTGTGCAATACGGATGAAGACCACACGGCACGCGACCTACAACCTCAACTACCACATAGTGTGGTTGCCGAAGTCGGGCGGAATCGAAGATTCCGCTGACCTCGCGGAGCAACGCTCCGCTCAGTACCGCCAGTCGGTACTCGTCAACGAGGTCGCCAACCGTGTGCGAACCATCCTCCACGAGATCGCCGACGACAAAGGCTTGGAGATTATCGACCTGACCGTTCAGCCCGACCACATCCACCTGTTCGTCAGTAGTCCACCGAAACACGCGCCCTCACTACTTGCCAACTGGTTCAAGGGTATCTCCTCGCGGAAATACAACCACCGCTACGCCGACAACGACGGCGAGAAGATTCGATGGGCACGGGGCTACTACGCAGGAACGGCGGGGCACGTCTCCACCGAAACGGTACAGGACTACATCCAGCGTCACGAGGAAGACGACCAATGACCGAACTCACCAAGACGCTGGAACTGAAACTGGTAGACCCGAACGCACACAAACGGCGGAAACTCCGCGAGACGCGAGATGCCTACCAGCAGGCCCTTCGAGATGCGTTCGACGCTGGTTGTACCACCCAGACCGAAGCGAACGACGTGGTGGTCAACTACGACCTGTCGGGGTACGCGAAGAACGCCCTCAAAAAATACGTCCCGCAGTTGACGACGACGTACAACGCGGACGACCTGCACGACAACCACCCTGTTCGGTTCACCAACGAGGGGCTTCAGCTCGACCACAAGCCCGAGAACGCTATCGAGTGGTACGTCAAAATCCCGCACCACGAGGATTACCGTCTCTGGATGCCAGCACAGCCGAATCCCGACCAACGGGACTGGCTGGAAGCGTTGCACGCTGGTGACGCGGAGATGGGTGAGAGTCGGCTGTTCCAGCGGGATGGGACGTGGTATCTCCACGTCACCGCCACCCGCGACGTGGAGGACTGTTCCAAGGCGTCCGACGACGAACGGACGCCTATCGGAGTGGACATCGGGGAAGCATCACTCGTCACGGTGTGTCACCGCGACGACCACGGTTCTCCGACTCGCCCCGAACTGTGGGCTGACGAGGGCAAGACTGTTCGTCGGCTCCGCAAGACCTACTTCACCGCTACGCGACGGCTTCAAGAACGCGGAAGCGACCGTCTCGCCGAGTCGTTCGGTGACGACCTGTGGAACCAGATAGACGACGTGTTCCATCGTGTCACCCGCGAAGTCGTGGAGTACGCCGAATCCGTCGAGAATCCCGTACTGGTTCTGGAAGACTTGACGTACATTCGGGA